>VHCL01000005.1 GCA_016871725.1 Verrucomicrobiota bacterium | reverse complement strand
GCGATCATGGCAGGCGGACGGTGAGGGCGAAGGCCTTGGCTTCGGCCGGCGTGAGCGTCAGCGTCGATTCACGCCGCGTGCCGGCCGAAGCGCTGGTCGCGCGGTCGAGTTCGAAGGTGACCGGCTCGGTCGCGACGACTTCGAGGCGTCGGACGAGGTCGCGTCCTTCGGCGACGAAGGTCTCGCGGAAGCGCGCGCCGTCGCGCTCATACTCGAAGGTCGGCAGTCCGGCGGCGTCCACCTCGTAGCCCAGGAACTTCACGCGCTTCTGCAGCGATTCGTCGGCCGGCAGCGACCACAGGACCTTGCCGAGCGGGGTCGCGGTGGCCTTGCCCGCGCCTTTGTAATAGGCCCAGCCGTCGAGGAAGTCGCCGCGCCAGACCGTGCGCAGGCGGCAGTCGCCGGCGTCGAAGCAGACGTTGAGGTCGCCGGGCAGGGCCACGGCGATGGCCGCCGGGCCGACGTTCGGCATGAAGATACGCCGGACCTCGGGCCGGCGCGCGGGGCGGGCCAGCGGGTCCTTCGTGATCGCCGGCTTCTCCTTGAGGCCGACGGCCGCGGCGAGCATGTGTTCGCGGATCGCGAGGAGTTTCGCTTCGCCGAGGTGGGCCATCGAGGGCATCTCGATCACGCCGAGACGTTTCTTCTGCGGCTTGACGGCCCAGCGGACGAACTCCTTGGGCTTCTTGCCGTAAAGCTTGGAGATCTCGACCAGGGACGGGCCTACGACCATCTGGTCCGGCAGGTGGCAGGCCGCGCAGTTCTGGGCGTAGAGCAGCGCGCCGTCCTCGGCCGCGGTGGCGGAGGCGGCTCCGAGCAGGAGCAGGAGGGTGACGAGACGACGGGGCATCGAACCTGCGTCCAAGTAAGACCGAACCCTCCGGACTGCCAACCGAAAGGTGGGTTTCCCCCGCCCAAACAAAAGGACCGCAGGTCATGCGGTCCCTATTCCCCGATACTCGATACTCGGGCCAACGATACTCGCTGGGGTCAGATCAGCTTCAGCTTCGGGACGGCTTCGCCGGCCTGGCGCTTGCGGATGGACTCCAGATACTCGTCCTTGAACTTCGGGACCGCGGACTGCACGGGCCACGCGACGGCTTCGCCGTGGGCGCAGATCGTGCGGCCGGCCACCTGGTTGGCGATGTCGAGGAGCAGCGGGACGTCGGTCTCGAGGCCGCCGCCGGTCGTGATGCGCTTCGAGACGCGGGAGAGCCAGAGGGAGCCTTCGCGGCAGGGCGTGCACTGGCCGCAGGTCTCGTGGGCGTAGAAGGCGTTGAGGTTGGAGAGCGCCTGGATCATCTCGACGGAGTCGTCGATGACGATGGTGCCGCCGGTGCCGAGGCCCGTGCCGCACGCCGCGATGCTGTTCGCGTCGAGGGGGATGTCCTCGAGCGCCCAGTCGAACTCGGTGCCGTTGGCGAGCTTGCCCTTGAAGCGTTCGCCGACCTTGAGGATCTTGGTGGAGGAGCCGCCGGGGATGATCGCCTTGATCTTGCGGCCGTCGAGCGGGCCGCCGCAGAGGTCGTAGAGCAGCTCGCCGAAGGTGGCCTTGCCGGCTTCGATCTCGTAGAGACCCGGGCGCTTCACCAGGCCGCTGACGCCCCAGATGTGGGTGCCGCTGTCGCCGGGGATGCCGATCTTGGCGAACTCCGCGCCGCCGAAGGCGAGCACGTGCTTCACCTGCGCCATCGTCTCCGCGTTGTTGACGATGGTCGGGCAGTTGTAGAGGCCGAGGACGGCGGGGAAATACGGGGGCTTGATGCGCGGGTAGCCGCGCTTGCCTTCGAGGGACTCGATCAGGCCGGTCTCTTCGCCGCAGACGTAGCAGCCGCCGCCGCGGTGGACGACGACCTCGCAGGAGTAGCCGGAGCCGAGGATGTTCTGCCCGAGGAAGCCCTTGGCCTTGGCCTCGGCGATGGCGCGCTCGAGGATCTTGGCGCCGTGGATGAACTCGCCGCGGATGTAGATGAAGGCCTGCTTGGCCTGGATGGCCCACGCGGTGATCGCGATGCCTTCCAGCATCTGGTGCGGGTCCTTGTAGATGATCTGGCGGTCCTTGTAGGTGCCGGGCTCGGATTCGTCGGCGTTGACGACGAGGTAGGCGGGCTTGCCCGACTTGCGGTCGAGGAACTTCCACTTCATGCCGGTCGGGAAGCCGGCGCCGCCGCGGCCGCGCAGGCCGGAGACCTCGACTTCCTTGCAGACTTCCTCGGGCTTGAGGGCGACGGCTTTCTTGAGGGCTTCGTAACCGCCGTTCCGCAGGTAGCAGTCGATGTCGACCGTGTACCCGGGCTTCCGGAGGTTGGCGTAGATGAGAGGGCGTTCGACGGCGGGCATGTCGCGGAGAGTTTCAGGTTAGCCGTTCCACTCGGGCGTGCCGGGGACGGGAGGGTTCTGGCCGTAGGCCGGGTCCTTGAGCGTGGCCTTGAGCTGGGCGGCGAACTTCTCGGCGTCCGCGGGCTGCACGTTCTCGTGCATGGCGGCGTCGACGTGGACGACCGGGCCGCAGCCGCAGTCGGCGATGCATTCGACGAACTCCAGGGTGAAGTCGCCGTCGGGCGAGGTCTCGCCGCGCTTGCAGTTCAGGGACTTCTCGAGGTTCTCCATCAGCGCGTAGGAGCCGCGGAGGGCGCAGGACAGCGTCCGGCAGACGCGCACGTGGCGGCGGCCGATGGGCGCCTGGCGGTACATCGGGTAGAACGTGACCACCTCGAGCACCTGCATCGGCGTCACGCCGACCTGCTCGGCGACCCAGTGCATGTCCTCTTGGGTGATGTAGCCGCGGTCTTCCTGCACGAGGTGCAGGAGGGGCATGGTCGCGCTGCGCTTCTGCGGATACTGCGCGACGATGGCGGGGGCCTGGGCCAGCGTCTCAGGCTTGAGGGCGCGGGCGGGGGCGGAGGAAGGGGATTCGTGCATGGTCTTAGCGGTCGCATTCGCCCATGACGAAGTCGAGCGAACCGAGGATGGAAGCGATGTCGGTGAGGAAGTTGCCGGGGACGACGGCGGGGAGGATCGAGAGCGAGACGAAGCTCGGTCCGCGGATGCGGAGGCGGTAGGGGACGCCGCCGCCGTGGGAGACGACGTAGAAGCCGAGGGCGCCCTTCGGGTTCTCGGCCTCGAAGTAGACCTCGCCGGCGGGGATCTGCGGGCCTTCGGTAACCAGCATGAAGTTCTGGATGAGCTCCTCCATCTTGGTGAGGACCTTGGCCTTGGGCGGAAGGAAGATCTTCTTGGCGTCCTCGGCGTACCAGGCGCCGCCGGGCATGGTCTTCACGACCTGGCGGATGATGCGCACGGACTGGCGGAGCTCCTCCATGCGGACGAGGTAGCGGTCGAAGCAGTCGCCCTTGACGCCCACGGGGACGTCGAAGTCATACTGCTCGTAGCCGGAGTAAGGCTTGTCCTTGCGGAGGTCGAACGGCACGCCCGAGGCGCGGAGGTTCGGGCCGGTCAGGCCGTAGGCGAGGGCCATCTCCTTCGAGATGGGGGCGATGCCTTCGGTGCGCTCGAGGAAGATGCCGTTGCGGGTGAGGAGCTTGTCGACCTCGTCGATGGTGCGCTCGACGCCGTCGCAGAAGGCCGCGACCTTGGCGAGCCAGCCTTCCGGGAGGTCGCGGGTCACGCCGCCGACGCGGGTGTAGCTCGTGGTGAAGCGGGCGCCGGTGAGCTCCTCGAAGAGCGTGTAGAGCCTCTCGCGCTCGTTGAAGGTGTACATGAACACCGTCCAGGCGCCGGTATCCATCGCGTAGACGCCGATGCCGAGGAGGTGGGACGAGATGCGGGCCATCTCGCAGGTGAGCACGCGGATCGCCTCGCAGCGCGGGGGCAGCTTCAGGCCGGCGAGCTTCTCGACGGCGATGGCGTAGGCGACGTTGTTGGCGAGGGGGGCGAGGTAGTCCAGGCGGTCCGTGTACGGGACGAACTGGTTGTACGTCATGTTCTCGGCGATCTTCTCGTCGCCGCGGTGCAGGTAGCCGATGACCGGGTCGCACTTCACGACCTTGTCGCCGTCGAGCTCGAGGCTGAGGCGGAGCACGCCGTGCGTGGCCGGGTGGGACGGACCCATGTTCAGGGTCATGTTCTCGCCGCGCAGCTCTTCGGAGCGGGCGGCGACGTCGCCGAGGGAGATTTCCTTGGTGATCTTCACGAGGGGTCAGGCTTTGGGGTGCTGCTCGTTCCAGGACTGGTCGAGCGCGGTGGGTTCGCCTTCGGAGAGCTTGCCGCCGTGCGAGACGAAGGGGCCGCCCATCATCGGGGCGGGGACGACCTTCTTGCCGGTGACTTCGGCGACGTCGGCGGCGGGGAGTTCGACCTCGATGCCGGCGAGGGGGAAGTCCTTGCGGAGCGGGTGATACGGATACGACTCCCACATCAGGATGCGGCGCGGGTCCGGGTGGCCTTCGAAGACGATGCCGAACATGTCGTAGGCCTCGCGCTCGTGCCAGTTGGCGCCGGGGTGGAGGGAGGAGACGCTCGGGACGCGGTCATCGACGGCGTCGACGTGCAGGCGGACGTATTCCTTGTGCGTCGTGCTGAGCAGGTGGAGGACGACGCCGAAGCGGGTGGGACGGTCCTTCCATTCGACGCCGCAGAGGTCGGCGAGCAGGTCGAAGCCCTGCGCGTCGCGCAGGTAGGCCACGGCGGCGAGCAGGTCGCTGCCGGCGACGCGGAAGGTCGGCATGTCCTTGCCGGCGAGGTCCTGCGTGGCAGGGAAACGGGAGGCGAGCGCGGCGGCGTCCATGTCCGTGCTCAGCTGACGATCTTGGTTTCGATGGTCCGGCCGCGGAAGGTGCGCTTCAGCGAGCCGCCTTCCTGGCGGATCTTCTCCTGGAGGAGCATCATGCCGTCGAGGAGGGCCTCGGGGCGGGGCGGGCAGCCGGAGATGTAGATGTCGACCGGGACGATGTTATCCACGCCCTGCAGGGTGGCGTAGGAGCGGTACATCCCGCCGGTGGAGGCGCAGGCGCCCATGGCGACGACCCACTTCGGCTCGGCCATCTGGTCGTAGATACGGCGGACGACTTCGGCCATCTTGTAGGTGACCGTGCCGGCGACGATCATGCAGTCGGCCTGGCGGGGCGAGAAGCGCATGACCTCCATGCCGAAGCGGGAGATGTCGAAGCGGGAGCCGCCGGCGGCCATGAGCTCGATGGCGCAGCAGGCCAGGCCCATGGGCATCGGCCACACGGAGTGGCTGCGCACCCAGTTCACGACGGCGTCGGCGCGGGTCACGATGACCTCGCCCTCCACCTTGCTGTTGTAGCCGAAATCGGATTTGACCATGGTCGTTCGCCGCAAGTTAGGGTGACCCCCATGGGGAGCAAGCGGGAAGGGGCAAAAACGGCGTTTTTATCGCTTCTAATCGGGGTCGGTAGCGTGAAGCGTCGGTCGGCGGGGAGGCTTGCAACTTCGACCTGCGGGGATTGTTCTAGGAGCGTACCCCATGAAGACGATTTTAGTCCTATTGGCCGCTTTGTGGGCGGCCGCCGCCCCCGCCCGCCCGCCCAACGTGGTCGTGATCTTCATCGACGACCTGGGTTACGGGGACATCGGGCCGTTCGGGGCGACCAAGCAGCGCACCCCCCATCTCGATCGGATGGCCAAGGAGGGCATAAAACTGACCAGTTTCTACGCCACCCCGGTCTGTTCGGTCTCACGGGCCCAGATGATGACCGGCTGCTACGGGGCGCGGGTCTCCGTCCCGGGGGTCTATTTCCCGGGTCAATCGGTAGGGTTAAATCCATCTGAAGTTACTGTAGCCGAAAGACTTAAGGAAAAAGGCTATGCCACCCAGATGGTCGGGAAGTGGCACCTGGGCGACCAGCCTGAATTCCTGCCCACCCGGCAGGGTTTTGACCATTATTTCGGCATCCCCTATTCGAACGACATGCTCAAGAAGAGCGCCGAGACCAAGACCCCGGTGGTCCCCCTCCTGCGGGACGAGAAGGTCGTCGAGCTGATGGACGGGGAAGGCCAGCGCCGGATGGTCGAGCTCTACGCCAAGGAGGCGGTCGACTTCATCACCCGGAGCAAGGACCGACCCTTCTACCTCTACTTCGCCCATAACGCCGTCCACACCCCGATCTGGCCGGGCGCGGCCTTCGCCGGCAAATCCCAGAATGGTCGGTTCGGTGATTGGGTCGAAGAAATGGACTGGAGCGTCGGCCAGGTGCTCGACGCCCTCCGCTCGCAGGGGCTCGACAAGGATACGATCGTGGTCTTCACGTCCGACAACGGCCCGTGGCTGACCAAGGGTGCCGACGGCGGCAGCGCCGGACCGCTCCGCGGCGGCAAGGGCTCGACGTGGGAAGGCGGCGTGCGCGTGCCGACCCTCGCCTGGTGGCCCGGGCGGATCCCCGCCGGTGCCGTCAACGACGCCGTCGCCGCGACCATCGACCTCCTGCCGACGTTCGTCGCGCTCGCCGGCGGCGCCGTGCCCGCGACGCCGGTCATCGACGGACGCGACATCACGCCGATCCTGCTCGGCCAGTCGAAGGAGTCCGCGCGCGAAGCCCACTATTACTTCAGCGGTTATGAGCTGCAGGCCGTCCGCCAGGGCCGCTGGAAGCTGGCGCTCGTGCCCCAGCCGGAAGGCATGGGCAAGCAGGCGGCCAAGACTGCGAACGGCCTCCGCCTTTACGACCTCGACGCCGACATCGGCGAGCAGGCCGACGTCGCCGCGCGGCATCCGGAAGTCGTCGCCAAGCTGAAAGCCCTCGCCGAGAAGACGGCGGCGGAGATCGGCGGCAAGACGCCGGCCGCGCGCCGTCCCGCCGGCGAAGTGAAGGGCGCCCGGACGCTTTATCCGACGGTCGATTACGTGCCGAACGACGCGAAGAAAGACGACGCCCGGCAGCCCGCCGCGAAGAAGGGCGCGCCGAAGGCGGCCGCGAAGTCCGTCGCCCTCGCGCAGGCGAAGCCCGGCGACGCGATCCCCTCGGCCGCCGCCCCGCAGGTCGGCCAGAAGGCCTTCACCCTCGCCGTCACCGTCGACACGACGCAGCGTGACGCCGTCCTCCTCGCCCAAGGCGGCCTCATCGGCCATGCGCTCTACCTCAAGGGCGGCCGCGTCGCGTTCGCCGTGCGGCATGGCGCCGACGAGGTCGTCGAGATCGTCTCGCCCGCCGAGGTGAAGGGAAGTTTCGCCGTCACCGCCGGCCTCGCCGCCGACGGCGCGATGAAGCTCGTCGTCGCCGGACAGGACGCCGTCACCGGCAAGGCGAAGGGGACGCTGCCGCGCCAGCCGGCGGAAGACTTCTGCGTCGGCCATGACAACGGCAAGCCCGTCGGCCTCTACGGTGAGCCCAAGCCCTTGCAGGGCGCCGTCGCCGGCCTCGCCGTCACCACCCCATGATCCTCCGGCTGCTTTTGACCTTCGGCGCGGCGCTCCTGGCCGCCGCGGAGACGCGTCGCCCGAACGTGCTCGTCATCCTCGCCGACGACCTCGGCTACTCGGATCTCGGGTGTTACGGCGGCGAGATCCCCACGCCTAACCTGGACCGGCTCGCCAAGGCCGGCGCGCGTTTCGAGAAGGTCTATACCTCCGCGCGCTGCTGCCCGACGCGCGCGTCGCTCATGACCGGCCTGCATCCGCACGAAGCGGGCATCGGTGATTTCGTCTCCGCCAAGCCGTCGGCGAATCGCGGCCCTGCTTACACGGGGCACCTGCTCGACGACAACATCACCATGCCCGAGCTCCTGAAGCAGTCCGGCTACTCGACCTGGATGGTCGGCAAATGGCACATGGGTTCGCCCGGGCCGATCCAGCGCGGCTTCGACGCCTATTACGGCTACAAGAACCTGCAGGCCCATTCCAACGACCAGTGGGACCCCGCCGCATACGTGCGCCTGCCTGCCGGCACGCCGGCCGAACTGGCCTATGAGTCCGGCAAGTTCTACGTCACCGACGTCTTCACCGACTACGCCCTCGAGTTCCTGCGTCAGGCGCGGACGCAGAAGGGCAAGCCGTGGTTCCTCTACCTCGCGCATTCCTCGCCGCACTTCCCCGTCCAGGCCCCGAAGGCGTCGATCGACCGGCATATGGCGACCTATCGCCGGGGCTGGGACGTCCTGCGCGCCGAACGTTTCGCGCGCATGCGGACGCTGGGGCTCGTCGCCGCGGACGCCGTCCTGCCGCCGCTTTCGATGGTTCCGGTCGAGGCGGACGACGCCATCGCCAATGGTTTCTCCGGCAAGCCGAACCCGTCCTGGGAAAGCCTTCCGGCGGACCGGCGCGAGGATCTCGCGCGCCGCATGGCCACCTTCGCCGCGATGGTCGAGCACGTCGACCAAGGCGTCGGCCGGCTGCTCGCGGACCTCGAGCGGAACGGCGAACTCGCCGACACCCTCGTCGTGTTCACGTCGGACAACGGCGCCTGCTACGAGTGGGGCCCGTTCGGTTTCGACGGCCGCTCCCGCGCCGGTCGCACCGACCTGCATGTCGGCGCCGCGCTCGACGGCATGGGCCAGGCCGGGACGCATTCTTCTTACGGCTCCGCCTGGGCCAACCTCGGCAACACGCCGCTCAACCTCTACAAGCACTTCTGCCACGAAGGCGGCGTCAGCGCGCCGCTCCTCGTCTCGTGGCCGGCCGGCCTGAAGCCGGCGGCGGAATGGATCCGCTCGCCGGCGCACGTCATGGACCTTCTCCCGACCCTCGCCGCGGCCACCGGCTCCGCGTATCCGCGGGAGCGGGCCGGGAAGCCCATCCGCCCGGCTTCAGGTCGTTCCTTGCTGCCTGACCTGCGGGGTGAACCGACGCCTGAGCGCGGCATCCCGACCGCCCACGAGGGCGCGCGCGGCTATCGTCTCGGCCGGTGGAAGATCGTCTGGGGCAAGCGTCAGAGCGCGCCCGTCACCTGGCAGCTCTTCGACCTCTCGAAAGACCCGTCCGAGCAGCACGACCTCGCGGCCGCGCAGCCCGCCAAGCTCAAGGAGCTGGCGGACGCGTGGATGGCGTGGGCGCAGCAGGCCGGCGTCGACCTCAGTTCCCGCTGAGTCCCGGCCTGACCCTGCCTTACTTCGCCCAGCCGAAGGCCACGACCGCGCGGTAGAACAGGTAGCCGAGGGTCAGGGTGATCGGGATGGTCAGCACCCAGGCCCAGACGATGCGGCCGACGAGGCCCCACTTCACCGCGTCGAAGCGCTTGGTCGCGCCGACGCCGAGGATGGAGGTGGAGATCACGTGCGTGGTCGAAAGCGGGATGCCCATCTCGGAGGCCCCGTGGATCGTGATCGCGGCGGCGGTCTCGGCGGCGAAGCCGTGGACCGGCTGCAGCTTCACCATCTTGTGGCCCATCGTGCGGATGATCTTCCAGCCGCCGGCGGCGGTGCCCAGGGCCATGGTGATGGCGCACAGCACGATCACCCAGTAGGGCGCGTGGTCGACGACGCCCTTGGCGTTGAGCTCGGGCTTGATGGCCTGGGCCCAGGACGGGGCGTGGGCCGGGTCGAAGGCGCCGGAGGTCGCGCCGACGATGAGGGCGAAGGTGATGATGCCGACGGTCTTCTGCGCGTCGTTGGAGCCGTGGGAGAAGCCCATCATGCCGGCCGAGACCAGCTGCAGCTTCCCGAACCCCTTCTGGACCTTGCTCGGGCGCAGGGCGAAGCGGACGATCACGATCGTCAGCAGGGCCATGAAGATGACGCCCAGGGTGAAGCCGATGAAAGGCGAGATGAACATCGGCTTGATCAGCTTCGGCCAGAGGCCGACCGTCTTGCCGGCCGCGTCGGTGCCCGACCAGATCAGGCGGCCCCATTCGAGGTGCGACTGGCCGAGGACGCCGCCGCAGAGGCCGCCGACGAGCGCGTGGGAGGAGCTCGACGGGATGCCGAACCACCACGTGAGCAGGTTCCAGACGATGCCGCCCATCAGCCCGCAGGCGATGGCCAGCTGGGCCACCTGGAACTCGGCCGAGACGGCGATGTAGCCGGAGTAGATCGTCTTCGCCACCGCGGTGCCCCAGAAGGCGCCGACGAGGTTGGTGAAGGCCGCGAGCATGATCGCCTGGCGGGGCGTCAGGACGCGCGTCGAGACGACGGTCGCGATGGCGTTGGCCGCGTCGTGGAAGCCGTTGATGTATTCGAACACCACGGCCACCACGATGACCAGCACCATCAGCAGGAAAGGATCCATGGCCGGAGACGGGGCGCGGGCTTAGGCGTACTTGAGGGCGATCTGGAAGACCACCTTGCCGGCGTCGCGGCAGTGGTCGATGGCGCGTTCGAGGAGTTCGTAGATGTCCTTGAGGACGACGACTTCCTTGGCGTCGACGTTGCCCTGGTAGAGGTCGCGCAGGAGGCCCACCATCAGGCGGTCGGCGTCGCCTTCGATCGTCTGCAGGGTCTCGTAGTCGTCCTGGATCTCCTCGACGTTCGAGAGCTTGCGCAGCTTGCGGACGAGGGAGGCGGTGACTTCGGTGGCCTGCTCGAGCATGCGCACCTGCTTGTCGACGATGTCGGTCGAGAACTGGGAGGGGCAGATGGCGATGCGCTCGCCGATCTTCTCGCAGGTCTTCGGGATCTTATAGAGGGCGTTGGCGAGGGCCTCGATGTCCTCGCGCTCGAGCGGCGTCACGAAGGTCTGGCAGAGTTCCTGGGTGATCGAAAGGCCGATGCGCTTGTCGACGCGGCGGGCGACGACGAGCTCGGTGAAGCACTGCTCGAAGTCCGGCTTGCCCACCTGGGCGTAGAGCTTCGAGAGCGACTTGGCGCTCTTCGCGGCCTCGTCGGCGCTGGCTTCGAGGAGCTCATAGAACTTTTCATCCTTACCGAGGACCTTCTTGAGGAAGTCTTTCATGGGTGTTTGGGTGGGGTCGTTCCAAGGTGGGGGCAAGGAAGGGGGCAAGCCCCGTTCGACACGCCTTCGTAACAATTGTAACATCAGGTCTTTACGATTGTTACGATTTTGTGACGGGGCGGAGGGGGAGTGCCGAATGGAGGACTGAATAGAGGGCTGCGTTGAGGACTGAATTGAAAAAGCCCCGCCACCTGCCATCCGGAGCGAAATCATAAAATCCAAAGGGCAACCGGAGACCGGATGATTGGCTGGGGAATCACAGCCCCAAACTTGCGCGCTTGATCTCTTCCGAACCGCCAACCGCCATCCGCTGACCGCCACCACCCGCTTCCGCTGTTTCCCGATTAAGACTCACCTGACGCGGGACTGACACCATCGTCACGTAATCTTCGGACCCATGGAAGAAACCATCAAGGTCCCTGGGCAGCACAAGATTCACTTCCGGACGCTGGTCCTTTCGGATCTCCATCTGGGCACGAAGGACGCCCAGGCGCGCGAGTTGCTCGACGTGCTGCGCGGCATCCGCTGCGACAAGCTCATCCTCAACGGCGACATCATCGACCTCTGGTCGCTGCAGCGCAAGAACCACTGGAGTCCGGCCCACACGGCCGTCGTCCGCCGCATCATGAAGATGGCGGAGAAGGACGGCACGAAGGTCGTCTACCTGCGCGGCAACCACGACGACTTCATCCGCCGCCTGATCCCGCTCGTGCTCGATCGCATCGAGCTCGCCGAGGAACACATCCACGTCGCCCAGGACGGCCGCAAGTATCTCTGCATCCACGGCGACGCGTTCGACACTGTCACCGTCAAGATGCGCTGGCTGGCCGTGATCGGCGACATCAGCTACCAGATCCTCCTCGACCTGAACCGCGTCTACAACAAGTGGCGCGCCTGGCGCGGCAAGGAGTACTTCTCCCTCTCGCAGGCCATCAAGGCCAAGGTCAAGTCGGCCGTCAGCTTCATCTCGAGCTTCGAGGAGCATCTGCAGACCCTGGCCGCGCGCCGCGGCTGCGAAGGCGTGATGTGCGGCCATATCCACAAGGCCGAGGACCGCATGATCGGCAGCGTCCGCTACATCAACTCCGGCGACTGGGTCGAATCCCTGACCGCCGTGGTGGAGGAGGACGACGGCACCATCCGCGTCGTCGAACGTCCGGAGCTCCTGCGCCGCATCGCCGAACGCCGCGCCGCCTGCGAGGCCGCCCAGAACGGCGCCCCCGCTCCCGGCGCGTCGGCCGGCGCCACGATTTCGTTCGTCGCCTGATGAGCGTCATCCCCGTCCTCACGGCCGGTTTCGGCGAAGGCCACAACGCCGCCGCCCGTTCCATCATCGAGGCCCTCGGACGCAAGCCCGGCCTCACCGGCGAGCTGCACGACCTCTTTCTCGAAGCCTACGGCGCGGAGAAGGCCAGGAGCCAGCGCGACAGCTATATCGGCGTCGCGAACAAGTATCCGCGTCTCTGGGGCTGCCTTTACGCGGCGCTCGACCGCCTGCCGCTCGTGCGCGCCTCGCTCCCGTTCGTGCGTCCGGTCGAAAGGACCTTGAACGCGATGCTCGACGCGGCTCAGCCGCCGGTCGTGGTCTCGGCCTATCCGCTCTATAACTACATGATGGCCCGTCGCTGGCGTCGCGACGACCCTGCGCGCCCGCGTCTGATCACCGTCGTCACGGATTCCATCTCCGTGAACCGCGCCTGGCATCGCGCGCACTCGGACTGGTACGTCACGCCGAACCAGGCCACCGCCGAAGTCATGATCCGCCAGGGCGTGCCCGCCGCGAAGGTCCTGCCTTATGGTTTCCCGGTCTCGTCGCGCCTCGCCCCGCGTTCGTCGGCCAAGGTCGGCGAACGTCCGCGCGTGCTCCTGATGCTCAATCCCGGCAAGCGCGACGCCGTCGAGCTCGCCACGGCCCTTTCGACGCTCGGCCTCGAACTCACGATAACCGTGGGCAAGGATGCGTCCTTCAAGGAGGCCGTCGAACGGGCGGTCGAAGGCCGCGCCGAAGTGCTCGGCTGGACGGATCGGATCCCGGCGCTCATGCTTTCGAGTCATCTCGTCGTCAGCAAGGCCGGCGGCGCGACCACGCATGAGTGCGTCGCGGCCGGCGTGCCGATGGTCATCACGCAGGTCATCCCCGGCCAGGAAGCCGGGAACGGCCGCCTCATCGCGGAGCATCACGCCGGCGCCTATGGGCTCGCGCCTGACTCGGCCCGCGCGATCATCGCCGAAGCCTTCACCGGTGACTGGGCCCTTTGGAAGAAGTGGAAAGCCTCCGTCGACGGCCTCGGCGACGCCGGCGGCGCCGACCGCGTGGCGGATCTGGTCGAGAGGGAGATGGCGGTTACGAAGTAGAGGCGGAGTGGAGGGCGGAATCTGTCAGGGAGGGCTGAATGGAGGACTGCGTGGAGGGCTGCGTTGAGGACTGAATGGACGAGAGGCAGAGGGCTGACTCGATGACCGCATCGATGACAGATGACAGAAAGCTTGAAGACAGGTGTCGGGTGGCGGCCACGGGGGCAGGTGGTGGGAAGACAAGAAGGACTACTCAAAGGCGAACCGAATGATTGGCTGGGGACGTTTAAGCTGCCGCCATTTGTTTTTCTAACCGCTAACCGCCAACCCCTAACCGCAGATACTCACCCTCTTGCTTCCAGATACGCCTTCACCTCGGCGGCGAGCTTGTCGCTGAGGCCTTCGACTTCGGCGATCTCCGCGACGGTGGCCTTGCGCAGCTTCTGGATGCTGCCGAAGTGCGCGAGGAGGGCGTCCTTCCGCTTGGGCCCGAGGCCGGGCATCTCGTCGAGCAGGGATTCACGTAGCTTACGGCTGCGGAGCTCGGCGTTGAAGTCGTTGGCGAAGCGGTGGGCCTCGTCGCGGATGCGCATGAGCAGGGCGAGGCCGACGTCGTGCCGCGGCAGCTTGAGTTCGCGGCCGTCGGGGAAGACGATCGTCTCCTCGCGCTTGGCGAGGCCGATGAGCGGGGGCGGGGCGAGGTCGTGCTCCTTGAAAGCCGCGAGCGCGGCGTGGACCTGGCCGAGGCCGCCGTCGATGATGACGAGCTCGGGGAAGGCGCGGTGCTCCTCGTGGAGCCGCGTGTAGCGGCGGCCGACCACCTCCTGCATCGAGCGGAAGTCGTCGTTGCCCTCGAAGGACTTGATCTTGAAGCGGCGGTAGCCGGACTTGTCGGCCTGGCCGTCGACGAAGCGGACCATCGACGCGACGGCGAGCGTGCCGGAGATGTGCGAGATGTCGAAGCACTCCGCCGTCGCCGGCGGCCGCTCGAGCCCGAGCGCGGCGGCGAGCGCGGCGAGGGCGCCGGCCTCGTCACGGCGGGGCAGGGGGTTCTCGCGGAGGAACCGGCGGGATTTCTCCGTCGTGCGCTTCAGCGCGTCGAGGAGGTCGCGCAGGCTGGCCGCCTTCTCGTAGTCGCGTTCCGCGGCGGCCTGGCGCATGTCGGCCTCGACCTGTTCGGCCCAGCTCTCGACCTTGCCTTCGAGGAACGCGCACGCCTCGGTCACGCGCGCCGCGTACTCCTCCGTCGTGACCACGTTGGCGTGCTTCTGGATCTCGGCGCGGGCGTCGTCGTAGAGCTTCCACGTCCCGTCCGGCTGGGCGACCGGGTTGCTGTCGGCCAGCAGGATGCCGAACTTCTTGCGCATCTCGTTGAGCGTGCGCCGGACGGCCTGCTGGTGGGGGAACGGGCCGAAATAGCGGCAGGCGTCGGTCGTGCGGGCCCGGACGATCCGGAAGCGGGGGAGGGGGTCGGCGAGGTCGACCCGGACCTGGGGGAACTGCTTGTCGTCCCGGAAGAGGATGTTCCAGCGGGGGCGCCAGCGTTTGATGAGCTTGCCCTCCAGCAGCAGGGCCTCGGTCTCGGACCGGACCTCGTGCCACTCCATGTCCGCCACCGTGTCCATCATCGCGGCCACCTTGGGGGTCATCCGCTGACGGGGCACGAAATAGGAGGCCAGGCGCTTCTTGAGGTCCTTGGCCTTGCCCACGTAGACGACCAGCCCGGCGGCGTCCTTCATCAGGTACACGCCGGGGGTGTGGGGGGCGCGGCGGGCCTTGGCCTTGGGCGAAAGTTCTTCCCGGTCGGTTTGCATTTTGGGCCTGAGCCCTTAACCCTGCCGGCACGCCCCGTTTCCGCAAATGCTTTCCTGTAACAGCCGACCCAGACAGGTCCTCGTCATCAACGTGGGCGACGAGCTCCTCGACGGCCTCCGTGAGAACGGCCACCTCCTCTGGTTGGGCGAGCACCTCGCCCGCCGCGGCCTGCCCATCACCCGTTCCCTGGTCGTCCGCGACGACGCCGCCGAGATCGCCCGCGCCGTCGGCGAAGCCTGGGGCGCCTACGACCTGATCGTCACCACCGGCGGCATCGGCCCGACCTCCGACGACCATACGCGCGGCGCCGTCGCCGGCGCTCTCGGCCTGAAGCTCGAGCACGTGCCCGCCGCCGAGCAGGCCCTGCGCGAGCGCTTCAAGCTGATCGGCCGCAAGGTCGCCGCCGCGGACCTGAGCCAGTGCTACGTCCCGGCCGGCGCCGAATCGCTGCCCAATCCGCGCGGCACCGCGCCCGGCGTCTTCCTGCATCGCGAGGGCCGCGCCCTCGTGATGCTGCCCGGTCCTTCGCTCGAGCTGCGGCCGATGTTCGAGGACGAAGTCGTGCCTCGCCTCCGTCAGGTGGGCTGCGCGTGCCAGGGCGAAGCCTACGTGCAGGTCCGCACCTTCGGCATCGGCGCCGTGCCCCTCGAGGCGGTCGTCCGGCCGCTCCTCGCGCCGGGCATGGTCCTCACGTTCGGCACGCACACCGGCGTCGTCGACGCGCGCATCTCCTCGGGCGGCAGCGGCGCGACCGCCGAACAGCTGTGCGAGGTCGCGCGCAAGGTCCGCGACGCGGTCGGCGAGGATTTCGTCGCCACCGGCCACGCCTGCCTGGCCACGCTCGTCGTCGAGCAGCTCCGCAGCCTCGAGAAGACCGTCGCCTTGGCCGAGTCCTGCACCGGCGGCCTGCTCGCCAACGCCTTCACCGACATCCCCGGAGCCTCCAAGGTCTTCGCCGGTTCGGCCGTCTGCTACGCCAACGACGCCAAGGTGAACCTCCTCGGCGTCCCGGACTGCCTCATCGCCCAGCACGGGGCCGTCTCCGCCGAATGCGCCGCCGCCATGGCGACGGGCGCCATCGAGAAGTTCGGTTCCGACTACGCCATCGCGGTCACCGGCTACGCCGGTCCGGGCGGCGGCACCGAGGCCGACCCCGTCGGCACGGTCTATTTCGGGTACGCCTCCCCGACGGGCGTCTGGTCCCAGCGCGTCGCCCTCCCCGGCGACCGTCGCCAGATCAAGCAGCGCGCCGTCAACACCGCCCTCGATTTCATGCGTCGGAAGCTGAACAAGTACCGCGTCGAGGACCTGATCCACGGGGCCTGACGGCAGGCGTGGTAGGTGTCGGCGGTTAGCGGTAGGCGGTTGGGTTGGATTTGGAGGACTGAGTTGAGGCCTGCGTTGAGGTCTGAATGGAGGACTGAATTGAAAATAGGGGTTAGGGCTGGGGTAGATGGCTGAATCAATGACAGATGGCGGTTTGATTCCCTAACCTGGGTCCGTACCCGCACCCGATAGCCCGTATCCGATGCCTGAGGGCCGAGACCTGAGTCCCTATGCATTCTGCCTAACCGCCAACCGCTAACCGCTAACCGCTGATACCTCGCAGGCCTGTCTTAGGGCCTGCGAATGACAAAGGATTGCCACGCAGGGGGAGGGCGGGAGATTAGGCGCGTGCCCGGCTATCTCGCCATCATCGCTGGTAAGGACGAATACCTCGTCGATCAGGACGGCCGTGCCTGTTACGACAAGGCCCGGAAGGCGGCGGGCTCCGACGCCGAAGCCGAGATCATCTCCGCGCAGATCCTGCGGGTCGACGACGCGCGCGTGCTCGAGCTCCAGTTCGCGGAATCGGTCAAGACCCTGTCCATGTTCGGCGGCAAGCGCGTCATCTGGCTGCGCAACCTCAACCTCGTCGCCGACACCGTCCAGGCCAAGTCCGAGGAGGTGAAGAAGAACCTCGCCAACATCCTCGCGGTCGCGACCGCGGCGGATCCCTCCGTCTCGATCGTCATCTCCGCCACGCCCTACGACGGCCGGCGCAAGGACCTCAGCGCGCTCAAGTCCGCCGCGCACGACTTCATCGTGCACGCCGCGGCGTCCAAGAGCCCCTTCGACAAGGGCGACGCCCAGGCCGACAACCAGGTCGCCCTCGCGGTCGAGCGACTGAAGGCGCTCGGCGTGAAGCATGACCGCGGCGTGCCGGAAGTGATCGTCGGTCGCGTCGGCCAGTCCACGCGCCTCGTCCTCGGCGAATGCGAGAAGCTCGCCACGTACGTCGGCCCGGGCGGCACCATCAAGGAGTCCGACGTGCATCTGCTCGTCCCGACCTTCGGCGAGGGCGACTTCTTCGAGCCCATCGAGGCGCTCGCCGCCCGCGACCTGGCGTGGGGCCTCGCCTCGCTCGACCGCTATTTCTTCAACGAGTCCTCGAGCCGCCCGCTCCTCAGCGCCCTCCAGAACCGCCTGCGCCTGCTCATCCAGATCCGCTGCCTCGTCGACTCCGGCGACTTCCGCGTGAGCGAGGCCGGCCTGCCCAAGGGCCAGTTCGAGGCCGCCAGCGGGCGCCACGGCCCGACCTTCGGCTCCGCCGCCAAGTCCTCCGCCAACCTCTTCTCCCAGAACGCCTGGTACGTCAGCAACAAGGTCGCCCCGGCGGCCGCCCGCTACACCCTGGCCGAGCTGGTCGACCTCCAGCTCGCGTGCGCCGACTGCTTCGACGCCTCCAACCGGGGCGAGGACGAGTCCTCCGTCCGCGCCATGTTCCTGCGAGCGCTTGCCGTGAAGCGTCCCGGCTGATATAACCGCCCTTTCATCCCGATGGAATCCGACAACGTCCCCAACGTCCTCGCCGACCGCTACGCCTCCCCGGCGATGAAGGCCGTCTGGTCCACCCGCGGCCGCGTGGTCCTCGAGCGCGAGTACTGGATCGCCGTCATGAAGGCCCAGCGCGACCTCGGCCTCGACATCCCCGCCGAAGCGCTCGCCGCCTACGAGCGGGTCAAGGACCGGGTCGACTTCGATTCCATCCGCCGCCGCGAGGAGGAGACCCGCCACGACGTCAAGGCGCGCATCGACGAGTTCTGCGCCCTCGCCGGCCACCAGCACGTGCACAAGGGCCTGACCAGCCGCGACCTCACCGAATCCGTCGAGCAGCTGCAGGTCTTCCGCTCGCTCCAGCTCGTCCGCGCCAAGGGCGTCGCCGCGCTCGCCGCGCTCGCCCGCCGCGCGCAGGCGGACCGCGACGTCCTGATCGCCGCGCGCACGCACAACGTCGCCGCGCAGCCCACCACCGTCGGCAAGCGCTGGGCCATGTTCGGCGAGGAGTGCCTCCGCGGGGTCGCGCAGGTCGACGCCGCGTTCGCCGCCTTCGCGGCCCGCGGCCTCAAGGGCGCCGTCGGCACGCAGCTCGACCAGCTCACGCTCTTCTCCGGCGACATCGCCAAGGTCGCCCGGCTCGAGGACCGCGTGCTCGCGCACCTCGGCATCCCGCACGCCCTCGGCGCCGTCGGCCAGGTCTACCCGCGCTCGATGGACCTGGAGGTCGTCGCCGCGTTGGTCTCCGCCGCCTCCGGCCCGTCGTCGTTCGCCAAGACCCTCCGCCTGATGGCCGGCCACGAGCTCGCCAGCGAAGGCTTCCTCCCCGGCCAGGTCGGCTCGTCCGCCATGCCGCACAAGATGAACGCGCGCACCTGCGAGCGCATCAACGGCTTCCACGTGATCCTGCGCGGCCACCTCGCGATGGCCGCCTCGCTCTCCGGCGAGCAGTGGAACGAAGGCGACGTCTCGTGCTCGGTCGTGCGCCGCGTGCTCCTGCCCGACGCCTTCCTCGCCCTCGACGGCCTCTTCGAGGCCTTCCTCACCGTGCTCGGCCAGATGGAGGTCAACCGCCCCGTCGTCGACCGCGAGTCGCGCCACTACCTCCCGTTCCTGCTCACGACCACCTTCCTCATGGAAGCCGTCAAGGCCGGCGCCGGCCGCGAAGAGGCCCACGAGGCCATCAAGGAGCACGCCGTCGCCGTGGCCAAGGAGCTGCGCACCGGCAAGGTCGACCGCAACGACCTCGTCGACCGCCTCGCCGCCGACGCGCGCCTCCGTCTGTCCAAGTCCGTCCTGCTCGACGCCGTCACCAAGGCCGGGGAACTGACCGGTTCCGCCGGGGCGCAGGTCGACGTGTTCGTCCGTCAGGCCGCCGAGTGGTCCCAGCGGGTGCCGGAGTCGGCCCAGGTCAAAGCCGGACGCATTTTGTAGGCCTAACGCGGGGGGCGCGGGGCGGGGAGGGTTTTCCGTGTTGCCAAGGGGGGGAGGGCTTCCCACAACCGACTTTTCAACTCGTTCACTCCCATGTCTTCTCCCCTCATTGGCAATCTTCTCGTCGCGCAGAGCGGCGGTCCGACCCCGGTCATCAACGCCAGCCTCGCCGGGGTGATCTCCGAAGCCCTCAAGCACGAGGACGAGATCGTCGAGATCTACGGCGGCCTCAACGGCATCCAGGGCGTGCTCCATGAGCAGCTCGTCGACCTCGCGGCCGAATCCCAGCAGACCCTCCGCGCCCTCCGCCACACCCCCGGCGCCGCCCTCGGCACCTGCCGCTACAAGGTGAAGAAGGCCGAGGACTTCGACCGCATCCTGCAGGTCTTCGAAGCCCACAACATCCGTTACTTCCACTACATCGGCGGCAACGACTCCCAGGACACCGCCGCCAAGATCGACGCCCTCGCCAAGGAGCGCGGCTACGAGCTCCGCGTCGTCGGCGTGCCCAAGACGATCGACAACGACCTGCCGCTCACCGACCACTGCCCCGGCTACGGCTCCGTCGCCAAGCACATCGGCGTGACCATCCGCGAGACCGCCCTCGACAACGCCGCCATGGGCCAGAACGACTTCGTCTCCATCCTCGAGGTCATGGGCCGCAACGCCGGCTGGCTCGCCGCTTCGTCCGTCCTGGCCCAGCGCCGCGACAAGAACGACGACAAGGCCGTCAAGAACACCCACTACTCCTGCGCCGCCCCGCACATCGTGCTCCTGCCGGAAGTCGCCTTCAACGCCGACGCCTTCATCCGCCGCGTCGAGGAAGTCCTCAAGAGCAACGGCCACTGCTTCGTCGTCGTCTCCGAAGGCGTCCAGGACGCCACCGGCAACTACCTCGGCGCCGACACCTCCAGCACCGACGCCTTCGGCCACGCCGTCCTCGGCGGCGCCGGCGAATACCTGCGCACGCTCGTCGAGTCCCGCTTCGACGGCGTCAAGGCCCGCTCCTCCAAGCTCGGCATCACCCAGCGCGCCGCTTCCCATAACGCCTCGAAGACCGACGTCGACGAAGCCGAGCTCTGCGGCGCCGCCGCGGTGAAGGCCGCCCTCGAAGGCGAGTCCGGCAAGATGGTGATCCTGACCCGCTCCGAGAAGGAGACCTACGCGGTCCAGACCCTGCTCGCCCCGCTCGACCAGATCGCCAACGGCGTGAAGGCTTTCCCGGAGAAGTGGATCGGCGAAGACAAGATGTCGGTCCACCCCGACTTCGTGCGCTACGCCCTCCCGCTCATCCAAGGCGAGATGCAACTCCCTTACGATCAAGGCCTTCCGAAGTACGCCCAGCTCTCGGCTATCGCCGTCCAGCGCCGTCTCGAGAAGTACGTCACGGCCTGAGCCGGGTCGTCCGGACCGTGAATAAAGACCCCCGTCGCCGGGGGTCTTTTCCTTTTAAAGGGGTTGCCTCCCCCCGGGCCGAGCCTAGGCTGAGGTTTCCCCGCAGTCTCCTCATGATTTCCTTTCTCAAGCACCTAGGAATGGTCTCCCTTGCGTTCCTGCCGATCCTGTCTTCGGCCGCCTTGCAGACCGGCAAGGTCCAGGTCGGCAAGATCTCGGGCAACGTGACGATCATCGACGCCAAGTCGCAGCGCAAGCCGCTCACCACCGGCGCCGTCTTCCAGGAAGGCGCGCGCGTCGAGACCGGCGTCGACTCGACGGCCGAACTCGTGTTCTCCAACGGAGCCTCGCTGGTGCTGACCCCGAGCACGCTGCTCGAACTGCGTACTTTCCGCCAGGTGCCTTCCGCCGGCATCACCGATCCTTACCGCCAGATCGAGAAGGACCCGAGCCCCTCCGTGACCGAGGTCGAAGTGCCGCGCGGCAAGATCATCGGCGAGGTCCGCAAGCTCAACGCGCTCTCCACCTTCACCGTCAAGACCCCCGCCGGCCTCGTCCGTATCCGCGGCACCGTCTTCGCGGTCGAATACCGCGTCGGCCCCGACGGCGTCGGCAAGGTCGTCGTCTCCTGCGTCCGCGGTTCCGTCGAGACCGTCGTCTACAGCTCCAACGCCGGCCCCGTGACCGTCGACCCCGGCATGCAGACCGCCAGCTCCGTGCCTTCCGCCGCGCTGATCAGCAACCTCGCGCGCGCTGTCGGGGCTCCGGCCGGCGCCCCGGCCCCGGTCCCGGCGCCCGCGGTCGTCGCCGCCGCCGTCGCGCCCGTCAAGGTCCTGCTCTTCCCGATCCCGGCCGAAGAACTCGCGGAGATCTCCGCCACCCTCGTCGCCGCCTCCACGCTGCCGGCCGAGGTCTCCTCGACCATCAACGCGATGGCGCAGACCGCGCCCACCCTCGCCGCGATCTTCCCGAACGGCGCCACCGAGCCCGCGAAGGCCTTCGGTCAGGTCATCACCGACAGCCAGGTCACCGACGTCAAGGTCGCCGAGAGCAAGGCCGGCGCCCCGGGCGCCCCGCTTTCCTCTAGCAACGGCGGCGGCGGTACTACCATGGACGAGAACCTGAAGAAGATCACCGACAACGTGAACCGCTCCGTCGAGCAGAAGCAGCTCGATCCCTCCGGCACCGGCGGCTGAGCGTCGGCCGTCGGCTTCCGCACCGAGGCCCGGCATCCGCCGGGCCTTTCTTTCCTCGCCATTCCTCGCTCGCTTTGGAGGGCGCGGAGGGCATCTTGAGGCGGATGCCGATCGCGGGCAGATTCATCACGTTCGAAGGCGGGGAGGGCGCGGGCAAGTCCACGCAGCTCGCCCGGCTCGCGGCGCGTCTCCGCGCGGACGGGGCGACCGTGCTCGGCCTCCGGGAGCCCGGGGGCACGCCCTTCGGCGAGCGCATGCGCGACGTCCTGAAGCAGCCGGACACCGCGCTGGCGCCGGCGGCCGAAGCCCTGCTCTTCGCCTCCTGCCGCGCGCAGCTCGTGGCGGACGTCATCGCGCCCGCCCTCGCCGCCGGGCAGGTCGTCGTCTGCGACCGGTTCATCGATTCGACCGTCGCCTACCAGGCGGGCGGCCGCGGCCTGGACCGCTCCCTGATCGAAGCCGCGAACCGGCTCGCCTGCGGCCCCGTGCGGCCGGACCTGACCATCCTGCTCGACCTCGATCCCGGACGCGGCCTCGGCCGCGCCGCCGAGCGGGACCAAGGCCAGGCGGACCGTTTCGAACTGCTCGGCGACGCCTTCCATCGCCGCGTCCGCGAACTCTACCACACGCTCGCCCGCGAGGAGGCCGGGCGTTTCTTCGTCGTGGACGCCGCGCGTCCGCCCGAGGCCATCGAGGAGGAGATCTGGCATGAAGTCGTCCGCCGCTTCCGCTGACGTCGCCGACCTGCCGGTGCTCAAGGTGCTCGCGCGCGCCCGCGCCGAGGGCCGCATGCCGCACGCGGTGCTCCTGACCGGCAACGACGGCGCCGTGCTCGCCCGCGCGGCCGAGCAGCTCGCCGCGCTGCACCTCGGCGAGGCCGACCCGCTGGCGCACCCCGACTGCCGCGTGCTGCGCCCGGCGAAGAAGTCGCGCCGCATCGTCATCGAGAACGTCCTCGAGGTCGTCGCCGCGCTGCGCCTCTCCTCGCTCACGCCCCGCCGCGTCGTCATCGTCAACGAACCCGACCGCTTCCTGTCCGAATCCGCCAACGCGTTCCTCAAGACGCTGGAGGAGCCGCCGCCCGGCACGCTCATCATCCTGCAGACGACGCATTACTACCGCGTGCTCCCGACGATCCTCAGCCGCTGCCTCCGCTTCCACGTGGGGGGCGAGGCGCCGGCGATCGCCGACCCCTCCTGGCAGGACTGGCTGCGCGAGATGGAGCGACTGCTCACGCGCATGGCGAAAGGCCCGGCCTCCCCGCAGGCGCGCGTCTCCGAGGTCTTCATCCCGCTCTACGCCCTGTGCGCCCGGTTCGAGGCGCTGCTCGAGCTCTTCGTCGAGGAGGCCCTCGAGGCCGCCCCGCCGCCCCCGCCCACCGACGAGGACGAGGAGGACGCCGAAGTCGCCTACGAGGAGTCCGTCCGCCGCGGCGTGCGCGCCCGCATGCTCGTCTCGGTCGAGGAGAAGCTCCGGCTCGTCGGCCGGGCCCATCCCGGCTGCGCCGGCCAGGTCGCCGAGGCGGTGGGTCATCTGGAGGACGCCCGCCGGCGCATGGAGCTGAACTACCAGGTGCTGGCCGCCTTCGAGCAGTTCCTGCTGCGGACGCTCCGCACCTTCGCCCTGCGTCCCCGGGACGCGTAACTCCCGCTCCTTTCCGGAGTTCCATCCCGATGTCCCAGGAAGAGCCGATGCTCCCCGACGACGAGGACGACAAGCGCCTGATGGGCCTCGTCGCCGGCGGCGATGACGACGCCCTGCGCCTGCTCGTCCATCGACACCATGCCCGGCTGGTCGGTTATCTCCGGGGCGAGGTCGGCTCGCAGGCGACGGCCGAGGAGCTCGCCATGGAGGTCTTCATCCGCCTGCACCGCGCGGCCGCCCGCTGGCGGCCCGAGGCCAAGCTCAGCACCTACCTGATCCACATCGCGCGCAACCTGGTGCTCAACGAATGGCGGCGGCGCGGGCGCAAGCCCACCACCGCCCTCGAGTTCGCCCCCGAGCCCGGCGACGTCTCCCAGGGCTCGGCCCGGCGGGTCGCCGAACTCGACGAAGCCTTCCAGCGCGCCATCCTGCAGCTGGCGCCCGAGCAGCGCACCGCCATCCTGCTCGTGGTGCAGCAGGAGCTCCCCTACGAGGAGATCGCCGAGATCATGGACGCCCCCGTCTCCTCGGTGAAGACCTGGATCCACCGCGCCCGGGCCCGCCTGCGCGAGCTCCTCAAGGATTTCCACGACCAAGCATGAACCCCGCAACTTCCCGCCCCGCCCGGTGTTACAAGGGCGTACCCAGCCATGGATAAGCCCGAACAGACGCCGTTCGACCAGGAGCTCGCCGCCGCGCTCCGGCGCGGCCGGGCCGTGGCCGTCGCCGGGTTCGCGGAACGCGTCGTCGGCGCCGTGCGCGCCGACCGTCGCCGGCGCGCCGTCGTCCGCTGGAGCTCCGCCCTCGCCGCCGCGGCCGCCGTCTTCGTGGCCCTGTTCACCCTGCCCGCCGCCTCCGAGGAGGCGTTGAACCGCCAGACCTTCGCCCTCGTCGCCCGCGACGAGTCGGCCCAGCTCGCCGACCTCTTCGGCGCCGCCGACGACCTTTCGCTCCTCGCCCCCGTGGCGGAGCGTCCGGCCCTCGTGGAGACCTTCGTCGCCCCGGGCTCCTGACCATGGTCCGCGCCCTGCTCAGCCTCCTGCTCCTCCTCGCCGCCGTCGCCGGTCGCGCCCAGCAGCCCGCGTCGCGTCCGCCCGAAGGCGAACCGACCGTCGAGGAGATCCAGACCATCCGCAGGATCCTCGAGCTGCCGCCGGAGCGCCTGCAGCGCATGCGTTCGGCGATCGAGAAGATCGAGCGCATGTCGCCGGAGTCGCGCCGCGAGTTCGCGGCGGGCCTGGTCCGCTACGAGTCGGCCACGCCCGAGGAGCGCCATAAGATCATGAAGGAGCTCCGCGAGCGCGGCGGCTTCGGTTCGCGCCTCCTCGAGCACCACTTCAAGCGGCTCACCCCGGACGAAGCCAAGGCCGAGCGCGCGCGCCTCCACGCGCTCACGCCCGAGCAGCGGCTCGAGTTCATCCGCCGCCTCGGCGAGAAGTACGGTCCCGAGCTCTCGAAGGAACGCGCGAAAGGCGGCGAGCCCAAGGACGGTGCGCCCAAGCGCCGCAAGGCCGCGGACGGCGAGGCGCCCGGCCCGCAGCGGTAAGCCCGCCGCGGCGGCCGGTCAGGCGCGCCCTTCCTGGCGGAGCGCCTCGGCGATCTCCGGCACGACGATGCGACGCCGGCCGAGTTCGTCGCGCTCGAAGTACTTGTCGACCTGGCGCACCAGGTCGAACGGTTCGTCGGGGAGGTTGTCCTCGTCGAACTCCATCTCGTCCACCGCGTCGATGTCGTCGAAGATGTGCGACAGGCGCAGCGGCTCGCCGTCGATGACCGCGGGGGGGTTGCCGATCGCGCCGGCCTTCGTCAGGTTGAAGAAGAGGCAGGGATAGAACTCCTTCTCGTACGGCTCGAGGAACTTGCTCACCCACTGGCCGGGGACTTCCCAGCGGCGGTTGATGATGACCGCGTCGGAGAAGTGCACGCAGGGCCGGTACCATTCCTCGACGACCGGGTGCCGCATCGCGAGCGGGCAGTCGACGACCGTGAGGATGCGGGCCACGCGCCAGACCGCGTCGGGCTGCATCGGGCGGACGGCGCGGTGGAGGGCCTCCATCTGGTCGACGACGTGGAGCGCGCCGTGCGTCACGAGGATGGCGGCGTCCTCGTCGCCGGGGGCGGGCACGATCGCGCGGCCGTCCTTGAATTCCCACGCGTCGGGGGCGACGCCGCCTTCGCGGACCTCGCGGAGGACGCGCACCTTGCGGCCTTCGGGCCAGGCGTGGGCGACGAGTTCGGCCGTCACGGCGGCGCGGCCGGCGCCGACGGGCCCGAGGATGATGACCAGCGGCGTCATGCCTTGCGTCCGCAGCGGCCGAAGGGGGCGTTCTGGCCGCGGTCGCGGATCCAGTGGTCGACGGCGACCAGGGCCGCCATGGCCTCGACGATGGGCACGGCGCGGGGCAGCACGCACGGGTCGTGGCGGCCCTTCGCGCTGAGCTCGGTGGCGCGGCCGTCGGGACCGACCGTCTTCTGCGGACGGAGCACGGTCGCGGTGGGCTTGAAGGCGACGCGGAAGACGACGTCCTCGCCGTTGGTGATCCCGCCCTGCGTGCCGCCGGAGCGGTTGGTCGCGGTGCGGATGCGGCCGCCCTTGCGGACGAACACGTCGTTGTGCGCGCTGCCGCGCAGGACGGTGCCGGCGAAGCCGCTGCCGATCTCGAAGCCCTTGGTGGCGGGCAGGGAGAGCATGGCCTTGGCGAGGTCGGCCTCGAAGCGGTCGAAGACCGGCGAGCCTAGCCCGGCGGGCAGGTTCTCGATGACGCAGCAGATCACGCCGCCGACGGAATCGCCGTCGGCGCGCGCGGCGCGGATGAGCGCGTCGATCTTCGCGGCGGTGGCGGGGTGGGGGCAGCGCGTGGGCGTGGCCTCGACCTGCCTGAGCGTGGGGACCTTGGCGGCCGCGGGCATGCGGACGTCGCCGACGCTCTCGACCCAGGCGATGACGCGGGCGCCGCAGGCGTGGCTGAGCACCGTCTTGGCGACGGCGCCGGCGGCGACGCGCGCGGCGGTCTCGCGGGCGGAGGAGCGGCCGCCGCCTTCGACGGCGCGGATGCCGTACTTCGCGTCGTAGGTGAAGTCGGCGTGCGAAGGACGGTAGGCGGCCTTCATCTCGGCGTAGGCCTGCGGGCGCTGGTCGCCGTTGCGGATGACGATCGCGATGGGCGAGCCGAGGGTGAGGCCGTCGGGCGAGACGCCGGAGAGCACCTCGGGGGCGTCGGCTTCCTGGCGCTGCGTGGTGAGGGCGCTCTGGCCGGGGCGCCGGCGGGCGAGCTCGCTGCGCAGGAACGCGGCGTCGAAGGGCACGCGGGGCGGGCAGCCGTCGATGACCACGCCGAGGGCGGGTCCGTGGCTCTCGCCGAAGGTGGTGATGCGGAAGCTATGTCCGTGGATGTTGCCCATGTGTGGAAGGGGATAAAAAATGAACGCCGCCGAGCCGGGTGGCTGGGCGGCGTCCGTTTGGCGGTTCCGCCCCGGCGCTCAGCGCAGGTTGGAGGTGATCTTGGAGACGAGCTGCTGGCTCTCCGGCAGGTTGCCGAAGGCGCCGTACTTGATCTTCACCTGGGTGAAGACGGCCTTGGTCTCGGGGTCTTCGGCCTTCTCGATGGTGATCTTGATCTCCAGGTCGCCGATGGTGCGGGCGTAGACGATGACGCTGTTCAGCTCCTTGTTCGGGCCGCGGTCGTCGGTCTCGCCGGTGCGCAGGGTGCCGGGCATGGCGTCGATGGTGCGCTTGACGGCGTTGAAGACGGCCTCGGTGTCGGAGGTGTAACGGGTGGTCAGCACGCCCGTGACGTTGGAATAGGAAGCCTCGCGGTTCTGCGAGTTGTCCACGCCGATCTGGGTGGCGCATCCGGCGAGGAGGAGGGCGGCGAGGAGGGAGAGGGCGGTTTTCATGGGCAAGGGACGTGGTTGAGTGCCCCGAGACAAAGCACAGCCGGCGGCGGTTGGCAAACAGTTTCGCCCTCGCTCCGCGGCCGCGGGCCGCCGCCCGGCGTAAGGTTATTCTCATTACAAAGCGCGGCGGCCGGCGCCGCGAGGCGGATCGTCCGGTCGGGCTCCGGGCGGGGTGGGGGAGGCGAAAATGGCCGCGCCGAGCCGTTCTGAGGCTTAAACACCTCATAACCTGATACTTGCGTAATTTTACGAATGATATCATTCGTAAAAGACGGCCTGGCCGCGCTGTGAACAAGAAAATGGCGGGATCGGGGGCTAAATTCTTGACCAGTGGGGCAGCGTGGGGGAGTGTGGGTGAACTGGGGGTACTCCCCCATTCGCAATGTCTATTGGCGCCAACCACGGTCTCTTCACCGGCATCCACAACGGAAAGTTGGATGAGAAGAACCGTGTCACCATCCCGGCGGCCTGGCGTTTCGACGCGGAAGCGACCTTCCTCGCGATGTATCATCCCGCGCTCGCCGCGATCGTGGTGTTCCCGCCGTCGATGGCCGCGCGCATCCGCGACGCCGCGCTGCAGGTGACCGTGAGCGACCCGGTGAAGATGGACGCGCTCAGCCTGCTCGGCGCGAACAGCATCCAGGTCACGTGCGACAAGGCCGGCCGCATCACGCTCAACGAGCACATCGCCAAGGAGGCCCGCCTCGAGCGCGAGGTGATCTTCCGCGGCGCCTTCACCACCTTCCACCTCGTCTCGCCGACGCCGCCCAAGGCCGACCGCGATTCCGAGTCCGCCAAGGAGATCCTCCGCGCCCTGCGCGAGCTCGGCCTGTGATGCGTATCCGGAAGTTACTTACGCTGCTCACACCTTATTCACAGACCGCCGCATGACCAGCCACGTCCCAGTCCTGCTCGAGGAGTGCCTGACGCTCCTCGCCCCGCAGGACGGGCGCGCCTACCTGGACTGCACCTTCGGCGGCGGCGGCCACGCCGCGGCGATCCTCGCGCGGGCGCCCGGCTGCTCGGTCGACGCGATGGACCGCGACCCCGCCGCCGCCGGCCGGGCGGCCGCGCTGCTCGCCGCCCATCCGGGCCGGCTGCGCTTCCATTCCGAGAATTTCCGCCACCTTGACCGCGTTCCGGGGCGATTCGATGGTGTCCTGATGGACATTGGGGTGTCCTCGTACCAATTGGATGTCCCGGAACGCGGTTTCTCCTTCCGCCACGACGCCCCCAACGACATGCGCATGGACACGCGCGTGGGGCGCAGCGCCGCCGAGTTCCTCGAGCGCGGCGAACGCGCCGAGCTCGAGCGCGCGGTCCGCGACTACGGCGAGGAGCCCCGCTGGTTCCGCGTCGTCAACGCGATCGTCGCCGCCCGCGGCACCGGCCGCCTCGCCCGCACCGCCAGCTTCGCCGAACTCGTCGCCGAGGCGGCCCCGCCCGCGCCCGGTCCCCGCGGCCCGCACCCGGCGACGCGCACCTTCCAGGGCGTCCGCATCGCGGTCAACGACGAGCTCGGCGCGCTCGCCGACGCCCTGCCGCTCGCCTTCGGCAAGCTCAACGCCGGCGGCGTGCTCGCCGTCATCTCCTTCCACTCCCTCGAGGACCGGCTGGTGAAGCGTTACATGAACGAGGTCGCCGGCCGCCCCGTCGACCGCGACGACGCCCGCAACCAGGACGACCGCGTCAAGCAGGCCGACCTCCTCACCCGCAAGGCCGTCCAGCCTTCCGAGGCCGAACAGCTCCGCAACCCCCGCAGCCGTTCGGCGCGCCTCCGCGCCGTGCGCCGCCTCGCCGCATGAGCCCGCGTCTCCTCACCTGGGCCTGCCTCCTGGCCACCGTGGCGGCCTTCGCGGTCGGCACGATCAACATCATGCGCCTGCGCGTCGAGGCCGACACCATCGGCAGCCGCATCCAGCGCCTCGAACGCGACACCTCCCTCTCCAAGAAGGAGTACGACGTCGCCCGCCGGCACGTCCAGCAGGCCGTCGACATCCTCTACCTGCAGCAGCGCGTCGGCGACGCCCTCAAGCCGCCGGTCCCCGAGCAGGTGGTCTGGATCCGCGTCTCACCTTCGGCCGCGTCCCCGGCCGCCCTTTTCTCCGCGAGTCCCCGGATGACGGCCCGCGAAATCGCCTTCCTCGGTTCGGGAGGGCAGGGAGGACCCGGCGCGCGATGAGCCTGCCCCACGCCAGGCGAACGCGTTACCGTTTGCTGGCATGGGTCGTCCCCTCCTGCTTCCTGGTCGTGGTCGTACGGCTGGTCTGGTTGCATTGGGTCGACGCCCCTCGTCTGCGCGCGGAGGCCTTGCAGGCCCGTCGCGTGCTCCAGGAGAAGCCGTGCCGGCGCGGTGACATCCGCGACGCGCAGGACAACGTGCTCGCCCTGTCCGAGGACGTCTGGGACATCGGCGTGGACCCCGACGTGCTCACCAAGGCCGACCGCGAGCGCGCCGGCGAGGTCGCGGCCGCGCTCGGGCTGCCCGCCCTCAAGGTCCGTCTCGCTTTCGACACCCTCGTCCGCACCGACGCCGCCGGCGAGGAGCACCGCATCCGCTGGACGGTGCTCGCGCGCGAGGCCGGCGAGGACGTCGTGAAGCGCGTCAAGGCCCTCGGCATCAAGGCGCTCCGCGCCGAGCTGAAGTACCGCCGCAGCTACCCCAAGGGCCAGCTCGCCGCGCACGTCCTCGGCTACGTCAACAAGGAGGGCGTCCCGGCCGCCGGCATCGAGAGCGTGATGAACCCGCTCCTCGAGGGCCAGAAGGGCTGGATCGAGTCCGAGCGCGACGGCCGCCACCGCGAGCTCACGAGCATCCGGCTACGCGAGGTCGCCGCGGTCGACGGCAGCACCGTGGTGCTCACGATCAACAGCCTCGTGCAGAAGACCTGCGAGGACGCGCTCGCCGCCGCCGCGGCCCGCTACAACCCCAAGGGCGGCGTCATCATCGTCAGCGAGCCGCGCACCGGCCGCATCCTCGGGCTCGCGAACTGGCCGACCTTCGACCTCAACCGCTTCTTCGACCCGAAGGCCGCGCCGATGGACAGCCAGCGCAACCGCGCGGTCTCCGACGTCTACGAGCCGGGCTCGGTCTTCAAGATCGTCGCCGTCGCCGGCGCGCTCGAGGAGCGGCTCATCACGCCGAACTCCGTCTACGACTGCGGCGCGACGAGCGTGCCCTACCGGGGCCGCATGGTCTCGCTCCCGGCCGATTCGCACGCCCTCGGCGCCGCCGACATCCGCCAGATCGTCCGCGAATCCTCCAACCGCGGCACCGTCCAGGTCGGCATGCAGTACGCCGAACGCTTCGGCGAGGACCGCTTCTTCGCCCTGATCAAGTCGTTCGGCTTCGGCGCCCCGACGGGGCTGATCACCGGCGCCGAGGTGCCCGGCCTGCTCATCCCGCCCAAGCGCTGGGACGGGCTCACCATCTCCCGCGTCCCGATGGGCCACTCGGTCAGCGTGACCGCGATGCAGATGCACATGGCCATGTCGGTCGTCGCCGCCGACGGGCTGCTGATGCAGCCGCAGCTGGTGCTCCGCGTCGAGGATCCGAAGACCAAGGCCACCGTGCTCGACTACGCCCCGCGTTCGCGCGGCCGCGCGATCACCCCCGCGACCGCCGCCCAGCTCGCCACGCTCCTGCGCGCCGTCTGCGGCAAGGGCGGCACCGCCCCGATCGCCGACATCCCGGGCTACGAGGTCGCCGGCAAGACGGGCACGACCCAGAAGATCGTCAACGGCCGCTATTCCTCCGCCCACCACGTCGCGTCGTTCGCCGGCTTCTTCCCCGTCGGCGACCCGAAGCTGGCCATCACCGTCATCATCGACGAACCGCAGGGCGAGGGCGTCGGCTACGGCGGCAAGGTCTCCGCCCCGGTCTTCCGCGAGGTCGCCGAGAAATGCATCCGCTGGCTCGACCTCCCGCCCGTCTCCACCCTCCCGCGCGGCCCCGTGGCCGACCTCGGGCGATGACGCCTCCGCCCGCGATGATGCCCGCCTCGACGGAACGCCCGACGTTCAACGCGCTGCTCCAGGGACTGCCCGTGCTCGGCCGGACGGGCGACGGTTCCGTGCGCGTGACCACGATCGTGACGGACAGCCGCCGCGTGATCCCGGGCGCGCTCTTCTTCGCGCTGCCCGGGCTGCGGGCCAACGGGCACGCCTTCCTCGACGACGTCATCGCCCGCGGCGCCGCCGCGATCGTCTCCGGGGAGCCCGTCGCCGGCCTCCCCGCCGTCGCCGCCGCGCAGGTCGCCGAACCGCGCCGCGTGCTCGCCGAGGTGGCCCGCCGTTTCTACGGCCACCCGGAGGAAGCCCTCGCGCTCGCCGGCGTGACGGGCACGAACGGCAAGACCACCGTCTCCACGCTGCTGCGCCACCTGCTCCAGGCCGACGGCACGCAGTGGGGCCTGGTCGGCACCGTCCGCTACCACCTCGGCCGGCGTTCCATCCCTTCCTATAAGACGACGCCCGACGCGGCCGACCTCGCCGCGTTCTTCCGCCAGATGGCCGACGCGGGCTGCGCGGGCGCCTGCCTCGAGGTGAGCTCGCACGCCCTCCACCAGGAGCGCGTCCACGGCTTCCGCTTCCGGGTGGCGGCCTTCACGAACCTCACCCGCGACCATATCGACTACCACGGCGACCTCGCCGCCTACCTCGACGTCAAGACGATGCTCTTCGACGGCCGCAACGGCGCCGTGCCCGACGTCTGCGTGATCAACGTCGACGACCCGTCGGGCCGCGTGCTCGCCGAAGCCTGCCGGCGCCGCGGCGCGGTGCTGACCTTCGGCCTCTCCGCCGACGCCGACCTCCGCGCGACGGACCTCGCCCTCGACACCGGCGGCGCCGTCCTCACGGTCCGCCACGCGGGCCGGTCCGCCGGGTTCAAGTCGACCCTCCCGGGCGACTACAACGTCGCCAACGTCCTCTGCGCCCTCGCGATGGCCGCCGCGCTCGGCCGGGATCCGCTCGCCCTCGCGCCCGCCCTGGCCGCCTTCCCCGGCGTCGCCGGCCGCATGGAGCGCGTCGAAGCCGGCCAGCCTTACCCCGTCTTCGTCGACTACGCGCACACCGACGACGCCCTCCGCAACGCCCTGCGCATGCTCCGCGACATCACGCCCGGCCGCGTGCTCTGCGTCTTCGGCTGCGGCGGCGACCGCGACCGCGGCAAGCGGCCCGCGATGACCCGGGCCGTCGCCGAGACCGCGCACCTCGCGTGGGCGACCGCCGACAACCCGCGCAAGGAGCCGCTCGAACGCATCTTCGCCGACATGCGCGAAGGTCTCGGCCCGCTGCCGTCCGTCGAGTTCGTCCCCGACCGCCGCGACGCCATCGGCTGCGCCCTCGCCGCCGCCAAGGCCGGCGACTGCGTCGTGATCGCGGGCAAGGGCCACGAGACGACCCAGGAATTCGCCGACACCGTGGTCCCGTTCGACGACCGCCAGGTCGTGCGCGAGATCCTCGAGCTCCGGAGGGGCGTCTCCGCATGAGCCCCGCCTACGCCGCCGCCGACCTGGCCGCCTGGACGGACGGCCGCTGGACCGCCGCGCCCGCCGCGCCCGTCGCCGGCTTCGGCATCGACACGCGCGCCCTGCGCGCCGGCGAGGTCTTCGTCGCCGTCCGCACGGAGCGTCGCGACGGCCATGACTTCCTCGCCGCCGCGGCCGCCGCCGGCGCCGCCGGCGCCTTGGTCGGCCGGCCCGTCGCCGACCCGCTGCCGCAGCTCGTGGTCGCCGATCCGCTCGAGGCCCTCCGCCGGGTCGCGGCCCGCGCCCGCGCGGCGTTCCCCGGCGTCGTGATCGGCGTCACCGGCAGCGTCGGCAAGACCTCGACGAAGGAGCTGCTCGCCGCCCTGCTCGGCGCCGAAGCCTTCGCGACCGAGGCCAACCTCAACAACACCATCGGCGTCCCGCTGATGCTGCTTCGCGCCGACCCGGCCCGCCACCGCTTCGCCGTGATCGAGGCGGGCATGAGCCTGCCGGGCGAGCTCGGCGTCTCGGCCGCCGTCGTGCGCCCCGACGTCGCGATCGTCACGGCCGTCGCTCCCGTGCACCTCGAGGGCGTCGGTTCGCTCGCCGGCATCGCCCGCGAGAAGGCCTCGCTCATCGGCGCCCTCGCGCCCGGCGGCCAGGCCGTCGTGCCGGCCGCCTTGCTCGCCTGGCCGGACTTCGCCGCCCACGCCGCCCGCACCGTCGCGGTGGCCTTCGGCGACGAACCGCCGCCCGCGCCCGCGCCCGCGCGGCTCGTCCGGGCTTCCTTCGGCGTCGCCGCCGACGGCGGCCGCGCGCTCGTGCTCGACGGCGAGGTCTTCCCGCTCGGCCCGCTGTCCGACGGCCTCGCGCGCAATGCCGCGCTCGCCGTCGTCGCCGCGCAGCTCGCCGGCCGCGCCTCGGCCGACCTCGTCGCCGCGCTCGCGGCCTGGGCGCCCCCGCCCGGCCGGGGCAGCGTGCACGTCGACGGCCCGCGCACCTTCACCGTCGACTGCTACAATTCCAGCCCGGCCTCGTTGCTCGACGCCGCGCAGGCCTTCGACCGGCGCAGCCGCTCTTCGGCGGAACCCCGTCTTTTCGTGCTCGGCGGCATGGCCGAGCTCGGCCCCACCTCCGCGCGACTCCACCGCGACTGCGGCGCGCAGCTTCCTCTCCGTGCGGGCGACCAAGTGGTCGTCTTCGGCGGCGATGCGGCGGCGTTCCTGCAGGGAGTCGCGCACCCGGAGGCGGGTTTCCTCGCCGCCACGGTCGAGGAGGCCGCCGCCCGCGTGGCCGCCCATCGCGGCCATGTCTTCCTCAAGGGCAGCCGCTCGTTCGCGCTCGAACGCTGCCTCCCGCCCCGCCTGCGCGCCGCGCTTTCCTTCCACTAGGATGCTTTACCGTCTCAGCGAACTCGTCCACGCCTGGGGGCCTTTCCGCCTCTTCGACTACATCACCGTCCGCGCGATCCTCGCCGGCGTCACGGCCCTCCTGCTGGGCATGCTCTTCTCCGGCCGCCTGATCGGCGTGCTCGCGCGCCTGCGCCAGCCCGAGCGTTCCAAGGCCCTGATGGGCGACCTCGCCAAGGAGGGCGGCAAGGTGCCGACCATGGGCGGGCTGATCATCGCCGCCGCGACCATCCCCGCCGTGCTGCTCTGGGCGCGTCCCGGGGTCCTCGTCTTCGCCTCCCTCTGGTGCCTCGTCGGCATGGGCCTCGTCGGGCTCTACGACGACTGGCTCAAGGTCCGGCACGGCAGTTCCGACGGCATCTCCGCCCGCCTCAAGCTCGCGGGCCAGGGCTTCGTGGCGCTGACCGCCTTCGGCCTCGTCCTGCTCGACCCGGCGTACCGCGAAGGCCTGGCCGAGGTCTGGCTGCCCGTGCTCAAGGAGCCGCTGTGGTCCGCCGGCTCGCTGGGCTGGCCGCTCGCCGCGTGCCTCGCCGTCGCGGGCGTCTTCTTCATCCTCGTCTGCGTCGGGTGCTCGAACGCCGTCAACCTCACCGACGGCCTCGACGGCCTCGCCATCGGCTGCGTGCTCATCACCACGGCCATCCTCGGCGTGGCGGCCTACCTCGCGGGCCACGCGGAGTTCGCCGCCTACCTGCGCATCCGCCACGTCGCGGGCGCCGGCGAGCTCGCCGTCTTCTGCGCCGCGCTCTTCGGGGGCAGCCTGGTCTTCCTCTGGCACAACGCGGCGCCGGCGGAGATCTACATGGGCGACGTGGGCGCGCTCGGGCTCGGCGGCGCGCTCGGCGCGGTCGCGTGCCTGATGCGCCAGCCGTTCCTCCTCGCCATCGTCGGCGGCGTGTTCGTCGTCGAGGCCGTCTCGGTCATCCTGCAGGTCGCCTACTTCAAGCGCACGGGCGGCAAGCGGCTGTTCCTGATGACGCCCATCCACCACCACTTCCAGAAGAAGGGCTGGCCCGCGACCAAGGTCGTGGCGCGCTTCTGGATCCTCTCGCTCCTCTGCGGCCTGCTCGGGCTGCTTTCCCTGAAGCTGCGATGAGCGAGTTCCCCGAGTCCCTCCGCCGCCGGCTGACCCGGCCCGCCGCCGTCTTCGGCGAGGGCGTCAGCGGCCGTTCCGTCGCCGACTCGCTCGCCGCGGGCGGCTTCGCCTCGGTCATCTACGACGAACGCGGCGAGAACCGCGCGTTCGGCCCCGAGGAGGCCGCGCGCCATGACCTGCTCGTCTACAGCCCCGGCTTCGCGCAGACGCACCCGTGGCTGCTCGCCGCCCGTCGCGCCGGCCTGCACTGCCTGACCGAGCTCGACTTCGGCGCGCTCCTCTGGACGGGCCCGGCCGTGGCCGTGACCGGCACCAACGGCAAGACGACCATCACCGAGTTCCTCTCCTTCGCGTTCAAGCGCGCCGGCCTCGACGCGATCGCCTGCGGCAACGTCGGCCTGCCGCTCACCTCGCTGCACCGCACCGTCTCGAACGGCTCCTTCCTCGCGGTCGTCGAGGTCAGCTCCTTCCAGGCGGAGGACCTCCGCCACTTCACGCCCGAGGCCGTCCTCTGGTCCAACTTCGACGAGGACCACCTCGACCGCCACGGCGAGCTCGAGAGCTATTTCCGGGCGAAGTACCGGCTCATCGAACGCATGATGCCCGGCGGCATCCTCGTCGTCGGCGAATCCGTCGTCGCCGCGGCGCGCGCCTTCGGCATCGAACTCCCCGCCGAGACCCTCGTCGCCACGCGCGCCGAGGTGGCGGACGCCGTGCCGGCCGGCTCGGTCTTCGACAACTGGCCCCAGCGCGAGAACTGGGCCCTGCTCGCGAAGTACTGGCAGGCCCGGGGCCTGCCGCTCCGGCAGCTCGAGGAGGCCGCGCGCCTGTTCCGCCTCCCGCCGCACCGCCTGCGCAAGGTCGCGGACAACAAGGGCGTCGAGTTCTGGAACGACTCCAAGGGCACCAACTTCCACGCGGTCGAAGCCGCGCTCGCGCAGTTCAGCGTGCCCGTCCGTTGGATCGGCGGCGGCAAGTGGAAGGGCGGGGACCTCGGCCGCTTCGTGCGCCGCATCGCCCCGCTGATCGAGTCCGCCTGCCTGATCGGCGAGACCGCCGAGGAGCTGAAGCGCCACTTCGACGAGCTCGGCAAGCCCGCCCGCTGCTATCCTTCGCTGCAGGACGCCGTCGTCGGCGCCGCCAAGGACGCGCACGGCCCCGCCGTCATCCTCCTCAGCCCGGGCTTCTCCAGCTTCGACCAGTTCCGCGGCTACGCGGAACGCGGCCTCGTCTTCGAGCGGGCGGCCACGGCCCTCGCCCAGCGTCCCTGATCTTCTCACACCAAACCCACCCAGTCCCGACACCCACACCACCATGCGTCCCATCATCACCGTCACCGCCGTCGTGCTCGTCCACCTCTGCGTCATCGCCGTCCTCGTCGGCGTCAACGGCTGCCGCAGCACCAGCGGCTTCGAGCAGCCCGGCGACACCGCCGCCTTCTCCGGCGGCGCCCGCCCCGTCGCGCCCGCGGCCGCGCCCGCGGCCGTCGCGCCGGCTCCGGCCGCCGTGCCCTCCGACCGTCTGCCGACCCCGGCGCCGACCAAGCTCGCCGCGAACGGTCCCGTCGGTCCGGGCGGCAAGCGCACCGTCGTCAAGGGCGACACGCTCTTCAGCGTCGCCCGCAGCGAGAACGTCGCGATCGGCGCGCTCGCCAAGGCCAACGGCCTCCCGCTGAACGCCATGCTCAAGGCCGGCCAGGTCCTGACGATCCCGTCGGCCTCGGCGCCCGCCGCCCCGAAGGCCGCCGCGCCCAAGGCCGCGCCGGCGCCCGCCCCGACCTTCGCCCCGCTCAAGCTCGTCCCGCTCACCGGCACCGCGCCCGCCCCGGTCGCCGCGCCGGACAAGAAGTAAGCCGTCGCGCCGTCCGCCATGGTCATCAAGGTCAGGCAGGAGGAGCCGGGCGCCCTGGGTGGGTACGCCCTCGGCATCTTCGTGCTCGCGGTGACCTTGGCGTTGTTCGGCCTGATGGTGCAGTACAGCGCGGGCATCTCGCTCTCGGCGAGCAACCGCACCGCCGCCTTCTACCGCCAGCTCGCCTACGTCCCGGTCGCGTTCCTCGCCGGCTACGCGTTCTACCGGCTCGACCTGGACCTGGCCCGCGCCTGGCGCATCCGCATCCTCTGGGTCGCGTGCGGGCTGATGTTCCTCGCGCGCGTGCCCGGCGTCGGCGTCTCGGTCAACGGCTCGTGGCGCTGGATCGATTTCGGCTTCTTCCGCCTGCAGGCCTCCGACCTCGGCAAGCTCGCCCTGGTCATCGTGCTCGCGCACTTCCTCGCGGTCATGCAGCGGCATACGCTGCCGAACAAGTTCCCGCTCTACCGGCTGCGCGACCGCAGGCCGTTCATCTTCACGGACCGCGGCTGGATCGACTGCCGCGAAGGCTTCGTCAAGCCGGTCGGCGTCCTGCTGCTGATCGCGGGTTTCATCGCGCTCGGCCCGGACCTCGGCACGATCCTCCTCTGCTGCGCCGTCGGCGGGGTCATGATGCTCGTCTCCGGCGTCCGCTGGGCCTACGTGGTCCCGTCCGCGCTGCTCGGCCTCGGCGGCTTCACGATCCTCATCCTCAACTGGCCCAACCGCCTGCGCCGCTTCACCTCGTTCCTCGAGCCGTGGGAGAAGCGCGGCGACGAGGCCTACCAGCTCTTCGAAGGCATGGTGGCCTTCGGCGTCGGCGGCCTGACGGGGAAGGGCGCGGCGAACGGCCTGCAGGGCCGCGCCTACCTGCCGGAGGCCCACACCGACTTCGTCTTCTCCGTCATCGGCGAGGAGTACGGGCTCGTCGCCACGACGCTCGTGGCGCTGGCGTACCTCGGCATCTTCTGGTGCGCCTACCGCGCGATGCGCCACTCGGCCGACCTCTACCGTTTCAACGTCTGCCTCGGCGCGACGCTGTTCCTCGTCTTCCAGGCGCTCATCAACATGGGCGTCGTGACCGGCCTGCTGCCGACCAAGGGCATCTCGCTGCCGTTCATCAGCTACGGCGGCACCAACCTCGTGATCATGGCCTGCATGGTCGGCCTGATCCTCAACTGCGTCCGCGCCTCGGGCCAGCCGGCCTTCGAGCCGAAGGAGGCGCGCGCATGAGCCGCGTGCTGCTCGCCTGCGGCGGCACCGGCGGCCACCTCGCGCCCGGCATCGCCCTCGCCCAGCGGCTCACCGAGGAAGGCCACGAATGCCGGCTGATCGTCAGCCGCAAGGCCGTCGACGCGCGCATGACCGCGCATTACCCGCGCCTGCGCTTCGTGCCGGGCAAGGGCCGCGGCTTCGGCCCGGGCCTGGCCGGCCGCCTGCTCTTCTTCCCCGCGCTCCTCGGCGCCGTCTGGTCCTCGTGGCGGCTGCTGCGGGAGTTCCGTCCGTCGGCGCTCGTCTGCTTCGGCGGCTTCATGAGCCTCGGCCCCGCGCTCGCGTGCCGGCTGGCCGGCGTGCCCGTCATCGTCCACGAGGCCAACCGCCGGCCCGGCAAGGCCGTGCGGCTCATCGCGCGGTTCGCGACCTCGGTCCACCTGCCCGCGGGCGTGCGCCTGCCGGGCGTGCCCGCGGAGCGGCAGCATGATTCCGGTTATCCGGTGCGCGCCGAGATCCGCCCCGAGGCCCGCGAGGCCGCGCGCCGGGCGCTCGGCCTCCCGCCCGCGGGCCGCCTCGTGCTGGTCGTCGGCGGCAGCCAGGGCGCGGCCCGGCTCAACCGCTGGGTCGAGGCGCATCTCGCCGACTTCGCCGCGCGCGGCGTGCACGTGCTCTGCCTCACCGGTCCCGGCGGCCGCGAGGACGAGGTGCGGACCCCCGAGTCCGTGGTGAGGTTCCTGCCGTTCTGCCACCAGATGGCCGCGGCCTATTCCGCCGCCGATCTCGCCGTCGCGCGCGCCGGCGCGGGGACGCTCGCCGAGCTCGCGACCTGCCGGACGCCCGCCGTCCTCGTCCCGCTGCCGTCCGCGGCCGACGACCACCAGACGGCCAACGCCCGCGAGAGCGAGCGGGCCGGCGCCGCGCTCCTGCTGCCGGAGGCCGAGCTGGACCGCCTCGCCGGCCTCGTCTTCGCCCGCCTGCAGGACAACGCGGCTCTCGCCGCCATGCGCGACGCGCTCGCGCTGGCCGACGCGGCCAACCGTTGGGAAGCCCTCGCCACGGAGACCGTCGCCCTCGCCGGCGGCGCCGCCGCATGAGCGGTTCCGCCTGGATGCTCGGGGCGTGCGGCATGGGCGTCGGCCCGCTCGCGCTCTACCTGAAAGGCGACGGCTGGGAAGTGTCCGGCTGGGACGACGCGACCGGCAGCCCGATGGAGCTGCAGCTCGCCAACGGCGAAGTGCCGCTCCTGCGCGACCCCTGGGCCGCGGGCCGCCGCCCGACCGTCGTCGGCCGCTCCAGCGCGGTGAAGCCCGGTCATCCCGCGCTCGCGCTCGCCGCCGGCCACGGCGTGCGGACCCTGCGCCGCGGCGAGCTCCTCGCCGAGGCCGTCGCCGCCCGCCGCTTCGTCGCCGTGTGCGGCAGCCACGGCAAGACCACCACCTGCGGCCTGCTCGTCGCCGCGCTCGCCAGCGCCGGCGCCGACTTCGGCTACGTGCTCGGCGGGCTCTTCCGCGACCCGACGTTCCCGCCCGCGCGCGCCTCGGCGACCTCGCCCTGGGTGGTCGCGGAGGTCGACGAGAGCGACGGCACGATCGGCGCGTTCTCGCCGGACGTCACCGTGGCGGTGAACCTCGACTGGGACCATCCCGACTACTACCGCGACGAGGCCGCGCTCGAGGCCGTCTTCCGGGCGCTCTTCGAACGCACGCGTTCGGCCGTCGTGATCCCCGTCGGCAACGCGCGCCTCGAGCGCCTCGTCGCGGGCCTCGCGGTGCCGGTCATCCGCGTCGGCGAGGCCGGCGACTACTCCTGCCGGCTGGTGCAGGGCGGGCACGCCTCGTCCGTCGTGGCGCTCGGCGGCCGTTTCCCCGCGGGGCAGTTCAACCTGCCCGTCGCGGGCACCTTCAACCGCTCGAACGCCGCGCTGGCCCTCGCGGTCACGCACCTGATCACGGGCGGGCTCGTCGCCGAACCGCTCGCGCGCTGGCGCGGCATCCGCCGGCGGCAGGACGTCCTCTTCGAGCGCACCGGCCTGCGCGTGCTCGCCGACTACGCCCATCACCCGACCGAGATCGCCGCGCTCCTCCAGTGGGTGCGCGAGACGCACGCCGGCCGGCTGCTCGTGGTCTTCCAGCCCCATCGCCACACCCGCACGCGCCAGTACGCGCGCGAGTTCCGCGACGCGCTCGCCGTGGCCGACCAGGCCCTCGTGCTGCCGGTCTACTCCGCCGGCGAGGCCGCCGTCGAAGGCGGCGGCTCGGACGCGATCGTGGCCGGTTCCGCGCACCGCCTCGTCGAGGACCGCCGCGCGCTGCCGGCCCTGCTCGACGCGCTCGCCGAAGGCGCCGACACCGTGGTCGCCTTCGTGGGCGCGGGCGACATCGAGCGCGACGCCGAGGCCTACGCCAAGGTCCTGCGCCGCCGCGGCGAAGGCGTGCTGACCGCGGACCTCCCGGACCTCGTCGCCGGACGCCTGTCCGCGGACTGCGTCCTGCGCGCCAACGAACCGCTCGCCCGCCGCACGACGCTCGGCCTCGGCGGCGCGGCCCGCTGGTATGCCGAACCTGCTTCCGTCGACGACCTCGTGACGCTCCTGCGCGCGTCGGCCGAGCTCGATCTGCGCTGGTTCGTCCTGGGCCGCGGTTCCAACCTGCTCGTGCCCGACGAAGGGTACGACGGGCTCGTCCTGCACCTCGACGCCGCCCGCTGGGGCGCCGTGACCGAGCTCGGGGAAGGCCGCTTCCGCGTGGGCGGCGGCACCCGCCTCAAGGAACTGTGCGGCGTGGCGGCGCGCGCGGGCCGCGCGGGCTTCGAGTTCCTCGAAGGCATCCCCGGCACCGTCGGCGGCTCCCTGCGCATGAACGCCGGCGCGATGGGCGGCTGGATCTTCGACGTCGTCGAATCCATCGAATGGCTCGCGCCGCAGGGCCGCGTGCGCGCCGCGCGCCGCGACTGCTTCGACGCCCTCTACCGCGACTGCCCGCAGCTGCACGGCGCCGTCGTCCTTTCCGCCGTGCTGCGTTCGCCCGCGGCCGAAGACCCCGCCGCCATCCGCGCCCGCATGGACGACTTCGCCGCGCGTCGCCGGGCCTCCCAGCCGCGCGAGGCGAGCGCCGGGTGCGTCTTCCGCAACCCCGACGGCGACAAGGCCGGGCGGCTCATCGACCTCAGCGGGCTCAAGGGCCGCGCCGTCGGCCCCGTCTCGGTCTCGCCGACCCACGCCAACTTCCTCGTCAACGCCGGCGGCGCCCAGGCCGCGGATTTCCTGGCGCTCATGCGCGTCGTCCGCGCCGAGGTGAAGGCCCGCCAGGGCGTGGAGCTCCAACCCGAGATCGTCGCGCTGGGCCGCGAATGGAAGGAACTGCTATGAACGCCCCCGCCGAGATCGTCGTCCTCTGCGGCGGCCAGTCCTCCGAGCGCGAGGTCTCGCTCCGCTCCGGCCGGGCCGTGGCCGAGGTCCTGCCCGGCGCCCGGCTGGTCGAGCTCGCGACCGACGCGCTGCCGGAGTGGCTCGACCCGGCGAGGCACGTCGTCTTCCCCGTGTTGCACGGCGGCTGGGGCGAGGACGGCCGCGCCCAGGCCGAGCTCGAGGCCCGCGGGATCGCCTTCGCCGGCTGCGCGTCGGCCGCCAACCGGCTCTGCATGGACAAGGTCGCGACCAAGGCGGCCATGCGCGCCGCCGGCGTCCCGGCCATCCCCGAGGTCGCCTTCGCCGGGGACGCCAAGCCGACCGCCGGGGCGCTCGTGGCCGAACTGGGGGAGCACGTGGTGATCAAGCCTTCCGACCAGGGCAGCAGCGTCGGCCTCTACCTGCTGGAAGGGGAGGCCGCCGTGGCCGAGGCCCTGGCCGGGATCCCCGCCTCCGGCCGGTGGATGGCCGAACGCCGCCTCCGCGGGCGCGAGATGTCGATCGGCCTGCTGGACGGCCGCCCCATGGGCCTCGTCGAGATCGTCCCGCTCACCGGGGTCTACGACTACCGGACCAAGTACACCAAGGGCGCCTCGGAGTACCTCTTCCCCGCGCCGCTCCCCGCGGAGCTCACCGCCGCCGTCGGCGAAGCCGCCGCGCGCCTCTTCGCCGCCTGCGGCTGCCGGGACTTCGCCCGCGCGGATGTCTTCCTTGAGCCGGACGGCCGCTTCTATTTCCTCGAGATCAACACGATGCCCGGCATGACCGCCACCAGCCTGATGCCCAAGAGCGCTTCCTGCGTCGGGCTCGATTTCCCCGCCCTCGTGCGCCGCATGGCCGCCCCGGCCCTCGCGCGCGCCGCCCGCCCCGACCGCCGCTGACCATGGGCTTCTTCGATTCCTTGTTCGGCCGACGTCGCGACGCCTTCCGCGGGCAGGCCGACCGTGACTGGCGCGCCCTCGTGCCGCAGGACGTGCAGCGCGTGCCCGCCGGCGAACTCGGCCGCAAGCGCGTCGTCCGTTCCAAGCTGCCGACCGTCGTCGCCGCGCTCTTCCTGGGCGTGCTCGGCGCGCTGCTCTGGTGGGCCGTGGACGAAGCGACGGCCGCGGCGCCCGCCGCCAGGCTGCGCTTCCAGACGGACGGCTTCCTCTCCGAGGCCTTCGTGAAGAAGGTCATCGCCGCGGGACCGGAAGGCCTCGCCCGCGACGTCCGTTCCATCAAGGCGGAGCTCGAGGCCGACAACCAGGTCGTCGCGGCGGACGTGCGCCGGCGCGGCGACGGCACGCTGGAGATCAGCCTGCGCGAGCGGCTCGCCGTCGCCAAGATCGTGAGCGTGCCCGAGAAGAGCGCCGCCATGCAGGTGCGCCTCGTGGCCGCCGACGGGCGGACCTTCGCCGGCGTCGGCTATCCCGAGCAGGCGGTCCGCAACCTCCCCGAGATCCAGCACTTCCGCGCGACCGGGACGGACGACGACCTGCTCATCGACGGCATCGAGGTCGCCGCGCCCTTCCTGCTGACCGTGCGCACGAGCTACCCGCAGCTCTACAAGCAGTGGTCGGCCGTCTCGCTGCGCGACTGCTTCGGCGCCCAGGAGGATTCGCCCGGCTCCAACCTCCGCGTCACCGTCCGCCCCGGCTCCCAGCCGATGGACCGGCCGGCCTTGGCCGAGATCGTCTTCTCCACCGCGAACTGGCGCAACGAGCTCACGCTGCTCGGCCGCATCAACGTCGACGAACTCCTGCGCCGCCCCGGCACGACCGCCTCGGCCTACGTGCTCAAGATGTCGATCCAGAACCGCACGAACGCCGCCTCGCCCGTCCCCGAACCCCGTCTCGTCCCCGTCACCGCCCCCGCCGCCCTCCCTCTCCGATGACCCCCAAGCCCCTGCCATCCCTCATCGCCGTCATCGACATCGGCACCCACAAGACCGCCAGCCTCCTCGGCCAGGTCATCGACGGCAAGGCCCGCATGCTCAGCTTCAGCGAGCGCCGCACCGAAGGCGTCGTCAAGGGCACCGTCACCGACCTGGAGAAACTCACCCACTGCGTCCATGAGGTCGTGAACGACATCGAGCGCGGTTCCGGCCGCGCGGTCGAGCAGGTCTACCTCTCGTTGTCCGGCCCGGCCGCCGAAGGCGAGCGCGTGAAGGGCTTCATCGCCGTGCCCGCGCACGACGGCAAGGTCACCGCCAAGGACGTCGCGGACGCCGTCGCCTCCGCCAAGCGCCTCGAGCCGCCGGCGGGCCGCAGCACGCTGCTCTACATGCGCCAGCCGACGATGCTGGACAACCGCGCGGTCGGCAACCCCGTCGGCATGACGGGCAAGCGCCTCGAGGTGAACTTCTGGCGCGTCACGATGGAGGAGGGCAACATGCGCATGCGCGTGGGCATGGTGAACGGCCTGAGCATCCGGGTGCGAGACTTCATCCTCGCCGCCCACGCCGCCGCCTGCGCGACGGCCAGCGACGCGGACAAGCAGGGCGGGGTGCTCGTGGTCGACATGGGCGCCGGCACCACGGACTGGATCCTCTACTACAAGGAGCACATCCTCTGCGCGGGCTCGATCCCCGTGGGCGGCGAGCACCTCACCAACGACCTCAGCGTCGCCCTGCGCATCAGCCGCGAGACGGCCGAGGACCTCAAGCAGCGGTTCGGCTCGGCGCTGCACCGCGAGACCGACGTCAACCAGACCATCTGGAAGGACGGCGACAAGGGCGTCGGCGACCAGCAGTTCAACCGCGGCACGATCACGCAGGTGCTCTCCCTGCGCTACCAGGAGACCATCGACTTCGTCCGCAAGGACGTCCTCCGCCGCCTCGAGCAGATCTTCCCGGGCCACGCCGTGCGCCTGGACCAGAACATGATCCCGTCGGGCGTGATCCTCACCGGCGGCTCGGCCAATCTGGCCGACGCGGCGGAGGCGGTCCAGCAGGTGATGGGCGTCTCGGCGCGCGTCGGCGTGCCGGACTTCGAGAACGAGTCGCTCCGCAAGCCCGAGTACGCGGGCGTCGTCGGCCTGATGACCGCCGCGCTCGCCGACGCCCCGCCGCCGGTGGTCCGTCCCCGCGGCTTCCTGGCCCAGCTCAAGGCGCTCTTCCGCTTCTAAGATGGCCTCGCCCGCTTCCATCCTCCTCGTCGGCCTCGGCGGCGCGGGCTGCGCCATGGTCACCCGGCTCTCGGCCCAGCTCCCCGGCGAGGTCGCCGTCGCGCTGCTGGACACCGACGCGCGCGCCCTCGCCGCCGGCGGTCCCGGCGCCAACCTGCAGCTCGGCCGCGCGCAGACGCGCGGGATGGGCACGGGCGGCGAGGCCGCCCTCGGCCTGGCTTCCGCCGAAGCGGAGGAACCGGCCCTGCGCCGCCTCTTCGCCGGCGTCCCGGTCGTGGTGCTCGTGACGGGCCTCGGCGGCGGCACGGGCAGCGGCGCCGCCGCGACGGTCGCCGGCCTCGCGGCCGAGGCGGGCGCGACCGTGCTCGCCTTCGCGACGATGCCGTTCTCGCACGAGGGCGAACGCCGGATGCGGCAGGCCAACGAGGCCGCCGCCAAGCTCGGCCAGAAGTGCCACGGCCTCGTCGTGGTGCACAACGACCTCCTCCTGCAGCAGGTGACGCCCGACGCCCCGCTGTCGGAATCCTTCGCCGCGGCCGACGCCTGGGTGGGCGGCGCCCTGCGCGGGCTCGCCAGCGCGTTCGCGCCCGGCGCGCTCATCGCCGTCGATCCCGCCGCGCTGCGCTCGCTGCTCGCGACCCCCGGTTCGCCGACGCTCTTCGCCTTCGGCGCGGGCCAGGGCGAAGGCGCGGCCTTGAAGGCCGCGCGCGCCGCGACGGACTGCCCGCTGGCGCACGCGCCCGGCGCCGTCGCCAAGGTCGCCTCGCTCTTCGTGCACGTCGCCGGCGGCCCCGCGATGACCTCGACCGAGGCCTTCGAGGCGGTCGCCGCGGTCCGCACCCGCTTCGGCGGCGAGACCTCCACGATCCTCTGCGCGCGCCTCGAGCCTGCGCTCGGCGACCGCATCGAGGTCTCGGTGCTCGGCGCCTCGCTGCCCGCGCCCAAGCCGGCGGCGAAGCCGAAGAAGGGGGCGAAAGGGGACGATCCCGCGCAGCCGATCTTCGAGTTCGCCACGGAGGAGTCGATGCGCCGCGGGCTGTTCGGCGGGACGCCGATGACGTTCATCGACGGCCAGGACGTCGACGTGCCTGCATATATCCGCAAGGCCGTGCGCCTGCCGCCGTCGCCCTGAAGTTCGCTTCCCGGTTGCGCCCCGCCCCGGTCCTCCTACGTTCGGCCTTATGCCCGCGTTCGACGTCGCCGCCTGCCGCAAGGACTTCCCGATCCTGGGACGTTCCGTGCGCGGCCGGCCGCTGACCTACCTCGACAACGCCGCCACCTCGCAGAAGCCCACGGCCGTCCTCCGGGCCCTCGAGCGCTATTACGCCGAGCAGAACGCCAACGTCCACCGCGGCGTCCACCTTCTGAGCGAGGAGGCCACCACGGCCTATGAGGCCGCCCGCGGCTCCGTCGCCAAGTTCCTCGGCCTCACGGACACCCGGGGCTGCGTCTTCGTGCGCGGCGCCACCGAGGGCATCAACCTCGTGGCCGAGTGCTGGGGCCGGGCCAACCTCAAGGCCGGCGACGAGATCCTGCTCACCCATCTCGAGCACCACGCCAACATCGTCCCTTGGCAGGTCATCGCCGAACGCACCGGCGCCAAGGTCGTCGTCACGCCCGTCACGCCGCGCGGCGAGGTCGACCTCGTGGCCTTCAAGGGCCTGCTTACCGCCCGCACCAAGCTCGTCGCCTTCGCGCACGTCTCCAACGCGCTCGGCACCGTCAATCCCGCCGTCGAGATGACTCGTCTAGCCAAGGCCGCGGGCGCTTTGGTGCTCATCGACGGATGCCAGGCCGCCGCGCACTTCAAGGTCGACGTCCCCGCGCTCGGTTGCGACTTCTACGCCTTCTCCGGCCACAAGACCTTCGGCCCGACCGGCATCGGCGTGCTCTGGGGCCGTCCGGAGTTGCTCGACGACATGCCGCCCTATCAGTTCGGTGGCGACATGATCCGCAAGGTCGACTTCGGCGGCACCACTTTCCGCGAGGCCCCTGAGCGTTTCGAGGCCGGCACGCCGGACATCTCCGGCGCCATCGCCCTCGGCGTCGCTTTGGAATATGTAATGCCCATCCAAGAAGCCGCGCACGCGCATGAGCAGGCCCTGCTCGCCGCGGCGACCGAACGGCTCAAGGCCATCAAGGGCCTGACCATCGTCGGCGAGGCCTCGGAGAAGGTCGCCGTCATCTCCTTCAACCTCGAGGGCGGCCACCCGCACGACGTCGGCACGCTGCTCGACGCGGACGGCATCGCCATCCGTACCGGCCACCACTGCTGCATGCCGCTGATGAAGCATTACGGCCTCAGCGGCACCGCCCGCGTCTCCTTCGCGTTCTACAACACGCTCGAGGAAGTCGACCGCCTGGCCGTCTCGCTGGAGAAGGCGCGGAAGATGATGGCTTAGGCGTTCGCGGAGGGTTCGGCCGGGCTCATCGAGCGGCGGAGGACGTCGAGGATGCCTTGCACTTCCCAATTGCGGGCGGGGCCGGTGAGACCGATCAGTCCGCGGGCGTCCTGGATGTCGTCGGGGTGATGGCCGGGCGGCCAGTCGAGCCAGCTCCGGTCCATGGAGTGCCGGGCGTCCTGCAGCAGCGGAAGCAGGGCGTTGATGCAGAGCGTGTCCGCGCGTCCGTCGGAAAGCAGGCAGGCGAAGACCTCGTCGATGAGCCGGCGGCGGGCGGGCTTGAGCGGCGAGGAGGGCAGGGCGAGGGCCCAGTCGCGCAGGCGCGCCCGCCAGTCGGGCCGTCGCCGGTGCAGTTCGAGGTATTGGGCGAGCCGGCGGTGCGGGTGGCCGGCGGGGCGGAGGCCGCGCAGACGCCAGCGTCCGCATTTCTCCATGTAGAGCGCGTCGAGGCCGAGCACGAGCATCTCCTCCGGGGGATGGCTGCGGGCCAGTTCGGACATCGGGGCGCGGTTGCCGCCGAGGCCGAGCGCTTCGACGAACAGCTCATGACAGGCCGCGTCCCAGCCGACCTCCCGCACCCGGGCGCGGGCGTGCTTGGTCTTGTTGCGGAAGCGTTCGAGGGCGCGACGACGGAGGCCGAGCACCAGGTTCGGCTCCGCGGCGAGGACGCGCCGGGCGACCTCGCGGGAACGGCCGCGGAGCTCCAGCAGGGCGTCTTCTTCGGCGAGATCCTCGAGGTCGCGCGGCAGGTAGGGCAGGAGCACCACCGTTTCCGGGCGGTGGCCCGAGTGCGTCGTCACGTCCTTCGTGCCCGGGAGCAGGACCGCGTGCAGGATGACGCCCCCGAAGTGCGGGTCACGGTCGTGGCCATGCGCGTGCCAGTCGGCGCAGCGCAGGTGGATCTCGATGTCGCCGCGGAGACGGCGTCCGTCGACGAGGATCTCCGCCGCCAGGAAGTCGGGTCCCGCGCCGCGGTTCCAGTCGCCGGGATGCAGGATCTCGATCGTCGCGCCCGAGGCGGCGGCCATCGGGCCGCGGACTTCGCCCGAGGCCCAGAGGCGTTGGATGGCGCGTTCGCCGATGGCGAAGGGGCCGTAAGGGCCGTCGATCTCCTCGACGCGGGCGCACGTGCTCATGCGCGCATCCACGCCGAATCACAGGCGTTTGGGAAAGCCGGAGAAAGCCCAAGGGGAAAGCACCGAATGGACTTGAGGAAAGACCCCAGCCGCCGTTGAATCCCTCTTACGGAGAGGTGGCAGAGTGGTCGATTGCAGCTGACTTGAAATCAGCCGAGCCGCAAGGCTCCGGGGGTTCGAATCCCTCCCTCTCCGCCAGTTTTAAGGAAGACAGGAGGGCCCGATGACCGGAGGGCGCGAAGGTCGGGAGGGATGGAGTCCTGATCTGTGTCGGGTATGGGTTGCCCTCGTTCGTCGATCAGCGATGATTTGCTGACGATGACTGCAGCCGAGAATTCACACGAAGCGCCGCGGCCGGCGGTTTCGCTGGTACGGATGCTGGTGGGTGAGGTGAAGGTGGTGGGCGCCGTGCCGGAGGGGCCGGTGCTGCTCTGCGGGAATCATGTCAGTTACCGGGACGTGTTCCTGTTCGGGATGCTCCGGGCTTCCGCGGCTGCTGGTGCACCCGTTGGTGTTCAGTTTTCCCTTCCTGAAGAAACACGCGCTGCGCTGGGGGTTCGTCCAGGTCTCGATCGACGACGCGGTCGCGCTGCTCAGGCGAGGCGAGACCGTGGCGATCTGTCCGACGGGGCTGGTGGAGGCTTTGGGCGACGCCGAACTTCCTTTCAAGACCGGCGCGGTGCGCATCGCCCAGCAGGCTGGCGTGCCGATGGTCCCGGTGTATTTCCATTATGGCAACTACCCCGGCCGCTGGGTGACGCCGTTCTCGATCACGGTGCAGAACATGATCCTCTTCTGCCTCTGGCCGTTCTACCGAAGGGGCGTCACGATCGTCATCGGCGCGCCCATGGAACCGGCCGGCGACGTGAAGACGCGGACAAAGGAGTTGAAGGCGGCGGTCGTCGCGCTGAAGTCGAGAGCGTAGCGGGCAGAATGGAGGACTGAGTTGAGGTCAGCGTGGAGGACTGCGTGGAGGGCTGAACGGATCATTGCACGTGCGGGCAGGTCGATGCCGTGACTTGACGCACGGTCGGCATGCGGCGGTCTCGTCACTTGATGCCTGGGAGGCGGTCGAAGGGAACGCGTAGGTAATAGCTGAAGCCTTCGGTCGTCTTGTAATGGATGCCGACGCCGGTGGTCTCGACGGACTGCGGATCGACGCCGGGAGCGGTGAGCAGGAAGGCCCGGGTCTCGGCGAGGGCCTGCGGGATGGGTGCGCCGTGTTCGAGCGCGTGATCCATGCGTTCCTGATACGAACCGCTTTCGGCCATGCGCTTGACGATGAGCGGGTCGCCGGCGGGGCGGTTGGCCGCGGGCTTGGCGGCGGGTTTCAGCCTTTCGAATTCCTCCGGCAGATCGAGGTCCTTGGGCTCCATCTCCACCGTCGCGCCGGCCGCAGGCACTTCGGCCTGCGCGGCCCAGAGCACGCCGTTGACGATCAGACGCCGGAAGGGTTCGGAGGCGAGGTTGTCGTGGAAGTGCAGGCCGACGAACCCGAAAGATCGTCCGCCCGTGGGGCGCTCGTAAGCCCAGCCGACCGGGTAATCCTTGCCGCCGATCTTCGCCAACGCGACCGGCTTGGCGGCGGGCAGGAAGCGCAGGTCGTAATACCATTCGTCCCGCATCGGGAAATCCTGCCAGCCACGGCTGATCGGATGCGACGGGTCGGCGAGGCGCACCGTGCTCGCCTCTACCTTGTAGCGGGAGAAGCCCCCTTTCTGGGCGTTGAAATGTCCGCCGAGAGCGGCGAGCCAAGGACCGGCGGAGGCCGGGTCGGCGGAGCCCGTGCCCCAGTGCAACGCGACGAGCCCGACGCCGCGATCGATGAGCGCCTGGGCCTGCGTGGCATGGGACGGCGCAAAGAAGACGTCGCCGCCGAGCTTGTCGTGCAGCACGACCGCGGCGACGCCATCGAAGGCGCGGGGGTCTTCCGGCCAGCCGCGGGCGACGGCCGTCTCGAAGTCGCCGTTCTGCTTGAGCCACTTCGCGATGAGCGCGCAATCGGGTAGGTAGGTATGGGAGCGGTAGCCGTGGTCGGGCGGCTGGCCGATGAGCAGCACCTTCACCGGCGCGGCGAGGGCGTGGACAAAGGCGAGCAGGGTGATTCCGAGCGAGATGACGGGGCGGCTCATCGTTGTCATTTTTAGCCCCAGCCGTCAGGTGGGGCAATCCGCGAAGAAGCCCGCCACCTGAGAGTGGCGGCAATTAGGGCAGCATGTGGTGCTGTCCCACCCTTGGATGCAGGCCGCTAGGTCGTCACATGGTCTGGACCCTACCTGTCGAATTCCGCTCGGATAATGACCTATTCCGCTCAATAGGTGCGAAAGGGTTGAAGAATGGGGAGAGCGTTGGAACATCACGGGTGCTTCGCCCCTCTTTCTCTTTCACCCCATGAGAACCCCAACCCTCGCCGCCTTCGCGTTCGCGCTGCTGTCCGTCGCCGGACTTTCCGCGCAGAATAAGCAGCCGGTCGCCAAGATCGTCCTGCCGCCGGAACCCGTCGCGCAGGCCGTGACCAAGAAAGTGAACGTCCTCGACCTCTTCCGCGAAGGAAAGGCCGAGACGCACCTCAACCCCAAGGCCGACATCGTCGACGACCCTAAGAACGTCTTCAAGTTCGAGCCCGACGGCCTGTTCCACGTCAGCGGCAACGGCTACGGCGGCATCACGACCCTCGACAGCTTCAAGGACTACCACCTCGTCATCGAGTTCAAGTGGGGCGACAAGACCTGGGGCAAGCGCGCCAAGGCCACGCGCGACAACGGCATCCTCGTGCACTGCTATGGGCCGCAGGGCGCCGTGGGCGGCAGCTGGATGGCCAGCATCGAAGCCCAGATCATCGAAGGCGGCGTGGGCGACATCCTCGTCCTTGCGCCGAAGCTCGCCGACGGCACCGTCCTCCAGACATCGATCAGCGCCGAGGTCGGTCTCGACCGCGACAAGGAGAAGGTGTGGACCCCGGGCGCGCCCCGCCAGACCATGAAGGGCGGCCGCCTGAACTGGCAGAAGCGCGACGTCGACTGGAAGGACACGCTCGGCTTCCGCGGCAAGGACGACGTCGAGTCGCCCTTCGGCCAGTGGACCCGCTTCGAGGTGATCGCCAAGGGCGACACGCTCCAGTATTTCGTCAACGGCGTGAAGGTGAACGAAGCCTTCGAGTGCAAGCCCAGCCAGGGCCGCATCCTCCTGCAGGTCGAGGCCGCCGAGATGTTCGTGCGCCGCTTCGAACTGCACCCCCTCGGTACGTTCAAGGAGAAGTGGGGCGCCGCCAAGCCGGCGGGGCACGGCGACGGCGAGGAATTCCCCGCCTACGCCTACCGCCCGCAGTTCCTCGAACTGACGAAGGCTCAGCTGCCGCAGGGCGGGCTGAAGCATAAGCTCCCCGTGGGTTTTGAAATGGTCGTCGCCGCCACCTCTCCAATGGTAGCCAATCCCACCATGGGATGCGTCGATGACCGTGGCCGCCTCTTCGTGGGCGACTCCGCTGGCGTGAATTGGAGCCCGAAGAAGTTCGAAGCCGTCCTCCCGAACCGCGTCCTCATGCTCGAGGACCGGGACGGCGACGGCGTGTTCGAGCGCAGCACCGTCTTCGCGGACAAGCTCGCCGTGCCCAAGGGCGGGTGCTGGGCCGACGGCAGCCTCTTCGTCGCCTCGCCGCCCGGCATCTGGAAGTTCACCGACGCGGACGACGACGGCGTGGCCGAGAAGCGCGAGCTCGTCGTGGGCGGCTTCGCCTGGACCGCCAACGGCGCCGATTGCCATGGACCGCGCCTGCACCCCGACGGCCGCCTCTATTGGACGCATGGCCGCAAGGGCCACACCGTGAAGCAGAAGGACGGCACGCTCGTGCACGCCGGCCTCAACAGCGGCGTCTGGTCGATGAAGACCGACGGCACCGACATCCGCTGGCATGCCCTCGGCTGCGCCGATAATCCGGCCAGCATCGACTTCACCCCGACCGGCGAGATCGTCGGCACCGTCGACCTCTATTTCGGCAGCCCGCGCGTCGACACCCTCATGCAGTGGCAGCTCGGCGGCGTCTACGAGCGCCCGGACTTCCTGCGCATCATCGCCGACCTGCCGCGTACCCATGAGCGCATGCCGATCCTCAAGGAGCTCGGCCACGTCGTCCCCAGCGGCTGCTCTTTCTGGAAGCACGGCGACCGCGTCGCCCCTGCCGATCATCCGCTTTCCTCGTCGCCGGACAACCTCAACCTCCTCGTCTCTTTCTATAACTCCCAGAAGATCGTGCGCTTCGAACTGAAGCCCGAAGGCGCCACCTATCAGGCGACCGAGCACGAGTTCTTCACCCTCGACCGCAAGGGAGCGCACCTTTCCGACGTCATCGAAGCCCCGGACGGCTCGCTGCTCATCGTCGACACCGGCACCTGGTATTCGCATTGCCCGTCCAGCCTGCAGGGCGTGGCGAACGTCCCCGGCGCGATCTACCGCGTGCGTCGCACCGCCGATGGCAAGGCCGCGCATGCGGCCGTCGCCCAGGCTCACCGTCCGTTCGCGCCCGCGCCGGTGAAGACCGACGCCGAACTCCTCGCCCAGCTCTCGTCCGCCGACCAGGCGGTCGTCCGTCGCGGCCTCGAAGGCCTGACTTTCCGCGAGACCAGGTCTCCCGCCATCACCGAAGCCATCCGCGGGCTCCTCTCGCGTGAGGCCGACCTGGTGCTCGAGCACGCCATCCTCACCGCCGGCATGCGTCTCGCCGGCTTCACCGCCGCCGACCTAGCCGCCGTCAAAGGGCCGGTCGCCCAGGCGCGCCTCCTCCGCATCGTCTCGCAGACCCGCACGAAGGAGTCGGACTACGGCGAGGTCCTGAAGTTCGCGGTCGGTCAGGCTGATTCCGCGGAAGTCGCCTTGGCGAAGAACGCCTACCTCGCCCTGAGCAAGGCCCCGGACGCCGACGCGGTCGTCGCGCCGCTCTTCGCGCAGTGGCTGGCGCAGCCCGCGCCGTCCGCGACGCAGGTCGCGGCCATGGGCAAGTTCGCCACCGCGCTGGCCGGCCAGCCGGGCGTGGCCAAGGGCATCGCCCAGATGCTCGCGCACGAGAAGGTCGCGGTCCGTCAGGCCGCGCTCCGCGCCATCGCGGCCCAGTCCGGCAAGGTCAACGCCAAGGGCTGGCTCCCCGCGCTCGAGGCCCAGCTCGCGCAGGGCGCCTCGCCGCTCCTGCTGGACGCCCTCGCGCACGTGAAGGACAAGCGTTTCGACGCCGCGCTCAACACGATCGCCGCCGACACCGCCAAGCCGTCCTCGCTCCGCCTCAAGGCGCTCCTCGCGCTCTCCGGCAGCGGCGAAGACCTAAGCGAGGCCGCCTTCAAGCTGCTCACCGATCTGTTCGTCGACCCGGCCAGTCCGGGTCTGCGGATGGATGCCGCCGCCCGCCTGGCCAACACCAGGCTCACCCCGGCGCAGTGGGACGCCTACCTCGCCTTGCTGCCGAACGCCGGCCCGCTGGAGCAGAACGAACTCCTCGTCGCGCTGGCCGTGCCGCAGAACTACAAGCGCATCTCGAAGGAGACCGGTCGTAAGATCGCCGTCGCCCTGAGCAAGTCCGCGATGCTCGGCACCTTCCGGCAGGACCTCGTGCGCAAGGCGTTCGGTTTCCTACCGCGGGACGTCTACGAGATCCTCGAGCCCTCGTTCGACGCCGCGCTCGCGGCCAACGACGCCAAGCGGGAACGTCTCGGCCCGTTGGCCCAGCTGGCCGTCAAGCAGGGCGACCCGGCCGCCGGCCGCGCCGTCTATGAGTCGGGCAAGGGCGCCTGCATCGCCTGCCATAAGATCGGCGCCAAGGGCAACGAGATCGGGCCGAACCTCAGCAAGATCGGCGGCATCCGCGCCGAGCGTGAGCTCGTGGAGAGCATCCTCTTCCCGAGCTATAACATCGCCCGCGATTACGACCTCAACTCCTTCCAGCTCACCGACGGCAGCACCGTGCTCGGCCTGATCCAGGCGCGTTCCGCCGAGGGCGTGACCATCAAGGAAGCCTCCGGTCAGAGCCGCCTGCTCACGAACGAAGTCATCGCCTCCTCGACGCAGCTGACCACGAGCCTCATGCCCGCCGGCTTGGACGGCATGCTCAGCGAGAAGGAGCTGGTCGATCTGGTGGCGTATCTGCGTTCTTTGCGTTGAGCGCTCCACAACGCAAAGATCGCGGAGGGTGTTAGCGGTTGGCGGTTAGCGGTTGGATTCCCCCGGCGCAGGACCGCCAGGGTAGGGTCGTGGCTTCGCCGCGCCCTTAAGTTGAAGGAGTGCACGATGAATCTTGCCCCTACCTTCGTTCGCCCTGCGGCGAACAAGGACAACACGTGGTGCTGTCCCTACCTCAGGAGCCAGAGGCCGAGGAGGGGGAGGGCGAGGATGAGGAGGCAGCCGCCGGAGCGGGGGCGAGCATCCTCGTAGAGTGAGCTGGTGCGCTCGTCGACCTCCCGCTGGATCTTTTCCTCGATGTCGGCCTCCAGGTCCGCCGGGATGCCGCCCTCGCCGTATTCGTCGTCGGAGCTGAAGTTCTCGTCGTCGTAATCGTCGCTCATGAGGGTATGGTATGCCCGAGGGTGGGGGAGCCGCAAGGGGTCGCTCCGTCATAACAGGCTGGAGCAAAGGCGGGGAATCCCCACGCTGGCGGCAGCATGGCGACCATCCTCTGCATGAAGTGGGGCAAAAAATACGGCCCGGAATACGTCAACCGACTCCACTCCATGGTGAGCCGCCACCTGACCATCCCGCACCGCTTCGTCTGCCTCACGGACGACAAGACCGGGCTCAACGCCGGCATCGAGACCTTCCCGATCCCGAGCCTCGAGCTACCGGCCGGCGCCCCGGAGCGCGGTTGGACCAAGCTCGTCTCGTTCTCGCCCGCGCTCACCGCCCCCGGTGGTCCCGAGCTCAAGGGCGACATCCTCTTCCTCGACATCGACATCGTCGTCGTCGGCAACATGGACGGCTTCTTCGATCATCCGGGCGACTTCCTGATCATCCGCGACTGGCAGAAGGGGCACTACACCGGCAACTCGTCGGTCTACCGTTGGCGCGCCGGCACCTATCCGGACGTGCTCGAATATTTCCGCGCGAACCTCGACGCCGTGCGTAAGCGGCACCGCAACGAACAGGAGTTCCTGACCGCGCACCTGACCGCGCAGGGCAAGGTCAGCTACTGGCCCGAGACCTGGTGCCGCAGTTTCAAGAAGCACTGCGTGAAGTATTTCCCGTTCTCTCTCTGGCAGACGCCGGAGATCCCCGCCGAAGCCAAGATCGTCGTCTTCCACGGTCTTCCGAATCCGCCCGACGCGCTCGTCGGCCGCAGCGGCAAGTGGTATCGCCGCGTGCTGCCCACGCCGTGGATCGCGGAGAATTGGAAATAAGAGCGTCAACAGTTAGCAGCGGATAGCGGTTGGCGGTTAGCGGTTGGGATTGCCTTGGGGTAGGGGCAGCACCGCGTGCTGCCCTCTTGCGTTCGCCGGATGGTGAACGCGATGGTAGGGGCGAGGCTACGCCGCGCCCTTTCTGTATCGAGGGGCATGACGTAGTCCTGCCCCTACCTTGGGCCACCATGCGGCGGCCTAAGAAACAATAAGGGCAGCACGCGGTGCTGCCCCTACCTTTAGCAAAGCGCCTTCGACGCTTACTTGGCTTCGTCCGCGGCCTCGTCGTTGGCGGCTTCTTCCTTGGCCTGGGCCTGGCTGCTCAGGATGGGCTGGGCGAAGAGACGGCCGTCGGGGAGGTTGGCGATGTAGCCTTCGCCGATGAGGAAAGAGAGGTCGGTGAGCACCTGGGTCTTCGCGGCTTCCTCGGCGTTCTCGCCGGCGAGGGCGAGGACGAGGTCCTTGGCCTGCTGGGCCGGCTTGCGGTCGAGCGAGTCGAAGATGCGGGCCATCGGATCGCTGAAGGTCGACTTCGGGTCGCGGCAGCGACGGCGGACCGAGCAGGCGTAGGTGATGCCCTTGGAGCCCTTCTTATAGAGGTGGAAGCCTTCCTTGCGGAGGCGGCCGCGGATGCCGTTGGCGGTGTCGAGGGGGAAGGCGCGCTGCTGTTCGAGCGCGTAGCGGACGGAATCGCGGAGCGGGCCGGGGTTCATCTCCTCGAGCAGGCGGCCGGCGAAGCGCACCCACGGATGGGTCTTCACCACGAGGTCCTTGCGGAAGGCCTGGAGGAAGCCGCGGGCGGCGTCGAGGGACTCGAGGCGTTCCGGTTCGCCTTCCTTGCGGTCCTTCGGCGCGTATTCGCTGCGGGTGGACATCGACTTCAGCCAGGCGTCGATCTGTTCCTGTTCGCGGACCATCTCGAGGCGGCCCTTGAAGGCGTCGAACGGCATGTTCGGGCAATGGCGGGCGTGGTGCTCTCGGAGGTTGCGCTGGTAGCTGTGGTGCGTCGGGGCGCCGAGCAGCTTGCCCGTCTGCGGGCAGCGGGCGACCATCAGGAAGGCTCCCTTCGGGGCTTCGACCTCGACTTCGACCACGTCGAAGAACTTGTCGAGGTGGCGGGACATCACGTGCGAGACCGCTTCGGCCTCGGTGAGGAAGGGGTGGCCGTCGGGGACGGAGACGGCGAGCAGGGCGTCGGGGCGCTGTTCGGCCTCGAGGTGGCGGATGACGATCGAGAGACGGTCTTCCTTGTCGAGGATGAGGCGGGCGACCTCGAAGAGCTCGTAGGTCATCTTGCTCTTCTTCATCGCGCCGCCGAGAATCTCGAACTTGGCGTCGTCGGGGAAGAACGCGCTGGCGACGACCGGGCGGAAGGCCGGAGCGTCGTCGTAACGGGAAGGACCGCGGTCGTCGCGGCGGGGGCTACGGTCATCGCGACGCGGGCCGCGGTCGTCACGGCGGGGCCCGCCGGGGCCGTCACGGCGCGGGCCGCGGCTCTGGCCGTCGCGGGGCGGGCCGCGGCGTTCGCCGCCGGGGCCGTCGCGGAAGCGGGGGCGGTCGCCGTCACGGCGCGGGCCGCCGTTCCCGGAGCTGACCTTTTCGGAGGGTCCGCTGACCCAGGAGGGCCCGAAACCAAGGGAAGAGAGGTCCAGTTCGAAGGACTTTTCCTTGGGAGGGTTGTTTTCAGCCGAGTCGGAGGACATTGAGGAAGTGAGCGTTTGGAAAGAAGTCCGCTTGGCAAGCATCGGCACAATCGCTTTTTACTTGCGCCCCTCGTCAGGAGTTCCAGCGTGCTCCTTCCTTTATTGCTCAGGTGGTGGAATGGCAGACACGCATGCTTGAGGTGCATGTGCCGCAAGGTGTCCGGGTTCAAGTCCCGGCCTGAGCACCAATTTAGGCTGGGTCGGTCCGGAAACGGGCCGGCCCTGTTTTTGGTTCACATCATTCCCGACACCCCGCAGTAGTAGGGGCATGGCTACGCAGGGAAAACTCGACGTCCTCATCCTCGGCTCCGGCGGCCGCGAACACGCCTTGCTCAAGGCCTGCCTCCGCAGCCCGCGGGTGGCCAAGGTGCGGGTCGCCCCCGGCAACGGCGGCATGGCCCTCGAGGCCGAATGCCTCGACGTCGACGTGGCGAACCCCCCAGCCGTCCTCGAGCTGGTCCGCCGCACCCAGTCCAATTTCGTGATCGTCGGCCCGGAAGTCCCGCTCGCCGCCGGCGTGGTCGACGCCCTCGAAGCCGCGGGCATCCCCGCTTACGGCCCGCTCGCCGCCGGCGCGCGTCTCGAGGCCAGCAAGGCCTTCAGCAAGGATTTCATGGTTCGTCACAAGGTGCCGACCGCCGCTTCCGAGACTTTCCGTGCCCTGGCTCCGGCCTTGGAATACGTCCGCCGGCAGCCCGTCCCGATCGTCATCAAGGCCTCGGGCCTGGCGGCGGGGAAGGGCGTCGTCATCGCGACCACCCACGCCGAGGCCGAGGCCGCGCTGCGCGACATGATGGAGACCAAGGTCTTCGGGGCGTCGGGCGACGAGGTCGTCATCGAGGAGTTCATGCAGGGCGAAGAGGCCTCGATCATGCTCATGGTCTGCCGCGAGGAGTACCTGATGCTTCCGCCGAGCCAGGACCATAAGCGCGTCGGCGAGGGCGACACCGGCCTCAACACCGGGGGCATGGGCGCTTACGCCCCCACGACCGTGGTCACGCCCGAGGTCGAACGTCGTCTCCGCGAGGAGATCATCGCGCCCACGCTGCGCGGCCTCAAGGCCGACGGCATCGATTACCGCGGCACGCTCTACGTCGGCATCATGGTGACCGCGACTGGCCCGAAGGTCGTCGAGTTCAACGTCCGCTTCGGCGATCCCGAGTGTCAGGTGCTCATGCCTTCCCTCGAGACCGACCCGGTGCAGATCATGGAAGACATCGCCCATGGCCGTTTCCGTCCCTCGGCCGTGAAGCTGCGCCCCGGCGCGACGATCATCGTCGTCTTGGCTGCCGGCGGCTATCCCGGCGAGATCCGCAAGGGCGACCCTATCACCTTGCCTGCCAGCCTGCCGGAAGGCGTCGACATCGTCCATGGCGGCACCAAGCGCCTCGCTGACGGACAGGTCGTCACGACCGGCGGCCGCGTGCTGGGGGTGGTGGCCCATGGCCCGACCCTGCAGGAGGCCGCCCGTCGGGCCTACGCCGTGGTCCCGCAGATCCGGTACGAAGGCCGCCACTTCCGCCGGGACATCGGTTACCGCCAGCTCCGTCGCGACGGGGTGCTTTGAGCACTTGAACCGAGGGGCTTATCCCTCATCTTGGAGCCATGGCCGTCGAGCGAGACACCGTCACGTTTGTCTGCACGGGTAACACCTGTCGCAGTCCGATGGCGGAGGCGTTGCTCCGGGCGACCCTGACCAAGCGAGGGCAGGGGCTCGAGCAGCTCAAGGTGGCCTCCTTCGGCCTCGCCGCCGAGTCCGGTTGCCCCGCCTCGACCAACTCCGTCAAGGCCATGCAGCGCATCGGCTTGGACATCGGCGCCCATCGCAGCCGTCTGCTCACCCAGGCCGACGTGGACCGCAGCTGCGTGATCTTCGGCATGACCGAATCCCATCTCGCCGCCCTGCACGCCCGTTTCGACGCCCTGCCCGAGCATGTGCTCCTGCTCCGCGACGTCTTGCCGGCGGAGGTCCCGCGCGACATCCCCGATCCCTTCGGCGGGCCCTATCGCGAGTATGAGGAATGCCGTGATTCCATGGTTGAAGCCATCCCCGCGATGGTGGAGTTTCTGCGGCATAACCTCCCGCGATGACCAGCCCGCTTACGCTTTCCTTCGGCAGTGACCACGGCGGCCTCGCCCTGCGCCGCGGCCTCAGCGAAGCACTGAAGGCCAGAGGCTACGCCATCCTCGACCGCGGCACCGAGACCGAGGCCTCGTGCGATTACCCGGATTACGCCCAGGCCGTGGGCGCCGACGTCGTCGCCGGCCGTGCCCGGTTCGGTATCCTCGTCTGCACGACGGGCATCGGCATCTCCATCGCCGCCAACAAGCTGCGGGGCGTCCGCGCCGCCTTGGTCCAGAGCGCCGACGCCGCCGGCCTGAGCCGCCGCCACAACGACGCCAATGTCCTTTGTTTCGGGGCCAAATACGTCGACCTCCCGACCGCCTTGGCGTGCGTCGAGGCCTTCCTGGCGGCCGAGTTCGAGGCCGGCCGGCATACCCGCCGCGTGGACAAGATGGAGCCTTCCTGTGGATAACCCCGGCGGATTTGCCGTTGCCACGTTTCCTCCCACGATTTGCCCTTCCATCTTCCCAACATGACCGCCATCCGCCGCATCCCTCTCGCCCAGCTGGATCCTGAGATCGACCGCCTCATCCAGGCCGAGCTCAAGCGCCAGCAGACGCACATCGAGCTGATCGCCTCCGAGAATTTCACGCTCCCCGCCGTGATGGAGGCCCAAGGCAGCATCCTCACCAACAAGTACGCCGAAGGTTACCCCGGCAAGCGCTGGTACGGCGGCTGTGAGAACGTCGACCAGATCGAGCAGCTCGCCATCGACCGCGCCAAGTCCCTCTTCGGCGCCGACCACGCGAACGTCCAGCCGCACTCCGGCAGCCAGGCCAACGCCGCCGTCTACTTCGCCAGCATCAAGCCCGGCGACAAGATCCTGACGATGAACCTTTCGCATGGCGGCCACCTCACGCACGGCAACGCCGCGAACTTCTCCGGCAAGCTCTACACCGTCGTCCACTACGGCGTGGGCGCCGACGGCCGCATCAACTACGACGAAGTCGAGGAGATGGCCAAGCGCGAGAAGCCCAAGATGATCACCGTCGGCGCGTCCGCCTACGCCCGGGAGATCGACTTCGCCCGCTTCGGCAGGATCGCCAAGGAGAACGGCGCGCTCCTGCTCGCCGACATCGCCCACATCGCGGGCCTCGTCGCCGCGGGCGTGCATCCGTCGCCCGTCCCGTACGCCGACTTCGTGACCACCACCACGCACAAGACCCTGCGCGGTCCGCGCGGCGGCCTGATCCTTTGCAAGGCCGAGCACGCCAAGGCCATCGACTCCTCCGTCTTCCCCGGCGCCCAGGGCGGCCCGCTCGAGCACGTCATCGCCGCCAAGGCGATCTGCTTCGCGCAGTGCGCCACGCCGGAGTTCAAGGACTACGCCAGGCAGGTCGTCGCCAATTCCAAGGCGCTCGCCGCCGAGCTCGTGAAGCTCGGCTTCCACCTCATCAGCGGCGGCACCGACAACCACCTCAGCCTCCTCGATCTCCGCAAGAGCCACCCGGAGGTCACCGGCAAGGACGCCCAGCTCGCCCTGGACGCCGCCCATATCACGACCAACAAGAACACCGTGCCGGACGAGACCCGCAGCCCCTTCCAGGCCAGCGGCATCCGCGTCGGCACCCCGGCCGTGACCTCCCGTGGCATGAAGGAGGCCGAGATGAAGGAGATCGCCAAGGCCATCGCCGTCGTGCTTTCCGGTCCGCAGGATCCGGCCAGGATCGCCGAGGCCCAAGGCATCGTCGCGTCCCTGTCCGGCCGCTTCCCCCTCCCTTATTGATGATATAAGGGTTGCTTTTCGGCTTCCCTAGGAGGCCGAAACCGCCTAATCTCACCTTACCCCCAAATCTATGACCCCCGTCTCCCGTTCCCGCAAAGGCTTCACGCTCATCGAGCTGCTGACCGTCATCGCGATCATCGGCGTCCTCGCCGCCGTGCTCTTCCCCGGCGTGCAGGGCGTGATGCGCTCCGCCAAGAAGAACAGCGCGCTGAACAAGCTCCGCTCCATCGGCCAGGGCTACATGAACTGGGCCCAAGGCGGCAAGGTGATGACCCGCACGGGCACCTGGACCGCGGCCGGCAACGTCGCGACCAAGACCTCCGAATACGCCGCCAACCTCGCGGCCGGCGCCGCCCTCGACTCGGGCGAGCTCTGGTTCGTCGACGGCGACGCGATGCTCGAGCGTAACACCATCCCGAACCTGCCGAAGAACGTCATCCGCGTGCAGGGCGCCAACACGGTGATCGATCCGCTCTTCATCAACGCCATCACCACCGGCACCGGCACCTCCTGGACCGTCTACTCCGGCACCTCTTCGGGCGTCGTCGGTTCCGTCGCCGTGCCCCTCGCCTGGAGCCGCGGTCTGACCAACGCCGGCGCCTGGCCCGTAGCGGACGGCACCAACGCCGGTTCCTGCTGGGGTCCGGAAGGCGGCCACATCGTCTACGGCGACGGCCACGTCTCCTGGTGCACCAACACGTTGGTCACCGGCCAGTTCTACTTCACGGACACCGCGGGCGCTCCGACGGCCAACTGGCTGCAGTCCCGCGGCGTGCCGGCCACCGCGCAGGCGCTGCCGCAGCAGTAAGCCGCCCGTCGGCCTCCCGAAAAGCCCCGCGTCGCGGGGCTTTTTTGTTTCCGTTCCGCTTCGGCCTGACACCTTCACCTCCGCATGTCGACCTTCCGTGCCTGGATCGCCGCGACTCGCCCCAAGACCTTGGTGGCGGCCGTCGCGCCCGTCGCTCTCGGAGCCGCGGTCGTCGTGGCATACCCCGGCGCCGGTCAGCCGGGCGTCGGGTCAGATCCGTCCTTCATTTTCTTCCTGCTGAGCTGCCTGGGCTTCGCCCTCTGCGTGCAGGTCGCCTGCAACTTCGCCAACGACCTTGGGGATTCCCTCCGCGGCGCGGACACCGCCGCGCGCGTCGGCCCTCGCCGCGCCGTCTCCGCCGGTGACATCGCGCCCGACGCCATGCGAAGGGGCATCTGGATCGCCTGCGTGCTGGCGTTGATCCTCGGTGCGCCCGTCGCATCGCTCTCGCCTTGGTTGTTGCTCGCCGGGCTCCTGGCGATCGCCTGCGCGCTCGCGTATACGCTCGGTCCGTTCCCGCTGGCTTACCGCGGTCTCGGTGACGTCTTCGTGGTTGGCTGCTTCGGCGTCCAGGCCACCGTGCTCACCGCCTGGGCGCTCTGTGCCGACCGCATTTACGACAAGGGGGGAGAGAACTGGGTTTGCCATTCTTTGCCCATGCCCTGGGCCGCCGCGCTCCTGGCCGGTCTCGGTCTCGGCCTGCTCGCCGACAACATCCTCGTCGCGAACAACGCGCGCGATTACGAGACCGACCTCGCCGTCGGCAAACGCACCACGGTCGTGCGTTTCGGCCGCGGCTTCGCCCGGAACCTCCATGGGTTCAACGCGGTCGGCGGCCTGGCCTGCCTCGGGGCCGTCTTCGGCTGGGCGCCGCTGGCCTTGCTGCCTTGGGCGATCTGGCAGCACCTCGCCTTCCGCCGGGCCGCCCGGCCGGCCGATTTCCTGCCGTTCCTGGGGCAGGCCGCCGTGCTGATGCTCCTGGCCACGATCCTGTGCGTAACTGCCACTTGCCTAGGGTGGGTGCCGGCTGGCAACCTTGGGTCGCGATGAGCCAGCCCCCCTCCCTCGCCGAACAGCTCGAGGCCCTCGTGAACGGGGGTTCCCGTCCGACGTGGGACGAATACTTCATGGCCACCGCCGTGCTCGTCAGTTCCCGCTCCAGCTGCGAGCGCCTGCACGTCGGGTGCATCATCGTCTCGACCGGCAAGCATCCGAACCGACTCGTCGCCGCCGGCTACAACGGCTTCCTGCCGGGCGCGCCGCATGACTCGCATGTCCGGGACGGCCACGAGCTCGCGACCGTGCACGCCGAGCAGAACGCCGTGGCCGACGCCGCCAAGCGGGGCGTCTCGCTGCAGGGCACCGTCTGCTACGTCACCCATTTCCCCTGCGTGAACTGCGCGAAGATCCTCGCCGCCGCCGGCATCACCGAGGTGCGGTACCGGCACGACTACAAGAACGACCCGCTCGTCGCGGAGATGTTCGGCCAGGCCGGCGTGAAGGTCACGCGGCTCGCGCGCTGATGGCGCGGACGCCGCGAACGTTGGCGGGCTGGCTGCTGGTCTCCCATCCCCAGCTGCGTGACGACCATTTCCGCGAGACCGTCGTGCTGCTGCACTCGCATGACGCCCAGGACGGCGCGCTCGGCGTGATCATCAACCGTCCGCTCGGCCGCGAGCTGGGACAGGTCGACGCCGCCGTGGACCTCGCGCCCCTGGACGGCGTGCCGCTCTTCGAGGGCGGTCCCGTGGCCACGGACCGGCTCGCCTTCGGCGGTTGGTGCTTCCCCGCCGACGCGGCGCCGGACGTCCGTTTCGGCCTCGACCAGGAGGAGGCGGTAAGGCTCGCCGCGGAAGGCCGGTTCGCCCTGCGGGCCTACGTGGGGTATGCGGGGTGGTCGCCCGGCCAGCTCGAGAACGAACTCCGCATGAACGCCTGGGTCGTCTGCCCCTTCGACGGCGCATGCGCCGGTCTGGAAGGCGTCGCCCTGTGGAAGCACCTGCTCGCGGCGCATCGGCCGGACCTGCGGCTCGAGGCGGATTCGCCCGAGGATCCCGGGCTGAACTAGCGCGCCGTCGAGAGGAGGATGCCGACGTTCTGCGTCAGCAGTTCGCCCGGCTTGCGTCCGTCCGCCGCGAGCAGCTTGCGACGGATGAGCAAGGGGCGTTGGGTGACGTCGACTTCGGCGATCTGCCAGCCCTGCGCGGGCAGCCGCGGGTTGCCGGCCTCGAGCGCCGTCCAGCGCAGCGGCATGCCCTGCCAGGAGAACTCCACGTACCAGCCGGCGGCCTTGCCGCGCTCCCCGCGCGCGAGGACCGGATAGCGCGTGACGAAGTCGGGGACCTTGGGCGCGCGGAGGACGACCGTCAGCGCCGTCGGCTGGCGACGCACGAGCGCGAGCACGTCGACGCTCCGTTGGCCGAGGAGCGGCAGCGGGTCCATGCCGATGAGGTTCTGACCGTTGAACAGTCCGTGGAGGTTGGGGCTCTTCCGGTTGTCCGGCTGGGCCGCGTACCACTGGTTGAAGCCGGTCGAGAGGATCAGGCCGACTTCGAAGTGCAGGTGGGCGCGGTCAGGGGTGATCGGGCTCGCCCCGGCGGAGGTGCGTCCCATCCGGCCGAGCGTCAGCCCGCGCCGGGTGAACATGCCGAGGCGCACCGCCGGATCGATCGCGGCGAGGTGGGCGTAGAGCGAGTACACCGGGAGTTCCGCGCCGGGGTGGACGAGCACGACGTATTTGCCGTAAGGCCCGTTGACGTGCGGATTGACGTAGGCCACCTGGCCGTCCATCGCGGCGCGGACGAGGTCGAGCGCCTCGCCGGCGGCGTCATGCCGGCCGGGCCGGATGTCGACGCCTTCGTGGAAGCGCAGGCCCTCTTCGCGGACCATCCCGAACGTGGCCGATTCGAGCCGGCCGGACACGGTCGGCTGGAGGTAGTCCTGCGCCGAGCGGACGGCGGTCAGGTCGAGGGTCGTCGGCCAGACGACCTCGGTCGCGGGCAACGGGGCCGTCGTCAGGCCGAGGAAGAGGAGGGCGAGGCGGTAACGCCGGCTCACGGACGTTCGGACTCCTTGATCTTGCGGAGCTTGAGCGCGGAGATGTTGAGGCGGCGGCTGAGGTCCATGACCGCCTGGGTGTTGGTCAGCCCCTTCTTCTCGACGTGGAACATCAGGTTGCCGTCCGTGATCTGCCCGTCGATCGGCATGATGCCCACGGCGGTGTCGTTGACGACGAGGACGAAGTGCCGGCCCACGGCCTCCTTGGTGTAGTTCATCACGTCGACCGCCGCCTTGCGGTCGAGCTGCACGAGCAGGAACTCCTGGCGGAGGTCCGGCTCGCCGCTGGTGATCGGGGCGGTGTTGAGGATCTCCTCGGCCGGCACGAGCGCCCGCGTCATCACGGAGACCTTCAGCTGGCTGACGGGCAGGGTGACCTCCTGCTTCATCGAACTCCCGATGGTCGGAGGGGCCTCGACGAAGATCGAGGCGATCTCCTCGGGGATGTCGTTGTTCTTGCAGCCCGCCAGCAGCAGGACGGCCAAGGCGGAAAGGAGGCGGAGGGAAGTCATGGCGAGGCTCAGCCGACGAGCATGTCGAGCGAAGCGCTGACCTGCAGGATGTGGGCCGGCTGGAGGTCGATCACCGGCACCAGGTAGGTCTGCTTGGTCGCGGCGTGGACGTAGGTCAGCTGGCCGTCGGCGGCGGCGCCGACCTGCTTGATGATGCGCTTGCGCTCGAGCAGCATGGCGAGGATGTGCTTGAGCACGCCCTTGTCGCCCGAGGGGTCGGCCGCGTCCTCGTAGAGGGAGAGGAAGAACTCCTCGCGGGAGGCGAGCAGCTGGGCGCGTTGGGCCTGGTCTTCCTCGCCGCGCTCCTTGACCTCGCGGGTCCAGCGGCCGAGGAGGATGCCCTCCGGCCGGAAGGTCGCGGCGTGTTCCTTGAGGACGTCGAGGCGCTCGATGTTGCCGCCGACGGGTTTGAAGACGACGCACGTCACGAGGTCGCCGACGTGGAGTTCCTGGCCGGAAGCGGCACAGGTGCGAGCGATAGGTTTGACCTGCCAATCCATGACCGAGGAGACAAGTCGGGCGGGGCGGGTCGGGCAACCCCATTCACGGCGGTTTGCGGCTGACTTATTGGCCCTCGCCGGCAGTCTGCCGGGCATGTCCGAAGCCCCTGCCGCCGGCGTCGCTCTGCTTGTCGTGGACGTCCAGCCGACCTTCCTCAAGGCCATGCCCGAGGGCGAGGCCTGCCTGCGCCGCTGCCGGCTGGCCGTCGCGTCCGCCCGGCTCCTGGGGCTCCCGGTCCTGTTCACCGAACAGGTGCCGGCCAAGCTCGGTCCGACGCACCCGGACCTCCTCGCCGCCGCCGGCGAGGGGCGGGCCGTGTTCGGCAAGACCGCTTTCTCCGCGTTCGGCGCCCCGGGACTGACCGAGGCCTGCGGCAAGGCCGAGGCGAGCCAGCTGCTCATCTGCGGGTTGGAGATCCCCGTGTGCGTCTACCAGACCGCGATGGACGCCCTCCGCGAGGGCCTGGGCGTCACGATCCTGAGCGACGCCGTGACCGGTCGCCGGTCCGCGGACGGCCAGGCCTGCCTCGAGGCCTTGCGGGCGGCGGGCGCGCACGTGCTGCCGACCGAGACGGTGTTCTACGCGATGCTGGGCGACGCCACGCACCCGCAGTTCCGCGCGTTCACCGAACTCGTCAAGCAGGCCGCCTAGACCTGGTCGACCGTCAGGCTCGCCGCCGGCGCGACCGCGGCGCCGAGGGGCAGGCCGACGTCCGCCCACGCCGCGAAGGCGATCATCCCCGCGTTGTCGCCGCAGTGCTTCGGTTCGGCGACCCGCATCGGCAAGCCGCGCCGCAGCGCGGCGTCCGTGAGGCGCGCCCGGAGCGTACGGTTGTTGGCCACGCCGCCGGAAAGGCCGACGGACCGATAACCGCCGAGGTCGAGGACCGCGCCGGCCTTGGCGACGAGCTGTTCGATGATCGCGTGCTGATAGCCCGCGCAGAGGTCAGGCATCGCCGCGGCCACTTCGGCGTCGGACATCTTCTCAAGCTGGTAGCGCAGGGCGGTCTTGAGCCCGGAGAAGCTGAGGCGCAGGTCGGCCTTCTCCGGGATGCCGCGCGGGAACACGAATTTGCGGACGTCGCCTTGCTGGGCGTGCTTCTCGATGAGCGCGCCACCGGGGTAGGGGAGGCCGAGCAGCTTCGCGCCTTTGTCGAAAGCCTCGCCGGCGGCGTCGTCGACCGTGCGGGCCACGACCGTGAGGCGGAGCCGCTCGTCGACCCTCACCAGCAGCGTGTTGCCTCCGGACACCACGATGGCGAGATGCGGGAGCAACGCCGCGCGGGCCGCGGCGAAGCCCGCCGGATCCTGCGCATGCACGGCGATGAACGGCGAATGGACGTGGGCGCGCAGATGGTTGACCCCGACGACCGGGAGCCCGCGGGCCAGCGCGAGGGAACGGGCGAGCGTCACGCCCATCGACAGGCAGGGCAGCAGGCCCGGTCCGCGGGTGACGGCGATGGTCTTCGCCTGCGCCAGTTCGTCGCGGAAATCCGCCAGCAGGAGGGGCAGGGCGGAGAGGTGCATCCGGCTGGCGAGTTCGGGGACCACGCCGCCGTATTTCTCGTGTTCCGCCGCCTGCGAGCTGATCAGTTCGCGCACGAGGCCGCGGGCCGGGTCGAAGAGCGCCAGGGCCGATTCATCGCAGGAACTTTCGATCGCGAGGATCATCCGCCTGCAGTCAGCCCAATTCGGAGGTCGGCTCAATCCCGATTCGTCTGGCGGAGCGGAAAAGACCGCATCACCCTCCTGACGTGGAGTCCGCGGCCCGTCATCAAGCCATCGTCGCCTTGCTCCGTCGCGAGGCCCGTGACGGCGTGGTCTCGTTCGCCCGGCTGGTCGCGGCGGCCCTCTACGCGCCCGGCCTCGGTTATTACGTCACGGAACGCCCGCGCGTGGGCAAGGCCATCGGCACGGACTTCACCACCGCGGCGGCGCTCGGGCCGATGTTCGGCGAACTGATCGCCGGCGCGGCCCGGACGCTCGTCGGCGACCTGCGCACGCACGCCCTGGTCGAGGTCGGCGCGGAACCCGGTCAGTCGCATTACGACGCCGTCGCGTCGCGCTTCGCCGAACTGCGCACCTTCCGCGTCGGCGCCGCGCCGGTGTTCCCGGCGCGTACGGTGCTCGTCGCGAACGAGCTGCTCGACGCCCAGCCCTTCCACCGGTTCGTCCGGCAAGGCGGCGCGTGGCGCGAACTCGGCGTGCGCGTCGACGGCGAGGCTCTCACCGTGGAACCTCTCGCGGAATTCTCCACGCCGGCGGCGGCGGAGTTCGCCGGAGCCTTGCCGGCCGCCGACGAAGGCTGGATCCTCGACGCGCCCTTGGCCGCGGAGGAGCTCCTGCGCGGGCTGCTGGCCGGACCCTGGACCGGCGCGGTCATCCTGCTCGATTACGGCAAGACCCTCGCCCAGTGCCTGGAATCTTCGCCGGCCGGCACCGCCCGGGCCTATCGTAGCCACCAGCTTTCGGGCGCGATCCTGGACGATCTCGGTTCGCAGGACCTTACCTGCCACGTGCTCTGGGACCGGCTCGAGCCGGTCTTGGTTGAAGCCGGTTTCCGGAACGTCGGGCTCGACCGCCAGGAGGCCTTTTTCGTCAAACACGCCGCCGCGGAAATGGAGCGGATCGCGTGTTCGGGCGACCCCGAGGCTACCGGCCGCCTGCGGGCCCTGACGCACCCCGCCCATTTCGGGGCGAAGTTCCAGGTCCTGCACGCGGTCCGCGGCTAAACGGAAGTTTTTGGAAGCCACGCTCGACCTGCGGGGAACATCTCCTTTTCTGGGGTGTACCCCTGTTTTCCCGATGAAGTCCTCCCTCTTCGCCACGTTCACCCTGTGCCTGGGCGCCGCCGCCCTGACGGCCGAGACCAAGGTCATCGAAGCCTTCGAAGGCGACGGCTTCGACAGCTGGCAGGCCACCGGCACCGGTTTCGGCCTGGCGCCGATCGCCGGCAAGGTCGACGGCGTCAACGGCGAGTTCCGCAACTACGGCGGCAACGCCCTCGTCTGCTCCGGCCACCGCGGTGACGCCGCCACCGGCACGCTGACCTCGCCGGAGATGCAGCTTTCCCATCCCAAGCTCGGCTTCCTGATCGCGGGCGGCAATCACCCCGGCAAGACCGCCGTCCAGCTGCTCGTCGGCGGCAAGGTCGTCCGCGAGGCGACCGGCGCGAACGACCTCACCCTGCGCGAGACCGTCTGGGACATCGCGGAGTTCAAGGGCAAGACCGGTATCATCCGGATCGTCGACGAGCATGTCGGCGCCTGGGGCGTCATCGCCGCCGACCACTTCGTCTTCTCGAACGACGCCAAGCCGAAGTTCCCGGCCGGCGGCCGTCCGAAGCCCAAGGCGGACAGCAGCCTCGTCCGCGTCGCGGGCGAAGGCAGCGCCGCGCTCGTGCCCGGCGCCACCTTCAAGGTCTCGGCCGACCGCAAGGTCACCGGCGTGACCTCGCCCACCGCGATCGGCTTCGGCAACGACGGCTCCGTCTACGTCGCCGAGACCCATCGTTTCCGCTTCGGCGTCGAGGACGACCGCAACCACCTCTATTGGTATCACGACGACCTCGCCGCGGCGACCACCGCCGACCGCCTGGCGCTGCATAAGAAGTGGGAAGCCAAGCGCTCGCATGAGTGGATGACCGCCAAGTCCGAGCTGATCCGCCATGTCGGCGGCGAGCAGGCCGACGGCACCTTCACCACGAACAAGGTCTTCGCGGGCGGCTTCAACGACGTCCTCGACGGCACCGGTGCGGGCGTCATGGCTTGGGACGACACGGTCTACTTCGCCTGCATCCCCAAGCTCTGGATGCTGCACGACGCCAAGCAGGACGGCGTCGAGGCGGGCCGCAAGGTCATCGAGGACGGCTTCGGCGTGCGCATCTCGCTTTCCGGCCATGACATGAACGGCTTCGCCATCGGTCCCGACGGCCGCGTCTGGGGCACCATCGGCGACCGCGGTTTCAACCTCACCACCAAGGAAGGGAAGAAGTACGACTCCCGTAACCGCGGCGCGGTCTTCCGTTTCGAACCCGACGGCACGAACTTCGAGGTCGTCCACTTCGGCCTGCGCAATCCGAAGGAGATCGCCTTCGACGACTTCGGCAACGCCTTCTCCGTCGACAATAATTCCGACCAGGGCGACGCCGCCCGCGTGGTCTACGTCGTCGAGGGCGCCGACTCCGGCTGGGAGATGGAGCACCAGGCCATGCACACCTTCCATCGCTCGATCGGCCTCGAGCAGCGTCCGCTGTCGCGCTGGATGACCGAGAAGGTCTGGGAACTGCAGAATCCGGTCCAGCCCGCCTTCATCATCCCGCCCTCCGCTTACATCAGCTCCGGTCCCTCCGGCCTGACCTATCACCCGGGCGCGGGCTTCCTCGAGTCCGAAGCCGGCCATTTCCATATCTGCGACTACCGCGGTTCCGCTGGCGCCTCCGGCATCTGGTCCTTCAAGATGGAGCCCGCGGGCGCCGGCATGAAGATGACCTCCTCGCACCAGCTCCTCTGGGGCGTGGCCGCGACCGACGTCGAGTATGACTGGAAGGGCCGTCTCGTCGTCTCCGACTTCATCACCGGCTGGGAATCCCACCAGGCCGGCCGTCTCGTGACCCTCGAGGCCGCCAAGATGATGAAGCCCGACGCCGTCGCCCCGGTGGCCGCGCTGATCAACGGCGGCATCGCCAAGGCTTCGTCCGCCGAACTCGCCGCGCTCCTCGCGCACGCCGATCAGCGCGTCCGCCTGCGCGCCCAGCTCGAACTCACCCGTCGTCCCGACGCCGCGGACCGCTTCGCCGCCGCCACCCAGTCCGCCCACGTCCTCGAGCGCGTGCACGGCATCTGGGGTCTCGGCGTCCTCGCCCGCCGCGGCGCGGCCATCGCCCCCGGCTCCGCTTGGAAGGGCCCGACCCCGATGGCGTCCCTCGAAGAGCGCACCGCCGCCGCCCGTCGGCTCGTCCCGCTGCTGACCCACGCCGACGCCGAAGTCCGCGCCCAGGCCGTCCGCGCGCTGGAAGAATCCCCGCTCAAGGGCAACGACCTGCCGCTCGGCAAGCTGATCCTCGACCCTTCGCCCCGCGTGCGTGCCTTCGCGGCCATCGCCGCGGCGCGTCTCGGCGCCGACAAATATCTCCCCGAAATCCTCACGCTGCTCAAGGAGAACGCCGACGCCGACCCCGTGCTCCGCCACGCCGGTTCGTTCGCCATCGATCATCTCTGCAAGGACGCCGCCGCGTTCGACGCCGTGGCCAAGGACGACAGCGCTTCCGTGCGCCTCGCCGCGGTCATCGCCCTGCGCCGTCGTCTGGACGCCTCCGCCGCCCGCTTCGTGAAGGACAAGTCGACGCTCGTCGCCGACGAAGCCATCCGCGCGGTCCATGACCTCGGCCTCGAAGCCGGCCGTCCCGCCGTCGCCGCCCTCATCGACGACCTCGGCGCCCGCGAGTGGACGACCTTCATGCTGCGTCGCCTGACGCACAGCGCCTTCCGTCTCGGCGGCGAAGCCAACGCCGCCCGCGTGGTAGCCATCGCCGCCAACGAGAAGCTGCCCGCCGAGGCCCGCGCCGAAGCCCTCCGTCTCCTCGCCCTCTGGGCCAATCCGTATCCCGTCGACCAGTCGACCGGCCATTGGGCCCCGCTGCCGGCCCGTGACGCGAAGGAACTGCGCGCCAGCCTGAGCGCCGCGCTGCCGGTCCTGCTCAAGGGCGACTCGGACATCCTCCGAGCCTCCCTCGAACTCGTGGAGCAGTACAAGCTCGAGGTCGCCTCGCTCTCCGACGACCTCCTCGCGGGTCTGGTCGGCAATGCCAAGCTCAGCGGCTCCGCCCGCGCCAAGGCCCTCGAGCTCTGGCTCGAGCGCAAGCCCGCCGACCTCGCCGAAGTCGCCGGCAAGTTCGCCAAGGACAAGCAGGACGAAGTCGCCATGGTCGCCATCGGGGCGCTCGCCCAGCTGAATCCCGCCCAGGGACTCGTCGAGCTTTCCCAGTCGGCCAAGGCCGGCTCCGCCGCCCGTCGTCAGGGCGCCTGGAAGGCCCTCGCCAAGCTGACGGCTCCCGGCGTCGACGCCCTCTTCGTCGAAAGCCTCAAGGCGCTCGAACAGGCCAAGGGCGTCTCCCCGGCCGCGATCGAACTCCTCGAAGCCTCCGCGCAGCGTCCCGAGGCCGCCGTCAAGGAAGCCCTCGCCGCCACGCAGAAGGCCATCGCCGGCGGCGCCGACAAGCTCGCCAAGTGGCTGCCCGCGCTCGAAGGCGGCGACGCCAAGAACGGCTTCGCGCTGTTCACCGCCCTGCCCGCCGGACAGTGCCTGCGCTGTCACCGTGCTTCCGATGACTCGCATGCCGCCGGCGGCGAAGCCGGCCCGAACCTCGCCGGCGTGGCCAAGCGCGGCGACCGTCGCTACCTCCTCGAATCCGTCGTGAACGCCGGCGCCGTCGTCGTCTCCGGTTACGGCACCGTCAACCTCGACCTCGCCAACGGCGGGGCCTTGGTCGGCGCCCTCATCAAGGAAGAGAAGGAGCACGTCGACGTCGACGTCGCCGGCAACCGCTGGCGCGTGGCCCGCAAGGACATCAAGGCCATGAGCGCGCCCGTCTCCGGCATGCCCGCGATGGACGCCCTCACCTTGAACGAAGTCCGCGACATCGTCGCCTGGCTCGCGACCCTCGACAAGGCCCCCAAGAAGGCCAAGCCCGTCGAGCCCAAGCTCCTCGACATCTCGGCCATCAAGCCCGTGGCCGCCGCGGCCGGGGCGAACGTCGATCCGGCCGTCCTGGCCGCCGGCAAGCAGGCCTTCATGACCTGCATGGCCTGTCACGGGGCGAACGGCGAGGGCACCGTCATCGCGCCCCCGCTCGCCAAGTCGAACTGGGTCAACGGTCCCGTGGAGAACCTCATCCGCATCCAGCTGCGCGGCCTGCAGGGCCCCATCACCGTCTCCGGCAAGCAGTATGCGCCGCCCGCGCCGATGATGGCCCTGCCGCACCAGACCGACGAGCAGATCGCCGCCGTCCTGACCTACGTCCGCAACAGCTTCGGCAACTCCGCTCCGGCCGTCACGCCCGAGCAGGTCAAGGCGCTGCGCGGTGAAGTCGGCAAGCCCATGCTGACCGAGGCCGACCTCGTCCCGGCGAAGTAAGCAGTCACGATCTTAAAACCAAGGCCCGGTCTTCGCGAGAGGACCGGGCCTTTTGTTTTCAGCGCAAGGGTATCCGGAAGAACGGCTGGAACCGCGGGGCTTCGCCGGGTGATTCCTTGAACAGCGCGACCTCGGTCGCATCGCCGCGCTCGATGATCACGGCTTCCATGGGCATGGTCTTATACGGGAGCTTCGGACCTTGCGTCACGCCGTAGCGGACGACGATCGAGTTGCCGAAGCGCTCGACGCCCGTGACGGCGATCCGCACCTCGCGGTCCGTCTCGACCTCGGTGATGAGCAATACGATCTCCTTCGTGAAGTCGGGCAGGCGCGGGGCCGGTCCGGCGACCCGGGCCGGGCTGAGCAGCCGCCGGAATTCCTCCTGCGTGCGGATGGCTTCACGCCGGGCCCACTTGTTCTGTCCCGAATAGAAATGCTGTTCCAACCGGTGGTAGGCGATGGGCTGGGTCATCGATGGGTCGGCCTTGCGGAGGCCTATCAGACCGGCGCGGCCGTCGGGCAGCACGCCGATCTCGGCGACCAGCTGACCTTGGTCGCGGAGTTTCTCCCAGGTGCCGCCGGTACCTTCTTTCACGTAAAACGCCTCGATGCCGAAGCGGATCTGCCCGAAGCGACGCGAACCGGTGTAACCCTTGAGATAGGGGCCCGATGCCGGGCGCTTGAGCGTGACGCCGGCGCCGCTGGCCAGGCCCTTCGCGTCGACCTTGAGCGGGACGTAGACCGTCGTGTCTTCCGGCAGTCCCAGGTAGGACTCGTTCCGGTTCATTTCTCGGCGGTCCGTCCCATGAAGTTCGGCCCGCTCGTCGTTCAGTCTCTGCAGGGCGGCCGGGCCGGGATTGGAGAATTCATAACCCAGCGTCACGTATTCCCCGCGCATCAGATCGCGCGGATCGACGGCTTGGCAGCGGAGCACGAAGCGCTGCCCGGTCTCGGCGGGACGACCATGGTTCCAGGCCATCCAGACCAGGCCGAGACATTGCAGCGACACGGCGACCAGGACCACCGCCCGCGCGCGGGAGGTGACCGCCGTGAAGGCCCGTTCCAGCCAAGGGAGGTCGAAGTTCGGTTCCGCGGCCGGCGTCGCCTCGTCCTTCTGGGCGCGCCAGACGCGCGCGAGGATGAAGAGGATCACCCCGATGGCCGCGAAGAAGCCCGCGGTGCCGAGCATGCCGAAGTCCTTGGCGATGTCGACGTAGCGGGCCGTCAGCCAGGCGAGGAAGACCAGCGAACCGTAGACGTAGGGCCGCAGGCGACCCTCCGACAGTCCGGTGCGTACCAGCCAGACCGCCGTGGTGAGCGTGAGCACGTTGGCGGCGGCCTTGACCAAGGCGTCGGCGATTTCCGACCGCAGGCCCAGTTCGTGGGCGAGTCCGAGGGCCAGCGTGCCGAGGGCGATGGCGGCGGGCCAGGTGCGGGAGGCGTCCTTGTCCCGCTTCCCCGCCCAGAGCGCCCAGACGGCGGCGCCGAGCGTGAGGGCCAGCAGGAGCGGATCCCGGAGCAGTCCCGTCTCCAGCATGCTGCTGCGGGAGCGACTCAGCATCCCGATGACGAGCGTGATGATCGTCACGCCGAGCGCCCCGACGAAGCGGAAGCCGCGGCCGTAGGGACTGCTGAGCGGATGGAGGGCGGCCAAGGCCAGGGGCAAGGCGAACCCGGCGATCGTCACGCCCCCGCCGAAGTTGAACCAGTTCGCCATCGCCGCCCAGGCGATCGCGCCGGCGATGATCGGTTGCTTCCCGCGGTAGGCGGCCGCGGCGGAAGGAAGCAGGAGGAGCAGGAAGGTCAGGCGGAGTCCGGTCAGGTGCGGAGGGTGCGCGAAGGATTGGGGCCCCAGTTCCATCAGCATCCAGACCGCGGCGAGGGCCAGCGTCGCCACGTGGAGCAGCGCCGATTCCAGGGCGAGCGCGAAGGGGAGCGTGCCGAGGCACCAGGCCAGCACCGCGTCCGGGCCATGCGCGTCCATGTGATAGGTCTGACCGACCAGCGCGATGCCGGCGCCGAACATCAGGCAGCCCGCGAGGTGTCCGAGGACCGAGCCCGTGCGGCGCGCACGGAAGGTGTACCAGAGGCCGATGCCCTGCAGCAGGGCGACGCCGGCGACCACGGTCGCGAGCCGTTCCCCGCGCGCGAGCTCGGACCAGTTATGGCCCACCACGAGCATCACCGCCGCGCCGAAGAGCAGCACCCCGAAGGCGCGGAGCACGAACGCCATGCGTCCCGGGCCGGCTGCTTCCTCCGGATAGCGGGCGAGGATCCGGTCCCGCTGGCCGGGCTGCAGGATGCCTTGTTCGTGCCAGAGCTGGGATTCCTTCGCCAGCCATTCGCGGAAGCCTTGGGGGAGGGGCATGGGGGCAGGATGGTAAATCCTAGGGCGCAGGGCGAGGGCGAAGGCGGCGGAGGGTATCGATAAAGCTGATATGGCGACGCCGGGCGGGGTGGTAGCGGTTGGCGGGTAGGGCGGCCATTGCCATGGCCGCCGTTCGTCGCGGCATGTACGTTGAGCCGGGCAAGGTCTTTTGAGCCGATCAACCTCCGTCCTCCCACGGACGTGATGGCAATCACGTCCCTGCCTTATGAAGTCACCCAACAAAAAGCCCCGGCGGGTGCCGGGGCTTCGGTCGGGACATCGCGGTCGCCTTAGGCGATCGTGACTTCCTTCGTGAGGTAGACGTCCTGGATGGTGTGCAGGAGCTTGGCGCCTTCGGCGATCGGGCGCTGGAAGGCCTTACGGCCCGAGATGAGGCCCTGGCCGCCGGCGCGCTTGTTGATCACCGCGGTCTTCACGGCTTCGGCGAAGTCGTTGTTGCCCGAGGGGCCGCCGGAGTTGATCAGGCCGATGCGGCCCATGTAGCAGTTGGCGACCTGGTAGCGGGTGAGGTCGATCGGGTGGTCGGTCGACAGGTCGGTGTACATGCGCTTGTCGATCTTGCCGTAGGAGGACTCCGTCTGCTGGATCGCGAGGTAGCCGCCGTTGTTCTCCGGGAGCTTCTGCTTGATGATGTCGGCGCAGATGGTGACGCCGAGGTGGTTGGCCTGGCCGGTGAGGTCGGCGGACACGTGGTAGTCCTTGTCCTTCTTGAAGGCGCTGTTGCGGGTGTAGCACCAGAGGACGGTGGCCATGCCGAGTTCGTGGGCCATGTGGAAGGCCTGCGAGACCTCGATGATCTGGCGGTTGGATTCGGCGGAGCCGAAGTAGATCGTCGCGCCGACGGCGGCGCAGCCCATGTCGGCGGCCTGCTTCAGGGTGCCGTACATCACCTGGTCACCGACGTTGGGGTAGGTGAGCAGCTGGTTGTGGTTGATCTTCACCATGAACGGGATCTTGTGCGCGTAGCGACGGGAGACGCTGGAGAGCACGCCGTAGGTGGAGCAGACCGCGTTGCAGCCGCCTTCGATGGCGAGCTTCACGATGTTCTCGCCGTCGAAGTAGATCGGGTTCTTGGCGAAGGAGGCGCCGGCGGAGTGTTCGATGCCCTGGTCGACGGGGAGGATCGAGACGTAGCCGGTGTTGGCGAGGCGGCCGGAGCCGTAGAGGCGCTGCAGGTTGGCCAGGACGCGGTTGCTGCGGTCCGAGGCGGCGAAGGCGTGGTCGACCCAGTCCGCGCGGGGGGAGTGGATCTGCTCCTTCTTGATCTTCGGGTTGTTGAACCCGAGGAGGTTTTCGGCTTCGGCGCCGAGGTGCTTTTGGATTTCGCTGTATTGGCTCATGGTGAGAGAGGAAGAGGGTGTCTTTTCCGGAGAACAGACCACCCCAAAAGGGGGAGTCCGGGGGCGGGCTTCAAGCCAGAATTCAAAAACCGCCGTAAAACGGACAAGTCTGTCACCCGCTTGCTCGTAAAACCGCCGCTATGCTCAGATTTGCCAGTCCTCGCTGGCGGCCGAGGCCGGCCGGGGAAGTTCGGGGTGCGGCGCCGTCACGATGCGGAGGACGGCGTTCCCGCCGCCGGCCAGCTCGCGGGCCCGGCGGACGGCCTGGGCCAGCGCGAGGTTCGGCTGGGCTTCGTCGAAGGGGAAGACGTTCTCGGAGCCGACGGCCCGGTCGAGCCCGGCGTTGACGATGATGCGCATCGTGTCGGCCTTGGCCTCGCAGAGGATCAGGTGACGGCCGTCGGACTTCAGCGTCTCGGCCAGGTCGCGCAGGAGCAGGACGCCGTTGGCGTCGAGATGCAGGGCTTCGCGGAACTTCAGGACGAGGACCTTCAGGTTCGGGTCGGCCGAGGCCCGGCGCAGGTGTTCGTGGAAGGCCTGGGTCGCGCCGAAGTGCAGGCTCCCTTCGACGTGCAGGATCGAGATGCCCGTCGAGGCCTGGCCCTTGGGGCGTTCGCGCAGCTCGCCGGTCTCGGAGAAATCATACTCCACGACCTCCGGGGTGGACGTCTGGCGGAGGTAGAAGGCCACCGCCACCGCCGTGCCGAGGAAGATGGCGACGTCGAGCGGGGCGAGCAGCGCGGTCGCGAAGGTGGCGAGGAAGACCGTGCGGTCCTGCGCGCCCGACTTCAGGATCAGCTTCACCGCGGAAAGGTTCGCGAGCTCGATCTCCGCGAGGATGACGAGGATGGCGAGCGTCGAGAGCGGGACGATGGCGACCAACGGACGAGCGAGGAAGAGCGCGCCGAGGATGAAGAGGCCGCAGAGCAGCGAGGCCAGGGCCGTGCGGGCGCCGCTGGCGACGTTGAGGGCGGAGCGGCTGATCGAACCGGAGGCGGCCATGCCGCCGGTGAAGGCGCAGGCCAGGTTGGCCATGCCGAGGCCGTAGACTTCCTGGTGGAGGTCGGACGGACGGCCCGTCTTCAGCGCCGACGCGCGGGCGTTGGCGGTGCCTTCGATGACGACGAGGACCGCGAGCGCGAGCGCCGGCGAGAAGAGCGTCGAGAGCGTGCGGGCCGAGAAATCCGGGAGGTGGAGCGCCGTGCCGGCCTGGGCGGCCTGGCCGACGTAGCCGACGAGGTCGGCCCGGCTGCCTTGGGCGTGGGCCACGTTCTGGGCGAGGATCGCGCCGAAGGTCGCGACCAACACCGCGCCGAGGATGGCCTTGCCCGCGCCGTATCTCGGCCGCAGGAGGAAGTAGGCCACGCCCGTGATGACCGCGAGGCCGAGTTCCGGATTGATGAGCGACCGGCCCATGCGGGCGGCGTGCCACAGCACTTCCGGCAGCGAATCGCCGGCGTGGTCGCCCGGCATCCCGAGCGCCGTGGGGAGCTGGAGCGCGATGACGCGGAGGGCGGCGGCCGCGATGTAGGCGGAGATCACCGTGCGCGGGACGAAGTCGGCGAACCCGCCCAGCCGCAGCCAGGAGGCCAGCAGGAGGAAGAGCCCCGTCATCAGGACCAGCGTGGGGAGGGCCGCGGCGCGGAGTTCCGGCGAGACCGCGCCCAGCGTGGCGAACGCGCCGAGGAGCAAAGCCGCGGAGGCGTTGGTCGGTCCCGCGGAGAGGTTGGCCGAGCCGCTGAAGAGCGGAGCGACGGCGGCCGCGACGCCGCACCCGACGAGGCCGCACCAGATGGGCAGGCCCGCCTTCATCGCGAAGGCCATCGACATCGGGAAGGCGAGGAGGGCGACGTTCAGGCCGGCGACGGTGTCCGCGCGCAGGGTCGGTCCGTCCGCCCCGCGGAGGACGCCGGCGAACGGGAAGAGGCGGGGGCGGGGGAGGGCGGCGAGCTGGCGGCCGAACGCGCCGAGGGCGGAGAAGAAGCTGAGCAGGCCGCGGGTCACGCGGCCTTTGTTGCGGGTCGTCGCCGGACCTTCAACCGATTTCGTCGGTCAATCGAACGCCTCGGGGTTCAATTGCGCGATGAGCGACTGCTGCAGCAGGCCGAAGCAGGCGTAACAGGCCAGGGCGTGGCGCTGCTCGGTCGGCAGGGACTCGTCGTCGAGGTCTTCGGCGCTTTCCAGCTGGGCGTCGGTGATGTCGGCGAAGACCAGGTCGCGGAGCGCGAGGCGCACGGCGGAGAGGGCGCGGAGGAAGGCGAGGGCCTGGGCCTGGTTGGGGAGCACGATCACGGCCGGGTCGCCCTTGGCGCCGGCGAAGGCCACGGCGAGGAGGCGGGCCTCCTCGGAGGCCTGCGCGGTGAGCGTCTCGACCCAGAAGCCGGCGATCTCCTCGTCGGCCGAGGGCACGTTGGCGCGGTTCACCGTGACGCGCGCCGCGGCCGGGGCGATGAGGCGGAGGAGGTCGGTGAGCACCGTGCGGGCCTCCGTCGTCATCGTGAGGCGGATCTCAGCCATCTTGTTCGAGCAAGGAATTGAGGTGCCACTGCTGGAGCTCGAGCGAGAGCATCTCGGCGCGCTCGCGGTCGCCCGTCCAGACCGTCGCGCGGCCTTCCTCATGGACGGCGCGCATGAGGCGTTTGGCCTCGGGGGCGGCGAGCCGCAGGACGTTCATGAAGGCCAGGACCACGTAGGCCTGGTAGTTGATGGGGTCGTTGAGCACGACGACGTTCCACTTGGGCGCCGCCGAGACCAGCGACTCAGTCTTGATCTCGGGTTTGAGTTTCGGCTTGGCCATCAGCGCGGAGGTCTGTCCGGGACTGTAGCGTCAGGCGGAGCTTCCGCAAGCCGTCGATGAGTTCTTCGGTCCGGGCCCGGGCGGCGTTGTCGCCGGGCTGCCGTTCGATCTGGTGGGCCAGGCGGGCGAGCCCGGAGCAGGCCATCAGGGAGAGCATGCCCTTGGCCCCGTGGGCTTCCCGGCCGAGGGCGTCCGGGTCGCCGCCGTCGCGGGCGGCGCCGAGGCGGGCGAGGATGTCGTCGGCATGGCGCAGGAAGGCCCGCGCCGCGGCGCGGAGGTCCTCGGCGTCCTCGGTCTCGGCCGTCGCGAGGTGGGCGGCGAACTCGTCGTCCCGGATCCGGTTGAGGTCGGCTTCCTGGCTGGCCGACAGCAGTTCGAGCTTCTCCAGCAGTTCGGCGCCGCGGACGGGCTTGGCGAGGTAGGCGTCGAAGCCGGCGGCCTCGCAGCGGGCGCGGTCGAGTTCCTGGGTCATCGCCGTGAGGGCGAGGAGGGCGGTCCGGCGGCGGCCGCGGGCCTGTTCCTCGGCCCGGATCGCGGCGGCGACCGTCAGACCGTCCATGATGGGCATCTGGATGTCCAGGATGGCCACGTCGAATTCCTTGGCGCGCCAGAGGTCGAGGGCGGCGGAGCCGTCGACCGTCGCGCTGACTTCGTGGCCGGCGCGGCGCAGGCGGGCGCCGGCGACCTCGCGGTTGACCTCGTTGTCCTCGGCGAGCAGCACGCGGAGGCGGCGGCTGGCCCGGAGGCGACCGGCGACGGGCTCGGCGTCGTCGAGCGTCGGGGCCTCGGAGCTGAAGCGCGTCCAGAGGGCCGTGAGTCCGACCGGCCGGAACAGCTGGGCCTGGCTGCGGAACTCCACTTCGGAGGACGTCACCAGGATCACCTGTTCGCGCGGGAAGGCCGGCAGGCGCGGGTTGACGTCGTCGGGCAGGTCGATGATGGCCCGGTCGAACGGCTCTTCGGCGGCGGCCGCGGCGGCCCAGAGGGCTTCGGCCTCGTCGTAGGTCGGCGTCTGGACGCAGGTCGCGCCCCAGAAGGCCAGCGTGTCGGCGAACCATTGGCGCACGCGGGGGTGGCCGGCGACGACGAGGAGGCGTTGGCCGGACAGTTTCGGCTGCGGCGGGGAGGTGAAGCCGGGGTTGGGTTCGACCATCACCGTGGCGGCGAAGGTCGAGCCGACGCCGACCTCGCTGGTCACCTTCATGTAGCCGTCCATCGCTTGGGTCAGGCTGCGGACGATGGTGAGCCCGAGGCCGGTGCCGCCGAAGCGCCGCGTCGTGGTGGCGTCGGCTTGGGTGAAAGGCTCGAAGATGCTCTCCAGCCGGTCGGCGGGGATGCCGATGCCCGTGTCGCGGACCGTCAGGAGCGACCGCAGGCGGCCGTTGCGCTCCTCGAGGTCGAGCTCGGCGTGCACGTGGCCGCTTTCGGTGAACTTGACGGCGTTGCCGATGAGGTTGGCGATGATGCGGCGGAACTTGATCGGATCGCCCAGCACGGACTGGGGGGTGTCGGCGCGCACCAGGGCGGCCAGTTCGACGCCCTTGCGACCGGCCTGGTGCTGGAACTGGGCGATGACCTCCTCGAGCGCGCGCACCGGGTTGAACGGGATGCTCTCGACCGTCACGTTGCCGCGGTCGAGGCGGGAGAAGTCGAGCACGTCGCGGACGGTGTCCTCGAGTTCGCGGGCGCAGGACTGGATCTTGCGGAGGACCTCGGGCGCGGGGGCCGCGCCGGCCTCGAGGTTGGTCTCGCAGAGCCCTTGGATGGCGTTGATCGGGTTGCGGATCTCGTGGGTGACGTTGGCCACGAACTGCCACTTCGCCGCGGCGACCTCCTCCGCCTTCTCGAGCGCGATGCGCAGGCGGTTGTGCTCGTCGACCGACTCCGTGATGTTGAGCGCGAAGGTGAGGAGTCCGTTCGGCAGGCCGCCGCCGCCTTTGATGCGTTCGTGCACCACGCGGACGAGCCGGGAGCGCCGGTCCTGGGTCTCGAAGTGCATGACGGCGTGCAGGACGCGCTGGCCGGTCCGGACGACCTCCTCGTCGAACTGGCGGAACTGTTCGGCCGTCTTCGCCGAGAGGATGTCGGCCAGCGTCAGGTCCGCCCCGAAGCCGCGGTAGGGCAGGGCGAGGAATTCGTCGAGGCTGCGGCTCGTATGCAGGATGCGACCTTGGAGGTCGCGGAAGATGATGAAGTCCGGGGAGTTCTCGATCAGCGTGCGGGCGAGGCTCATGCCCGAGCGCGGGGTGAGGATGGGGGTGCCGTTGACCTGGGGATCTTCGGCGAAGATCAGCCAGACCTGGCGGTCGACCTTCGGGTCGGGCTGCAGGATGATCTTGGCGGCGCGGATGGGTTCGCCGAGGTCCTCGTTGCGCAGCTCCAGCATCCCGCTCCAGGCGGACCAGCGGGCGGCGGAGCGGAGGAGGGTGGAGACCGGCTGGCCGTTCTCCAGTTCGAGGAAGAGCCGGTCGAGGTTGGTCCCGACCTGCACCTTGCGGCCCACGGTGCGCTCGACCAGCGGGTTGGCGAACAGCACCTCACCCTTGCGGCTGCAGACCATGAAAGGCCAGGGCAGCACTTCGGGCAATGTGGAGAGGTCCGCCATCGGTTTCCGGTCAGACTGAGGGTTTCCCGGACGGGGACAATCCTCCAAGTGCTAGGGAGAAGGCACTAATCGATAGGGATAGGGATTGGGGCGGGGGCGGGGGTAGGATTTGTAGTTGTTAAGTAGATACGATGAGGTCCGGGGATGACGGACGACCCCGGGGTCGCCGGGGTCGTGTCTTGCTTTTGGTGCTCAGGAAGGGACTTGAACCCTTACGCTTTAGGGGCACTGGAACCTGAATCCAGCGTGTCTGCCATTCCACCACCTGAGCATTAAAGCGGATAGGTGAGCAAAGGGTTAGCCCCCGCTCTGTCAAGGTCAGGGCTGGCGCAACGTCTTCAGCATGTAGACACAGTCGAGTTTCTGCCCGAATTTGCGTCCGACGGCCTGCAGCAGGCCCGCTTCGGCGAAGCCCAGGGCGGCGTGGAGGCGGCGGCTGGCGGTCTGTTCGGCGGAGATCCGCGCGATGACGGACTCGTGCCCGAGGGCTTCGGCGCGGCGCAGCAGTTCGCCGAGCATGAGCTTGCCGAGCCCCTGGCCGTGGCGGGCATGGTCGATGAACACCGAATCTTCCACCGTGGTGGACCACCCTTGGCGGGTGTTGTAGGTCGAAAGGGAGCCCCAACCGACCACTTTACCCTCGGTTTCGACGACCAAGACGGGGTGGGCGGGGGTCCGGGAGCGCAGCCAAGCCAGCCGGCCCTCGTCGGTTTCCTCGGTCAGGTGCCAGGTGCAGGTGCTGGTCCGGACGTAGTGGTTGTAGATGGCGTTGATCGCCCGGACATCGCTCGGGAGGGCGTTTCGGACGCGGGGTTCCATGGGTAGGTTCATAGCCCGGACGAAACCTTAAACAAGCACAGGAAATCCCGTTGACAGTCGGTCCGAGGTTACCTTTGTTGGCCGACCTGCCGTGCTTAAACGGCTCTCCCGACCATGAAAGTCTCCTCCTCCCTCAAGTCGCTCAAGAAGCGCCACCCCAATTGCCAGGTAGTCCGCCGCAAGGGCCGCATCTACGTGATCAACAAGACCCACCCCCGCTACAAGGCGCGCCAGGGCTAACCCCGAGCAAACCCCTTATTTTATGAAGAAGGAAGGCCATCCTGAATATAACCCCGTCGTCTTCGTGGATGTCTCCACGAACCGCGAATTCCCGGCTCGTTCGACCATGAAGTCGAAGGAGACCAAGGTGATCGACGGCGTCGAGCATTTCGTCATCCGCCGCGAAGTCACCATGGACTCGCACCCCGCCTACACCGGCGAGAAGCGCTTCGTGGACTCCGCCGGTCGCGTCGAGAAGTTCAATACCAAGTTCCGCCGCAAGTAAGCCTCCCCACGAGGCTGACCCGAAACCCGCCAGGTCACCTTGGCGGGTTTTTTGTTTCTCGGGGGAGCGGCTGATGAGGGGGGAGGGGGGGGGGGGGGGAGCTGCAAGGTGGCTGGATTTCGGGTCAGAGGGGTGTTTTCTCCGCCGTACGGCCAACAAAAAGCCCCTCTCGAGGATATTTTATTAATCATTGATTATCAATGATTTAATAACCTGTTCACAGGGTGGTGTGAATGGAAGTGGATAAGGTTGCTCCATGTTTATGGGGCTATTTTAAGCATTAACTGCTTGATTTTATCCTGCATCCAGACCAATACTGACCCCGCTATGAAGCATATCCTCCCGATCCTCACCCTCACGACCCTTGCTGCTGCTGCCTCTGCCCAGAGCGCCGCTGCCGCTGGTCTCTCCTACAACCGCGCTGGTGTTAACTACAACACCGACTCCGGCGCCGGCGACAACGGTTACTCCGTCTCCGTCGAGGCCCTCGTTGGCTCCTCGAACGTCTGGGTCGGCGGCACCGCTGACCTGAACAGCGCTGGCGAAGACGAAGTCTCCGTCGGTTACCTCTTCAAGAACGTCGTCGCTGGCATCGATGCCACCGTCGCCGTCTCCTCGAACGACACCTACGGCCTCATCCTCCGTCGCTCCCTCAACGAAGTGATCTCCGGTCTCGAAGCCCGCTTCGTCTGGTCCCACGCCACCGGTTCCGACCGCCAGAACGCCTACCTCTACGAGCTCGCCTACAACATCGGCGCGAAGTACCAGGTTGCCGTCGCGATCGCCGACCAGGAAGCTTCGGACACCGAGACCTTCGTCTCTGTCCGCTACAACTTCTAATCTTCGGATTAGAGGCTGACGAAGGGCCCCGGCAACGGGGCCCTTTTTGTTTTTCTGAGGATCGGCTTGTTTCGAGGGGGTGACGAATAAACGAAAAAAACGCATTTTAGTGTTGTTTTCTCGTCGGGCATGCCTACCAACGAACCCGCATATGAAGCACATCCTCCCGATCCTCACCCTCACGACCCTCGCTGCCGCTGCCTCTGCCCAGAGCGCTGCCGCTGGTCTCTCCTACAACCGCGCTGGTTTCAGCTACAACACCGACTCCGGCGCCGGCGACAACGGTTACTCCGTCTCCGTCGAAGCCCTCGTCGGTTCCTCCAACGTCTGGGTTGGTGGCGAAGCCGGCATCAACGCCGAAGGCGCTGACTCCGTCTCCGTCGGTTACCTGTTCAAGAACGTCATCGGCGGCATCGACGCCACCGTCGCCGTCTCCTCGAACGACACCTACGGCGTTATCCTCCGTCGCTCCCTCAACGAAATCGTCGCCGGCCTCGAAGGTCGCTTCGTCTTCGCCCAGGAAACCGGTTCCGCCCGCAACGACTCCTTCGTCTACGAGCTCGCCTACAACGTGAACTCGAAGTACCAGGTCGCCGTTTCGATCGCCGACGCCAACGGCGTCGCCGAGGAGACCTCCGTCACCGTCCGCTACAACTTCTAATCTTCGGATTAGAGGCTGACCTAAGGGCCCCGGCAACGGGGCCCTTTTTGTTGTCCGGGTGTCCCGATTATTCGGCTTATTTCGCTTCGACGTG
>VHCL01000004.1 GCA_016871725.1 Verrucomicrobiota bacterium | reverse complement strand
ACCATTCCTTGGTGGTGTCCGCATGGTAGCCCTTCGGCAGGATGACGCGGTAGTGGTAGACGTCGGCGTATTTGGAATAGCCGCCGTTATGGTCGCAGGCGATGCGCGTCTCGACGCCTTCCTTGATGACGAGGTCGGGCGGGGTCGTCCGCGACGGGGCGACCGGATCGGCGGCCGACGCCGCGAGGGCGCAGAGGGAAAAGATCAAGGCGAGGGGCCGGCGCATGACGAAGGGGTAGGGGCGAACCTCGTCGAGGGCAAGCGTGGTTGCGGCTTGGAAGCGGCCTCGGCATGCTCCATAGCCATACGCCGTGCCGCGTCCCGCCGCTCCAGTCCCCGTGCTCGAAGTCTCCCGCCTGCGCATCGCGCGCGAGGCCAAGGTCATCCTGCGCGGGCTGAGCTGGCGAGTGGAAACGGGCCAGCATTGGGTGATCCTCGGGCCGAACGGCTCGGGTAAGTCTTCGCTGCTCGCCGCTCTGACGGGCTATTTCGCGCCGACCTCCGGCACGCTCGCCGTCCTCGGCGAGACCTTCGGTCGCAGCGACTGGCGCGAGCTGCGTCGCCGCATCGGGCTCGTCGGTCCTTCCGTCGCGGCGATGATCCAGCCCGCCGAACCGGCCCTGGCCGTCGTGGCCGGCGGGGTCGACGGACTCATCAACCTTTGGCGCCGTCCGAAGCCTGCGACGCTCGCGCTCGCGCGTCGGCTGCTCCGTCTGCTCAAGGTCGGCGGCCTCGCCGCGCGTCCGTGGGGCCACCTCTCACAGGGTGAACGCCAACGCGTGCTCATCGCCCGCGCCCTGGCTTCCGACCCCGCGTTGCTGATCCTCGACGAATCGTGCGCCGGCCTCGACCCCGTCGCGCGCGCCGAGTTCCTCTCGTTGGTGAAGCGCCTGCCGAAGCTGAAGCCCGGCCTGGCCATCGTGTTCGTCACGCACCACGTCGAGGAGATCCTGCCCGTCTTCACGCACGCGCTCCTGCTGCGGAACGGGTCCGCCCTCGCCGCGGGCCGGATGGCCGACGTCCTGCAGCCCGCCGCGCTGTCGAAGCTCTTCGGCCGCGAGGTCCGGCTGACCAAGGGAAGGGACGGTTGGTCGCTGGCCGTCACCGCGAAGTAGTCCGCGGGGCGGTTTGACCGCTTTCGACTTCCCCTTAACCCCTGCTTCATCCTACTTCATCTGCTTCCGCAATGCCCTCGCCGTTCGACAACCTCCTCCCTCGCTATGACGCCGTCGTCATCGGCGCCGGCCTCGGCGGGATGACCGCGGCGAACAACCTCGCGAAGTTCGGCCGCAAGGTGCTGCTCCTCGAGCACCACTACCAGCTCGGCGGCCTCGCCACCTACTTCAAGCGCGCCGGCGGCCACGTCTTCGACATCTCCCTGCACGGCTTCCCGCACGGGATGATCAAGTCCACCCGCCGCTACTGGACCAAGGAGATCTCGGACCGTATCCACCAGCTGCACGACGTCCGCTTCATCAACCCCGACTTCGACGTCCGCACGACCTTCGACCGCGCCGACTTCACGCGCATCCTGATCGAGCAGTTCAGGCTCCCGGCCGAGACCGTCGAGGCCTTCTTCGCGCACCTGCGCGAGATGAACTACTACGACAACGACCCGCGCACCACGCGCCAGCTCTTCGAGCAGTTCTTCCCCGGCCGCCCCGACGTCCAGCGCCTCCTCCTCGAGCCGATCGCCTACGCCAACGGCTCGACGCTCGACGACCCTGCGATCACCTTCGGCATCGTCTTCTCGAACTTCATGTCGAAGGGCGTGTTCATCTTCCAGGGCGGTACGGACACCATGATCAACCTCATGACCGCCGAGATGAAGGCCAACGGGGTCGACATCCGCCGCAACGTGCTCGTCGAGAAGGTCCACGTCGAGAAGGACGCCTCCGGCCGCCGGCGTGTCGTGGGCGTGAAGCTCCGCGGCACCCGCGAGGGCGAGGAAGCCGAGGTCGCCTGCTCCACGGTCGTCTCCAACGCCAACATCAAGGACACCGTCCTCAAGATGGGCGGCGAAGACGCCTTCGAGGCGCCGTTCCTCGAGGAAGCCCGCAAGGTCCGCGTGAACACCTCGTCCTGCCAGGTCTACATGGGCGTGCGCGAAGGGGAGACCATCCCGCACATCGGCGACCTCGTGTTCACCTCCGAGGCCAAGCCGTTCTCGAGCCAGGAGCTGGTCGACTTCCATACCACCTCGCGCACCTACTCGGTCTATTACCCGGACACCCGTCCGCACACCAAGAAGCCGCGCTACGCGATCGTCACCTCCGTCAACCAGAAGTGGGACGACTGGGCGCACCTCTCCGACGCGGACTACGCCGCCAACAAGGCGCGCGTCATCGAGGAGTCCTTCAAGGGACTCGAGAAGTTCATCCCCGACATCCGTTCGAAGGTCGACCACGCCGAGGCCGCGACCCCGCGCACCGTCAACCGCTACGTCCGCCACGTCGGCGGCACCTCGTTCGGCACGAAGTTCGAAGGCCTCAAGGTCTCGATGGCCCTGCCCGAGCAGGTCGGCGGCTTCTACCATGCCGGCAGCGTCGGCATCATCATGTCCGGCTGGCTCGGCACGATCAACTACGGCGTGATCGTCTCCGCCAAGGCCGACGCCTACCTGCGCGACCCGAACGCCAATCCGCTCGGCGACGCCGCGGCGAGCGCGGGAGTCTGAACCTTAGTTGATCGGTTGAACGGTTGGCCAGTAGGCCAGAGGAGAGAGTATGCCTGGGCTGTCCGCCGGCTCCTGGTGCGTCGTGTCTTCCATCGTCCATCTTACGTCCGCCTTATATTATCTTCTGTCCGTCCTGCCTCTCGTCGGCTTGACGGTCCGCGGGATTCGGCAAATCTCCCGGCATGGCCAACGACAAGGAGACCTTCGCCAAGAAGTTCGAGAACGCCCTCGAGTATTTCATCTTCGCCAGCCGCTGGGTGCAGGCCCCGATCTACGTCGCGCTGATCTTCGCCGCGCTCGCCTACGCCTGGAAGAGCGTGCAGGAGCTCCTGCACCTCCTCGACGGCTTCGCCGCCGCCACCGAGAGCTCCATCATGGTGGGCATCCTCTCGCTGGTGGACATCTCGATGGTGGCCAACCTCGTGAACATGGTCGTCGTCGGCGGCTACGTGACCTTCGTCTCGCGCATCGACTTCGGCGACAACGGCGACCGCCCCGACTGGCTCGACCACATCAACGCCAACACCCTCAAGGTGAAGCTCGCCGGCAGCCTCGCGAGCATCTCGGCCATCCACCTCCTCAAGAGCTTCATCGCCATCACCGACTCCGTCGGCAGCGGCGTGGCGATGTCCGCCAACCAGGAGAAGGTGATCCTCTGGCAGGCCATCATCCATGGGGTGTTCCTCGCCTCGATGATCCTCTTCGCCTGGGGCGAGAAGATGCAGCGCACCGAGGGTCACTGACCCTTCGGCGACAGGTCGCTGACCCAGCCCACCACGTAGCGCCGCAGGCGCGAGGACCAGCCGTAGTGGATGCGCAGGCGTTTGCCCGCGGGGTCCGGCTTGGAGTCGATCGTCGCGTCGAGGGTGAGCTTGCGGCCGGCGTGCACGACGACCATCGCCGCCTTGCCGATCAGGCCCTGACGGGTCGGGTGGCGCAGGTGCGGCGGGATCTCGTCGCCGTCGCAGGCGCTGCCGATGCCGCCTTCCATCCGGACCATGCGCATGAAGTCCAGCGCGCGCATGGCGGCGTGGATGTGCTCGAAGCAGTCGAACTCGCAGGCGAAGCCGGCGTCGACGGCCGACTCGAGGATGACGTGGTCGGCCATGCTGGGCATGCGCGCGGCCCAGGCGAGGAAGTGGCCGACGTTCGGCTGGTGGCCCGTCACGAAGTGGCCCTGGACCTCCTGGCGCGGGCGGCGGACCTTCTCTTCGCGGACCTCCGGTCCGAGGCCGGCCACGATCGCCTGGACGACCGCCTTGTCCGCGGCGCGGAAGTCGAAGGTGAGCTCGTTCGTCCGGCCATCGACGCCCATCGGGCCCGAATCGTCGGCGGCGATGCGCACGCCGATGTCGCCATGGAAATCCGGTCCGCTCAGGCGGACGCAGTCGCCGATGGCCGGCAGCACGAAGAACGTGGGCAGGCCTACGCCTGCGCCGCCGAGGGTCTCGAGGCGTTCACGGAGCTGCATGGCGGGGAAGGGAGTGCGCAGACGACGGCGGAGGAGGGGGCGAGGGCGGGAAGGAGCGGCGGAGCGGCGTTTCATGAGGGGTTTGGAAAAAGGAAGAGAGGGTGTCCCTGCCGTGCGGTCCGTGGGAAAACGGTGCGCGGCTGGAATCGTGGTCGGTGGAATGGAGTTTCGGACAGGGGCGCCGGGGTGGGCGGAGAACTGTTCGAGACCCTTACTATGCCCAGGCTCGCCGGGTTGTCCAGAGGCTCGCCCGTCATAGCCCGCAAAATAATAACCCACCGATTTACGGGGGAAATCAGGGAGATCCGGTCGGCGATACGCTCGCTTCGGTCGTTTAGTCCAGCAGGTGGGTACGGAGGAAGAGGGCCGTGGCGGCGAACTGATAGTCGGCGTTGGGCTTCTTCACGAACCCATGGCCCTCGTCTTTTGCGAGCACGTACCAGACCGTGCCGCCTTGGGCCTTCACCGCGTCGCGCATCCGTTCAGCCTCGGTGAAGGGCACGCGCGGGTCGTTCCGTCCTTGGACGATGAGCAGCGGATCGCGGATGCGCGCGGCGTGGTTGGCGGGCGAGATCCGGTCGAGGAAGGCCTTCACCTCCGGCTTACGTTCGTCGCCGTACTCCAGGCGACGGGCGCCGCGCCGGTAGTCGGAGGTGTCGCGGAGGAAGGTCCCGAAGTTGGCGATGCCGACGTTGTCGACGCCGCAACGGAAGCGTTCCGGGTAGTTGACCAGACAGGCGAGGCTCATGAAGCCGCCGTAGCTGCCGCCGTAGGCCGCCACCCGGGACGCGTCGAGAAGGTCCGACTTCGCCACCCAGTCGAGGACCGCGGCGACGTCCTTGATCGCGTCCTCCCGCCGCAAGCCGTCGTCGAGGGAGAGGTATTTCCGTCCGTAGCCCGTCGAGCCGCGCACGTTCGGGTAGATCAGCGCCACGCCAAGTTCGTTCAGGTAGTAGTGGAAACTGCCGCGGTAGCCCGGCCGCGACTGGCCTTCGGGCCCGCCGTGGAAGATCATCAGGACGGGCCGCCTGCCCGGGAACCTGGCCGGATCGGGGTGGTACGCCAGCGAAGGGATGCTCAGGCCGTCGAAACTCGTGACGCGGACGATCCGGGGCTCCGGCGTGGCGATCGCCTTCTTCGGCTTCGTCGTGCGGTCCGTCCAGCGCGTCACCGCGCCCGTGTCGAGGTCGGCCGACCAAGCGTCGCTCGCGGAATCCTCGCTGTTGAGCGAGAAGCCGACCTCGTGGCTGCCTGGCCGGAACTGGAGCTGGCTGAGCACTCCCGCCTTGAGCCGGGGCGCGGGCAGCGGCCGGCCGGTGGTCAGGTCCCAGCAACGCAGCTCCGAGAAGCCTTCGACGTTGAACGCGACGACCAGCCGGGTGCCGTCCTCCGACACCACGAGCTCTTCGCCGTCCCAGGCGGGACCGCCGGCGAGGAGGCGGGTCTCGCCCGTCGTGAGGTCGACGCGCGTCGGGGTGAGGAAGTCGGAGCCGAAGTTCGAGAGCGCGTACACCGCCCGGCCGCCTTCGGCGAAGCCGGCCTGCGTGAAGTAATGGCGTCCGGTCGCCGGCGTGACCTGCTTCTTCTGGCCGGAGGAGACCTCCAGCGTCCAGAGCCGGCATTCGGCCTGGCCGAGCGACTGGCGGAGGAGGAGCTGCGTGCCGTCGGGCGACCATGCCACCGGTCCCCAGCCCGTGGAGGCGCCCTGGTGCACGACGCGTTCGGCGCGCGGCGCCCGCGCCTCCACGACCACGATGTCGCCGTCCTTGCCGTTCCGTCGGTTCGTCGCGTAGGCGATGCGGCGGCCGTCATGAGACCAGCAGGGGTCGACATTGCGCGACTTACCGTCGGTCAGCCGGACCGGCGGCGCCTTGGGGTCGGCGAGATCCTTGAGGTACAGCTGGTAGTTCTCGTCCCCGCCGACGTCGGCGGAGTATAGCAGGAGGCTCCCGCCCGGTTGCATCCGTCCGCTCCTCACCGGTTCGACGCCGCCGGTCAGCGCGACGCGCTTCGCCAAGGGAGCGGCCATCAGGTGGAGGTGCGAGGCGTCGCCGACGCGGGTCGTGACGATCGCTTCGCGTCGCGTCGCGTGCCAGCCGCGGAAGCCCGCGCCGCCGAGGTTGAGGTAGGGCGCCAGCTCGGCGGTCAGTTCCGCGGGCACGGGGGGGACGCCTTCGGCGACGATGTTCGGCGGCACCGCGCCGGGGACGGCGGCGGCGAGGAGGCACGTGAGGATGGCGAGCAGGGAGGGGCGGCCCATGCCGTATGTTTATTATGACGACTCGGCCCCGTCCAATCCCATCTGCCGGGCGACCGGCAGCTACTTGCCGGACGGCTTGCGCGCGGCGGCCTTGGTCGTGGCGGCCGCCCCGCCCGGCCCGAACGCGGTGGGGTCGCTCAGCAGGCGGGGCGCGACCGGCACCGCGCCCGCGTCGCCCTGCGCCTTCATCCAGGCGGTGAGCGCCGCGCGCAGTTCGGCCAGTTTTTCGGCGTGCGCCGGCTCGGCCGCCAGGTTCCGCGTCTCGGCGGGATCCGTCTCCAGGTCATAGAGTTCTTCCGCGGGCCGCCGGTGGTAGCGGTCCAGCGTGGCCGCCGCGCGCGCGTCCGTCCGGGCGAGTCGCTCCCACTCCGCGAAGAAGGCCCGCTGGCCGAGGCCGTCACCCCGGCTTTCCTGCAGGTCGATGTGCGTCGTGAAGGCCCATTCGGGGTGGAGGTTGCGGAGGTACTTCCAGCGTCCGTCCCGCACGCTGCGCGCGGGGTAGACGTTCATCCGGTTGTCGTTCGCATGCGTGGCGAAGACCTGTTCCCGGTGACGGTCGCCGCCGCGGAGCACGGGCAGGAAGGAGCGGCCGTCGATGTCCGCCGGAGCCTTGCCGCCGGCGGCCTCCAGCAATGTCGGCAGGAGGTCCACCCAGCTTACCATCGCCGTCGTGCGCCGGCCGGCGGCGACGGCTCCCGGCCAGCGCACGATGAGCGGCGTGGCGATGCCCGCCTCGTAGAGGTTCCATTTGCCGAAGGGCCATTGGGCGCCGTGGTCGCTGGTGAAGACCGTGAGTGTCGCAGGGGGCAGGACCTCGCGGACCGCGCGCAGCACGTCGCCGAGTTCGGCGTCGCCGCGCGCGACGGCGTCGGCGTAGCGCGCCCGCCACACCCGCGTCTGCGGGGTGTCGAGGCTGAGCGCCGGCAGCGCGACCGCATCCGGACGGTGGACGCTGTCGGCGGTCGGCCAGGGCACGTGCGGCCAGTTGCTGCCGATCAGCAGGCAGAGGGGCTTCGCGTCCCGCGGCCGGGCGCGCAGGTAGCGGAGCGCGGCCGGCACGCCTTCGGGATCATGAAAGCCGTCATGCGCGAACACGTCGAAGCCGTAGTCGGCGGTGTGCCGGTAGTGCGAGACCTTGCCGAAGGCGGCCACTTCGTAGCCCAGTTCCTTGAAGTAAGCAGGCCACTTGCGGATCTCCGCCCGCGGGCGGGCGTGGTTGGACTCCGCGCCGTTGCGCGCGGGCATGAGTCCGGTGAGCAAAGCGGCCCGGCTGGGCGCGCAACTGGGGGAGGCTACGTAGGCCCGCTCGAAGGTCAGGCCCGCGGCCGCGAGTTCGGCGAGGTTCGGCGTGCGGATGTCCGTGGCCCCGTATGGAGAAGAATCGAGCCGGCCGAGGTCGTCAGCGAGGAAGACCACGATGTCCGGTCGGCGGGGCGCCTCCGCCCGGACGGTCACGGCGAGCATGAGGGCGGCGAGAAGCAGCAGGGGCATGTCAGCAGGCTAGGCCTGTCCCGCCGCGCTGGGAACGCAGAAGTTGTCTCGCCTGCCGTCGCGACCTCGGCACCATGTCGTGACCTCGCGATGAAGTCCTGCTTCCTGTTGTTTTTCGCCGCTGCCCTCGGGGCCGCCTCCGAACCCTATCCCGTGAGCCCCGCCGCCGCGCCCGTGCCGCACCCCGCGGCCGACGCCCCGGGCTTCGTGCCGCTCTTCAACGGCCGGGACCTCACCGGTTGGAAGACCAAGGGCAACTGGGTCTACGAAACCGACGGCACCGTCACGCTGAAGCCGCGCGCGGGCGAGACCGGCTGGAAGCGTTTCGACGCCTACCTCTTCACCGAACGCAAGTATCGTGACTTCGTCCTCGACCTCGAATTCAAGTTCGAGCCCACCGGCAACTCCGGTGTCTTCTTCTGCGTCGCCGATCCGCTCGATCCCGTCGCGAAGGGCATCGAGCTCCAGATCCTCGACACGCACGGCCTCGCCAAGCCCGGCCATCATGACTGCGGCGGCATCATCCGCGCGATGGGCGCCGCGAAGAACATGGTGAAGCCCGCCGGCGAATGGAATCGCTACACGCTCACGCTGAAGGACCGCCGTCTCACCGTCGACTTCAACGGCGAACGCACCATCGTGCTCGACCTCGCGACCTCCCCGATGAAGGACCGTCCGGCCGAGGGCCACGTCGGTTTCCAGGACGAAGCCAAGCGCGTCTGGTATCGTAACGTGCGGATCAAGGAGCTGCGCTGATCAGCGGCGCAGCCAGCGGCGGGCGACCAGCCACAGCAGCACCGGCAAGACCACGCTGAGCCCCAGCGCCCAGGTGGGCTCGGTCTGGCCGAGCGCGCCGATGGCCGCGAAGAGGAAACTCGTCGGCACGCCGCCGCAGAGCAGCGCGAGGACGAACGTCCGGAAGGGCATGCGGTGCAGGCCGGCAAGGCACGCGATCGCCTCAGGGAGGATCGGGACGCAGCGCGAACCCGCCACCAGCCAAGCGCCCCCGTCCGCAAAGAGCTTCTCGCCCGACTCCAGCGCGTCGGCACCGGCGAGACGGACGGCGAGCGGCCGTCCCAGCCAGCGGCTGAGGCCGTAGGCGAGCAGGCCGGCCGCGACCGTGCCGGCGGCGGCGTAGAGACCGCCGATGAGCGTGCCGTAGGCGAGGCCGAGGGCGGACATCACGAGCGTGCTCGGGATCGGCAGCAGCAGGTCCGCGACGAGCAGGCCCGCGCCGGCGAGGCCGCCGGCTGCGCCGAAGCCGGCGATCCAGGCGCGCGAGCCTTCGACCGTGAACGTCGCGTCCAGCGCGTCGCCCCAGATGATCCAAGGGATGATCGCGCCGGCCAGCAGCAGCGTGGACGAGACGAGCAGGCCGCGATGTCGGGTGAAGAAGCTCATGCGCCGGGGCGCAGGTCCTTCCACGGCGCTTCGCCGCTGACGTCGACCATGAAGGGGCCCTGGCTCGCGCCGGGCGAGAGGATCGCGAGGATCGTCGCGTCCGCCTTCGAGACGTTGAACGTCGCGTGCACGACGCCGGCCGGGATGTGCGCGGCGTCGCCGGGCTTCAGGATGCGCTTCTCCTGCTCGACCCACTGTTCGACCTCGCCGGCGAGGACGTAGATCATCTCTTCGAGCTCGGGGTGCGTATGGAAGGCGTGGCCTTCGCCGGCGGGCAGGGTCGCCTCGCAGACCTGCAGGTCTTTGGCGCCGGTGAGTTCAGGGCGGGTCAGCCAGTAATTGGTGCGGCCCTTATACTCTTCCTTCAGGGCGTCGGCCTTGGTCACGAAACGCAGCGGGGTGGTCATGGCGCAGGCTACCGCACGCGCCCGGCCCTCGGCAAGCACCGGTGGCCGGCGTTGACACCCTCCGGTGGCTGGGCGAAAACATCGGCCACCCCCACCCCATGAAACGCATCCTGTCCCTCCTCCTTGCCGTCGGCCTTGTCGGCGGCGCCTCCCTCGTCGCCCAGGAGACCAAGAAAGCTCCCGCCAAGAAGCCGGCCGCTCCTGCCGTGAACCAGCCCGCCGATGTCGCCGCGCCGAAGCTCGGACCCGACGGCAAGCCGCAGGCCGGCTTCCTCAAGTCGCACGAGTCTTTCGTCGAGATCGCCAAGAAGGGCGAGGCCCAGGTCGTCTTCCTTGGTGATTCCATCACCGCCGGCTGGGGTCGTCAGGCCGCCATCTTCGAAAAGGAGTTCGGCCAGTACAAGGCCGCCAACTTCGGCATCGGCGGCGACCGCACCCAGCACGTCCTCTGGCGCGTCGAGAACGGCGAGTTCGAAGGCATCAAGCCCAAGGCCGTCGTGCTCATGATCGGCACCAACAACTCCGGCGCCGCCGACAATTCCCCCGCGCAGGTCGCCGCCGGCATCAAGGCCATCATCTCCGCGATCCACCAGCGTTCGCCGGACACCAAGGTCCTGCTCCTCGCGATCTTCCCGCGCGGCGCCACCGAGGCGAACAATCCCGGCCGCGCCAAGAACAAGGCCGTCAACGCCCTCATCGCTAAGTTCGACGACGGCCAGAAGGTCCGTTACCTCGACATCGGCGCCAAGTTCCTCACCGCCGACGGCACGCTCGAGAAGTCCGTCATGCCGGACCTCCTGCACCTGAACGCCGTCAGCTATCAGATCTGGGCCGACGCCATCCGCGAGCCGCTCGCCGCGCTCGTCAAGTAAGCCGCGCGTAGGCGCCGAAACCGGGCCGGTCCTCGTCGAGGGCCGGCCCTTTTCGTGTCCGCCTTACTTGCCCCAGCCGGCGGGCAGGTCGGGTAGCGTGGCCGTGAGGATCTCGTGGATCGCGACGCGTTCCGCTTCCTCGAGGTGGCCGAAGGCCGGGGCGGGCGGGAAGGCGCGCAGGCCGGACGAAAGGCGCAGCAGGGTGATCTCCCGGAGCTGCGGCGGCAGGTGCGCGAAGCTTTCGGAGTAGATGAGCGGGCTGCAGCGGTAGCGGAAGAGGCGCGTGCGCAGGTCGAGGTCGCGGAGCGAGCGGCCTTGGGCGTCGGCCTTGCGGGTCTTGGCGTAGGCGGCGGCGAAGACGCCGTCGGAACGCACCGCATCGGCCGGCCAAGGGGCCTCGTCGCGGCAGAGCAGGGCGTCGAGCAGTTTCTCCGCCTGGCTTTCGAAGACCACGAGGCAGGAGCCTTGGGGCGGCGCCGAAGCGGGCAGGCCGAGGATCTCGCGCATGGCCGGCCAGCGGTGGAGGGCGATGCGGGCGTCCTGGAGGGCGGTGGACAGCACGTTATGGACGTGCACCTGGTGGTCGTGCAGCAGCATCGGCACGACATCGCTCGTCTTGAGCAGGTAGCGGCGCGTGTCGATGACGCCTTCGAGCGAGGCGAGGTTGCGGGTCGGTTGCGCCGAGGGGCCTTCGAAGGCCTCGATGTTCCGGCCGGTCAGGTTGCCGCGGTGGCGGAGTCCGGGGCCGCCGCCGGTTACATACCAGCCGCCCCAGCGTTCCTCGAGCGGGGTGGACGGCGCGATGTTGGAACCGCCGGAGCCACTGAGCGGCTCGCCGCGGGCGTCGGGGAAGACCGTGCGGGCGCGGAGGGAGGGAGTGTGTTCGTGGCGCGCGTGGCAGAGCAGGCAGTCGTTGCTGCGGGCGAGCAGGGGCGCGTCGCCGGTCTCATGCGCGTCGAAGACGTAGAACGTCGCGCCCAGCTGAGGGTCGAAGACCGTGACCTCGAAGGCGCCTGTCGGAGCCCAGCCTACGTAGGCCTCGTCGGAGAAGTAGAGCACGCGGGGCGTCTCCGGCGTGATCAGGTCGCGCTGCAGGCTCGTCTTGCTGAAGACGAAGATCTGGGATTCCACCGGCACCTTGAATTCGTCGAGCAGCCAGCGCAGGCGCTGCTTGGCCGGCAGCGAACGGATCGCGTTGGCGCGGGCGCGGTGCGCCGCGTTGAGGGCCGTCGCCGGATCCTTGGCCTCCGTGGCCGAGTAGTTGATCGGCGGTTCCTCGAACGGCTCCACCTGCTGGGCGATGAGATGCGGAACGCCAAGGCCGGCGAGGCCGAGGAGCAGCGGGCGGACGAAAGAGCAAGGCACGCGTCCATGATGGCGCGCCTTCCTCCGGACACAAGACCCGGCTCAGCGTCGTATGATGAGGCGCATCTTCCGACGGGCTTCCGCTTCGATCTGCCGGATGCGCTCCCGGGAGACCCCCTGCCGCTGGCCGATGGCGTCGAGCGTCAGCTCCTCGCCGTCAAGGCCGGCGCGCAGGCGGATCACCTCGAGTTCGCGGGGCGTGAGCTGGGCCATCACTTCGGCCAGCGCGGCCAGGCGGTCGGCGGCTTCGGCGTAGGCGGCCGGCGTCGCCGCCTCCGGGTCGGCGAGCGTCTCACCGAAGGTCGTGTCGCTGTCTTCGCCGACCGGCGCGTCCAGCGACTGGCCGTGCTGATGGTAGCAGCGCAGCTCGACGATCTTCTCGGGCGACCAATCCAGGACCGCGGACAATTCGTCCTCCGTCGCCTCGCGGCCGGTCTTCTGGAGGAGGGCGGCTTCGGCCTTGCGGAGCTTGGCCATCTGCTCGTGCAGGTTGCGCGGGAGGCGCACCGTGCGACGCAGGAAGTTGAGGTGGCGGAACACCGCGCTGCGGATGCCCCAATAAGCGTAGGTGCTGAAGCGGTAACCCAGGTCGGCGTTGAAGGCGCGGGCGGCCTCCATGAGAGCGACGTTGCCGGCCGCGACGAGTTCGAGCATCTCCTCTCGCGACACGTTGATCTCCTTCGCAGCGTGGTAGCACAGGCGCAGGTTGCGCTGCACCAGCTCGTCGAGGGCGGACTGGCCGGCCGGCGTGAGGGTGCCGTCGGCGAGCTTGCCGGCCTTGATGCGGTGGCCGAGCGCGAGCTCTTCTTCGGCGCTGAGGCGGGGCCAGCGGGCGGCCTGGTTAAGGTAGGCCGTCAGGCCGTCCGCCTCGCCAGCGCGGACGGGGGCCGTCTCGAGACGGGAGACCTCGATTTCACCGAGATCGGGGAAGTCGGAGCGGAGGAGGGAGGTGAGGGTGTCGTTCTTGGCGGTGCGGTGCGGGATGTGGTTGATCATGGAAAAGAAAGGGGCCTGTATATATAGGGGCAAAAAGAGGGGGTTTCGGGGAAGGGTTTCCCTAAGTGACTGAAATTCAGTCAGATAAAAACGTATTATATTTTATAGAGGGGCCTCCGGGGTGGGGGTCACCGGGGGCGTAGGGCTACCGACGTCGCCCACTATACCCGGGGTCGGAGGTTCGTCAAAGGGGGCGGAGGCGGATTTTTTGGATGGGAACGGGTCTTGGTTTGGGGAATCTATAAGACATGCCCCGTCTCCTACCTCTTTGCGTCGCTGTCCTCGCCTGCCTGGGCTTGTCGCTGCCCGCCGCCGACCGCCCGAACATCCTGATGATCGTCTCGGACGACCACGCCTGGTTCGATTACGGCTTCATGGGTTCGAAGGCGGTCAGCACGCCTCACCTCGATAAGCTCGCGGCGGAATCCCGCCTCTTTCCCCGCGGTTATGTCACGAACTCCCTCTGCGGGCCGAGCCTCGCCTCGATGCTGACCGGACGGCACGTCCATCGCCACGGCCTGACAGGCAACGATCCGTTCATCCCCGTCAGTGCCGCCGCCGGCGCCAAGGGTGCCGCCAAGGCCGCCGCCGCCAGGCAGAAGAACGCCGCCTTCCTTGATGGTCGTACCCAGATGATCAAGCGCTTCCAGGAATCACCGATCCTGCCCCGCATCCTCGGCGAGCAGGGTTATGTCAGCCTGCAGACGGGCAAGTGGTGGATGGGCCCTTATCAGACCGGCGGTTTCACCGAAGGCATGACCAAGGGCGGACGCCACGGCGACGACGGCCTCGACATCGGCCGCAAGACCTTGGCGCCGCTTACGGACTTCATCAGCCGGTCGAAGAAGGCCGGTAAGCCGTTCTTCGTCTGGTACGCGCCGATGATGCCGCATGACCCGCATACGCCTCCGGAGCGCCTGCTCGCGAAATACCGCGACAAGTCCCCGACCCCGCAGGCCGCGAAGTACCACGCGATGGTGGAGTGGTTCGACGAGACCATCGGCGAGATCCGCGCCCATCTCGAGAAGGAAGGCCTCACCCGCGACACGATCATCGTCTACGTCGCCGACAACGGCTGGATTCCTCGGACTGACAAGCCCGTGGTCGACTTCGAGCGCTCCAAGCAGTCGCCCTTCGACGGCGGCGTGCGCACGCCGATCTTCGTCAGCTGGCCCGGGCGCATCAAGCCGGCCGTCGTGGCTGAGGCCGCCAGCGCGGTGGATATCATGCCGACGCTGCTGAAGCTCGTCGGCGCGCCCGTGCCCGCCGGCGGCGACGGCCTGGACCTCCTCGACGACGCGGCCTTGAAGGCGCGCCCGTTCGTCGCCGGCCAGAACTCGACCCACGACATCCACGACCTCGCGCGTCCCGCGGCCAGCCTGCGCTACCGCTGGCTCGTCGCCGGCGACCTCAAGCTCATCGTCTCCAGCGGACTCAAGACCGGCACGACCCAGCATGGTTCGGCCGACGCCACCGAGCCGCCCCGTCTGTTCGACCTCAAGGCGGATCCGTACGAACTCCGTGACCTCGCCGCCGAACGGCCCGCCGACGTGAAGCGCCTGACGGCCCAGCTCGACGGCTGGTGGGACGGCCGCTGATCGCCTCCCTGTTTTTGAACCTATGAACACCCCCCGCTTCCTCCTCGCCGCGTTCGCGGCCCTGCTCGTCGGCTGTCAGTCCGCCGACACCCCTGCGCCCGCCCCCAAGGCCGCCGCCAAGGCCGCGCCGAAGGGCAAGGCCAAGCCCGCCCCCGCCCAGTATGTCTTCTACGTCGGCACCTCGGGTCCCAAGGCCCAGGGCGTCCTCCGTTGCGTGCTCGACGGTAAGACCGGCAAGATCTCCGCGCCGACCGTCGCCGCCGAGGCCAAGTCCGCTTCGTATGTCGCGCTCAGCCTGGACGCGAAGTTCCTCTACGCCACCGCCGAGGCCGCCGAAGGCGCCGTCGCCGCTTATGCGGTCGAAGGCGACAAGCTCCGCCTGCTCAACACCGAGGCCTCCAAGGGCAAGGGACCGACGCACCTCGCCGTCGACGCCGTCCGTCGCAACCTCGTCGTCGTGAATTACGGCTCCGGCTCGACCACCTCGCTGCCGATCAAGGCCGACGGTTCCCTCGCCCCCGCCACGTCCTCGGTCCAGCACGTCGGCTCCGGTCCGAACGCCGGCCGCCAGTCCGGCCCGCACGCCCACGGCGCCTACTTCCACCCGAAGAGCGGCCGCGTCTACGTCGCCGACCTCGGGACGGACGACATCTTCATCTACAAGTTCGACGCCGAGAAAGGCCTGCTCGCCGCGAACAAGCCGAAGTCCGGCCGTGTCGCCGCCGGCGCCGGTCCCCGTCACCTCGCCTTCCACCCCAACGGCAAGTTCGCCTACGTGAACAACGAGATGGCGCTCACCGTCACGGCCTTCACGGTCGAACGCAACGGCGGCCTCAAGGAGTTCCAGACCCTGGACACGCTGCCGGCCGGCGCCGACAAGAAGGGCGTCTCCACCGCCGAGATCTTTGTCCGCCCCGACGGCAAGACCCTCTACGTCTCCAATCGCGGCCACGACTCCCTCGCCGTCTACTCGATCGCCCAGGACGGCAAGCTGGCCCTCCTCCAGCACGTGCTCGGCACTCCCGCCACGCCGCGTGGCTTCGGCCTGAGCGCCGACGGCCGCTGGCTCGTCTGCGCCGGCCAGAAGTCCGGCACGCTCAACGCCTACAAGATCGGTCGCGACGGCAAGCTCACCGACACGAAGCAGGCCGTCGAGGCTCCGGCCGCCGCCGCGGTCGTCTTCGTCCCCTGATCCGACGACGCGCCCGCATGTCCCGAGGCTTCTTGTCCGTCGGTTGCCTGCTGGCCGCCTCCCTCGGGGCGGCGCCGGTCGACTTCGCCCACGAGGTGGTGCCGATCCTGCGTAAGCACTGCGGGGAGTGCCACACGGGCGACAAGAAGAAAGGAAGCTTCTCGATGAACACGCGCGCCACGCTGCTCGAAGGCGGCGAGAACGGCGCGGTGCTTTTCCCTGGTCAGGCCTCGAAGGGACGCCTGCTCGCGTCGATCGTCACCGACGATCCCGACGAGCGCATGCCGCCGAAGGGACCGCGCGTGAGTCCGGCCGAGGTCGCCGTCCTGCGCGCATGGGTGGAGCAGGGCGCCGTCTGGACCGAAGGCTTCGCCTTCAAGCAGCCGGCCTATGAGCCGCCGCTGCGTCCGCGTCGTCCGGCGCTCCCCGAGGCGAAGTCCGGCCGCACGCACCCGATCGACCGCGTGCTCGACGGCTGGCTCGCGGCCAAGGGCGCGCCCACGCCCCCCGCGGCCGACGACGCGACTTTCCAGCGTCGCGTCATGCTGGACCTCATCGGCCTGCTCCCGTCCGCCGAAGAGGCCCGCGCCTTCGCGGCGGACCCGCGGCCCGACAAGCGCGAGGCGCTCGTGCGCGCGCTCCTCGCCCGCGACGTCGACTACGCCGATCACTGGATGGTCTTCTGGAACGACCTGCTCCGCAACGACTACGCCGGCACCGGCTACATCGACGGCGGCCGCAAGCAGATCACCAACTGGCTCTACCTCTCGCTGCTCACCAACAAGCCTTACGACCGGTTCACGCGCGAGCTCGTCGCGCCGTCCGCCGACAGCGAAGGCTTCGCCAAGGGCATCGTCTGGCGCGGCGCGGTGAGCGCGGGCCAGGTGCCGGAACTCCAGTTCTCGCAGAGCGTCTCGCAGACGTTCCTCGGCATCAACATGAAGTGCGCCTCGTGCCACGACAGCTTCACCGACCGCTGGAAGCTGCGCGACGCCTACGGCCTCGCCGCCGTCTACGCGAACCGGCCGATGGAGCTCGTCCGGTGCGACATCCCGACCGGCAAGCCGGCCGTCGCCGCCTGGCCGTTCCCCGAGCTCGGCCAGGTCGATCCCGCCAAGCCGCGCGAGGAGCGCCTCGCCCAGCTCGCCGCGCTCATCACCCATCCCGAGAACGGCCGATATCAGCGCACCATCGTCAACCGCCTCTGGCATCGCCTGATGGGCCGCGGCATCGTGCATCCCGTCGACGCGATGCAGACCGAGCCGTGGAACCAGGACCTCCTCGATGTGCTGGCCAACCGCCTCGTCGAGTCCGGTTACGACCTCAAGGACATGCTCGCCTTCATCGCGACCTCGCAGGCCTACCAGTCCCGCTCCGAAGTCCTCGCGCGCGACGCCGACGACAAAGGTTACGCCTACCGTGGTCCGCGCGCGAAGCGCCTGACCGCCGAGCAGTTCGTCGACGCCGTCTGGCGGCTGACCGGCACCACGCCGGCGAAGATCGAACCCAAGGTGCCGCGCGCCGCGCCGTCCGCCGTCGCCAGGCCGAAGCCGGTCGTCGAACCGCTGCTCGCCGCGCCGATCTGGTCGGGCGACATCGCCGGAGGGCGCGTGCCCGCCGCGGGCGAGGTCCGCACTTTCCGCCGTCAGCTCGTGCTCGACGCCGACGTGGACGCCGCGTCGTGCGTGGTGACCTGCGACAACGGCTACGACCTCTTCGTGAACGGCAAGAAGATCGGCGGCGGCGACAACTGGGCCGACCCGCAGAACTTCGACCTCTCCGTCGCGCTCCTCAAGGGCGCGAACCAGGTCGTCGTCGTCGGCCGCAACGCCGGCTCCGGTCCGAACGTCGCCGCGCTCTTCTTCCAGGTCAACGTCACGCTCAAGGGCGGCGCGCGCGTGAAGATGGCCACCGACGCCTCCTGGGAATGGACGATGAACGTGCCCAACGCCCGCGGCGTCTTCGCCGCCGGCAAGGGCAGGACGAAGGCCGCCGAGCCCGTCTGGCAGCCCGTCGCGCTCGTCAAGGGCGAGGCCTGGCGCAAGGCGCAGGCCCGCATGGCCGAGATGCTCGCCGGCGCCGAGGGCACGAGCAACCTGCCCGCGCGCGCGGGTCTCGTGAAGTCCGACCTCCTGCAGCGCGCGCTCGGCCGCCCGAACCGCGAGCAGATCGTCTCGATGCGGCCCAACGAACTCAGCACGCTCGAGGCCATCGACCTCGCCAACGGCCAGGCGCTGACGAACCTCCTCGCCGCCGGCGCGGCGAAGCTCAGGCAGCGCCGTTGGGCCAGGCCCGACGAGCTCGTCCGCTGGCTCTATCTCTCCGCGCTCTGCCGCGAGCCGGCGCCCGCGGAACTCGCGGTCGCCGCCGGCCTGCTCGGCCCGGAGCTTTCCGAGCAAGGCATCGCCGACCTCCTCTGGGCCGTGTGCATGCTCCCTGAATTCCAGACCATCCGCTGATCCCATGTCCTCCCCGCTCCCGCTTGACCCGTCCTTGCCCGAGCCGCTGGCCCGACGCGAATTCCTCCGGATGCTCGGCGCCGCCGGCGCCGCGACGCTCTCGATGGGCGCCCCGCGCCTGCTCGCCGAAAGCGAGGAGCTCGCGCGGCCGACCGCGACCGCCGACGCCGTCATCCTCCTCTGGCTCGCCGGCGGCATGGCCGCGCCCGAGACGTTCGATCCGAAGCGTTACGCGCCCTTCGAGAAGGGCCTCACCTACGACCGCGTGCTCAGCACGTTCCCGGCGATCCCGACGTCGGTCGACGGCGTCCGCATCTGCGAGGGTCTCGAGAATATCGCGCAGGTCATGGACCGCGGCACGCTGATCCGCTCGGCGGTGCAGCCGGATCTCGGCAGCATCCTGCACTCGCGTCACCAGTTCCATTGGCACACCGGTTACGTCCCGCCGCAGACCGTCGCCTGCCCGCACATCGGCGCCTGGATGGCCCGCGTGCTCGGCCCGCGCAATCCGGTCATGCCGGCCTTCATCAACATCGGCCAGCGACTCGAAGGCGTCGGCGAGAGCGAGGAACTCAAGGCCTTCACCACCGCCGGTTTCTTCGGCGGCGAATACGGCCCGATGAACCTCCCGTTCCCGGAAGAGGCCGCCGCCGCCGTGCGTCCGCCCAAGGGCATGGACGCCGGCCGCTTCGTCAACCGCGACCGGGAGTTCCGTCGCCTCGTCGACGCGACGCCCGACCGCGACCTGCTCAGCGACCACCAGCATCAGTCCATGCTGCGTTCGATGGACAACGCCTACCGCCTGCTCAGCGCCAAGGAGCGCGCCGCGTTCGACATCTCGCTCGAGACCCCCGAGGTCCAGAAGGATTACGACACCGGCCGCTTCGGTCGCGGCTGCCTGCTGGCCCGCCGGCTCGTCGAGAACGGCGCGCGCTTCGTCGAAGTCACCACGGAATACGTCCCGTTCTTCCAGTGGGACACGCACGGCAAGGGGCACGAGACCGTCGCCAAGCTGCACGCCGAGATCGACCGCCCGATCGCGCGCCTCATCCGCGACCTCGAGCAGCGCGGGCTGCTCGACCGCACCTTGGTGATCATCGCCAGCGAGTTCAGCCGCGACGCCATGATCGAAGGCCGCCCCGGCTCGCAGGCCAAGGACCAGGCCTTCAACAAGTCCGGCGTCATCACCAGCCCCGACCATTACGGCTTGCATCGTCACTTCACCGGCGGCACGAGCGTCGTCATGTTCGGCGGCGGCGTGAAGCAGGGCCATGTCCACGGCGCCACCGCGGACGAGCGTCCGCTCGTCGCGATCAAGGACCCCGTCTCGATCAGCGACATGCACGCCACCATCTTCCGCGCGATGGGCATCAGCCCCAAGACTGCGTTCGACGTCGAAGGCCGGCCCTTCTACGCGACCGTCGACGGCAAGGGCGTGCCGATCCCGATCTTCAGGAGCTGAGGGCGCGCAGCGGCGCGGCGTGGGCGGCCACCGCTGACTCGAGGAGCTCGCCGGTGCGACGCATCGCTTCGGCGAGCGGCATCGTCGCGGGCTTGATGCCGATGAGCAGGTCGAACTGCGCGCGGAGCCCCGCCGAGTCGTCGACCGAGCCGGCGACGCCGACGACTTTCTTGCCGAGCCGCCGCGCGAGGCGCGCGACGCCGACCGGGCCTTTGCCTTGCAGGCTCTGTTCGTCGAGCCGACCTTCGCCCGTGATGACGAGGTCGGCGGCGGCGACGCGCGCTTCCAAGCCGACCTGGGCGGCGACCATGTCGAAGCCGCTGACAAGGCGGCCGCCGAGGAAGGCCATGAGGCCGAAGCCGAGGCCGCCCGCGGCGCCGGCGCCGGGGATGTCGCGCGGATCGACGCCCAGGTCGCGACGCGCGAGGTCGGCCAGGTGTTCGAGCCGTCGTTCGAACCAAGCGAAGTCACGGACGCCTTTCTGGGGTCCGTAGATCCGGGTGGCGCCGCGGGGGCCGAGGAGGGGGTTGTCGACGTCACAGGCCACGATGAGCTCACACGAGGGGAGGGTGGCCGGCCGTTCGATCTGGTCGGCCTCGAGGAGCGTCTCGAGGGTGGGGGAGAAGTCCTGACCTTGGCGCTTGAACTGATACCCCAGGGCGAGGGCGACTCCCAGTCCGCCGTCGTTGGTGGCGCTGCCGCCGATGCCGATCAGGATGTGCTTGGCCCCTCGACGGAGGGCGGATTGGAGGAGGATTCCTGTTCCTAAAGTGCTGGCTTTAAATGGGTTAAGTTCGATATCTTGGACGATAGCCAAGCCGCTGGCTGAACTCATCTCCATGACCGCCGTGGCTGACGTAGGAATCCAGCCGAAAGGGGCTTGGAGGGGTCGACCGTGGGCATCCCGGGTCTCGGTTTTGACCCATTCTCCGGCCAGGGCGGTCGTCATCGCCGAGGCCGTCCCTTCGCCTCCGTCGGCGATGGGGCAGAGGTCGCAGGCGGCCCCCGGGAACACCTCTTCGAGGCTGTTTTTAAGATGAAAACCGGCCTTTTCCGCGGCGAGGGAGCCCTTGAATTTGTCGTTCGCGATCAGGATGCGCATCGGCCGGGGGTTGGCATCCTCGTCTTGGGGTCTTCTCTTTACAATCCGAATGGGGAAGCGCTCTTGATTTCCGGGGGGTCGGACTTACATTCATCCTCAAGGTCTGCCCCTCAGGGTGGCCTTCCCCGGCTCCTTATCCCAACTTAAATCAAAAAGCCCATGCTGTCGCTCCGTCATTCCACCCTTGCGCTCTCGCTGCTCGCCTCCGCCTTCGCGGTCGCGGCCGACGACGCGCAGCCTTCCAAGGAAGGCCTTGAGTTCTACGAGAAGAACGTCCGCCCGATTCTCATCGACCGCTGCTACGAATGCCACTCAGCCGAGAAGAACTCGTCGAAAGGCGGACTCATCCTTGATTCGCGCGACGGCGCCTACAAAGGCGGCGACGAAGGCCCGTCCGTGGTTCCGGGCGACCTCGAGAAGTCCCTGCTGATCAAGGCCGTCCAGTATACCGACCCGGAATTCGCGATGCCTCCCAAGAAGACCGGCGGCAAGCTGCCGGACGACAAGATCGCCATCCTCGAAGAATGGGTCAAGATGGGTGCTCCGATGCCCGGAGGCGGCGCCGCCAAGCTCACCGGACTCACCGGCAAGGCCCGCGAACATTGGGCTTACCAGCCCGTCAAGAAATACCCGGTGCCCGAGGTGAAGAACAAGGCCTGGGTGAAGAATCCCATCGACGCCTTCGTTCTGGCCAAGCTCGAAGAGAAGGGTCTGCAGCCCAATCCGGCCGCGGGTCCCGAAACCTTCCTCCGTCGCGTCTACTACGACCTGATCGGCCTTCCGCCCACCTCCGAGCAGGTCGACGCCTTCGTCAAGGCCTGTGACAGCGCCTCGCTCGCCGACTCGCTCGCCGCCCGCAGCGGTCGCCCGGCCGGCAATGTCGAAGCCGTCTACGTCAAGCAGGTTGACGCGCTGCTCGCCTCGCCGCACTACGGCGAGCGCTGGGCCCGTCACTGGCTCGACACCGCGCGCTACTCCGACACGCGCGGCCTGCAGGTCGACCAGGGCGACAGCCTCTTCCGCGACTACCGCTACGCTTACGCCTGGACCTACCGCGACTACGTCATCAACGCGATGAACGAGGACAAGCCGTACGACAAGTTCGTCGTCGAACAGCTCGCCGCCGACCGCATCCCGGACATCTCGCCGGACGATCCCCGTCTCGCCGCCCTCGGCTTCATCACCATCGGCAAGCGCTTCGACGACATCCATGACACCATCGACGAGCGCATCGACACGACGACCAAGGCCTTCCTCGGCCTCACCGTCGCGTGCTCGCGCTGCCATGACCACAAGTTCGACCCGATCCCGATCAAGGACTACTACTCCCTGCACGGCATCTTCGCCTCGATCGTCGAGCCGCTGCACCAGACCCCGATCGCGGCCACCGGCACCGCCGCCGCGGCCCGCAACGACTTCCTCAAGCGCCTCAACCAGCTGCAGGATGAACAGGTCGCCGGTTTCTTCCGCTACATGCGCGAGACCCGCTCTCGTTACGACCACGAGATGGCCGGCCGCCTCATGATCGCCACCGTCCGCGGAGGTTCTTCTGAGGCCGGCGAATACTCCGAGCGCTACAAGATCGACCTCCAGTCCGACACCGATTTCGCCGCCATGCGCATCCAGAAGGACTCGCCGATCACCGGTCCCTTCGCCGCCTTGGCCGCCGTCCCCGTCGTCTACTTCGCCGAGCGCGCCCCGATCGTCCTCAAGGACTATCTCGACGACCCGGAGAACAACGTGAACCCGATCATCGCCGCCGGCCTGCGTGGCCTGAAGCCGAAGACCATGCATGACGTCGCCGCCGCCTACCAGCGCGTCTACAATGAGAACAAGGCCGCGATCCTCGCCCACCTCAACCTCCTGGCCAAGCCGGGCGAAGACTGGAAGAAGACCTCCCCGGCCATCGCCCAGATGACCGGCTATCCGTGGGCCATCCCGTCCTACGACGAGATCTTCGACAACGAGGAGATGATCTCGCTCTTCAGCACCCGCAAGTTCTGCCAGGACTGGCAGAACCGCCCGATCTACGGCGGCATCGGCAACCGCGCCCCGGTCGCCTATTTCCGTCACGCCCAGATCAACGAACTGCGCCTCTCCCACCCCGGCGTCCCTGGCCATGCGATGGTCGTCCAGGACTCCGAGGGCGCCAAGGACAGCTACGTGTTCAAGCGCGGCGACAAGAACAACAAGGGTGACATCGTCCCCCGCCAGTTCCTCGAGATCCTGACCGTCGGCGAACGCCGTCCGTATGTCGACGGCAGCGGCCGTTACGAGTTCGCCCAGTCGATCGTCTCCAAGGACAACCCGATCACCGCCCGCGTGGCCGTGAACCGGACCTGGACGAAGCACTTCGGCGAAGGTTTCGTGAACACCCCCGATGACCTCGGCAACATGTCCGAGAAGCCCTCGCATCCGGAGCTGCTCGACTACCTGTCGAGCGACTTCATGGAGAACGGTTGGACGATGAAGCGTCTTCATCGCATGATCGTGCTCAGCAACACCTTCCGTCAGGACTCCGACCCGACCGCCAACCCCCTGGTGGCCAAGAAGGGCCCCGTGGATCCGCTCAAGGTCGACGCCGGCAACCGCCTCCTCTGGCGCGGCAACCTGCGTCGCCTCGACTTCGAGTCCATCCGTGACTCGATGATCCTGCTCACCGGCAAGATGACCACCACCGTCGGCGGCCAGCCGGCGAACATCACGGACGAGCCGTTCAGCTACCGTCGCAGCCTCTATGGCTACGTCGATCGTCGCCGCCTCAGCGACACGCTCTCACAGTTCGACTACGGCGACCCCGATCAGTCCAACACCAAGCGCAACTCGACCATCGTGCCGCAGCAGGCCTTGTTCTTCATGAACAACGCCCTGTCGGTCGACGTCGCCCGCGCCGTCGCCGCCCGTAAGGACGTCGTCAACGCGATGTCCGAGGATCAGCGGATCGTCGCCATGTTCCGCTGCATGTTCCAGCGCCGTCCGTCCACCAACGAGATCCGCGTGGCCCAGGAGTTCCTGACCAAGATGAAGATGACCGTCGCCTCCGCCAAGGTGCGTCCGGCCACCCGCCCCGGCGAGCGCGGCAAGGCCGTCGCCCCCGTCGCCCGTACCGCCGCTCCCCCGACCAAGGGCGCGGCTGTGATGGCTCCGGACGGCGAAGAGAGCATGATGATGGCCGTGACCGGCGGCGGCGCCGAAGGCGTCCTGCGCAACGTGGGCGAGATGATCTCCCGCGAACCGATGAACCCGACTGAGCTGCTCGTCCACTCGCTCCTGCTCTCGAACGAGTTCATCTACGTCAACTGACGTTTTTGACGGTTTTTTTACGAGGCCGGCCCCCGCAAGGGGCCGGCCTCTGTGTTTGTCGGCGCAAAGCCGCATGATGTGGTTGAAACTTTCCGGTCTTAGGAGAGTATTAAGTACCAGCGGGAATCCCCCTGCTGCTGACCCCTTAAAACCACCATGACCCCCTCGTCCGCCAGCCTTCGTCTGCTTGCCCTCGCCTTCGCCGCCGGCCTCTCCGCCGCCGACGCCCCCGAGGCCAAGATGGACCCCGCCGGCCTGGAGTTCTTCGAGAAGAACATCCGCCCGATCTTCACCGAGCGTTGCTACGAGTGCCACTCCAAGGAGAAGGGCGTCTCGAAGGGCGGCCTCATCATGGATTCGCGTCAGGGCATGCTGGCCGGCGGCGACCTCGGCCCGGCCGTCGTGCCCGGCGACCTGAAGAAGTCTTTGCTCGTCGTCGCGGTCCATCAGTCCGACCCGGACATCTCGATGCCGCCGCGCAAGGCCGGCGCCAAGCTCTCCGCCACGCAGATCGGCCTGATCGAACAGTGGATCAAGATGGGCGCGCCCGCGCCCGCCGGCGCCGGCGGCGCCAAGCTCACCGGTCTCTCCGACAAGGCGCGCGCGCACTGGGCCTTCCAGCCCGTGCAGGCCTACCCGGTCCCCGCCAAGCTCAGCGACCCCGCCTGGTGCCAGAACGAGATCGACGCCTTCATCATGGCCAAGCTGGACGAGAAGGGCCTCAAGCCCAGTCCCGCCGCCGACGGCGAAGCCCTGCTGCGCCGGCTTTCCTACGACCTGATCGGCCTGCCGCCCACCAGCGTCGAGGTCGACGCCTTCTCCCGCGAATACGACGGGGCGCTCGCCTACGACGCCATGGCCGTGCGCAAAGGACAGCCTGTCCGCGCCGTGGCCGCCGTGGTCGAACGCACCGTCGACCGCCTGCTCGCCTCGCCGCACTACGGCGAACGCTGGGCCCGCCACTGGCTCGACACCGCCCGCTACTCCGACACCAAGGGCCTGAAGCGCAACGGCACCATCGAGACCTTCGACAGCTCCTGGACCTACCGCGACTACGTCATCGACGCGTTCAACACCGACAAGCCCTACGACCAGTTCATCATCGAGCAGCTGGCGGCCGACCGCCTGCCCGACCTCGCCAAGGACGACCCGCGCCTCGCCGCGCTCGGCTTCATCACCGTCGGCAAGCGTTTCCAGAACAACGACGACACCATCGACGAGCGCATCGACGCCACCACGAAGGGCTTCCTGGGGCTCACCGTCGCCTGCTCGCGCTGCCATGACCATAAGTTCGACCCCATCCCGGCCGCCGACTACTACTCCCTCCACGGCATCTTCGCCTCCGTGACCGAGCCGCAGCAGAACCCGGTGATCCGCAATCCGCTGCTCGTCGGCAAGAACGCCCCGAGCAACGCCTACCGCGCCGACTACGAGAAGCGCCTCGCCGCCCTCATCGACGAGACCGCGCAGGGCTACTACAAGCACCTCGTCGGCATGCAGGCCGCCTTCCACCGCGAGTTCGCCCCGCGCGCCATGGCCGCGATGCTCGGCGGCTTCCGGAGCACCGCGGGCTTCGACCTCCTCAAGAAGTATGACCTCGGCCAGAGCCGCGAGCTCGACCCGTCCTTCGCCGCCGTCATGGCCCGGCCCGACCATCCGATCACCGGTCCGCTGGTCCGCCTGAAGCGCGTCGGCGCCGAGGAGTTCGCCCAGAAGGCCCCCGCCATCCTCGAGGCCACGCTCGCCGACGCCAAGTCGCCCGTCAACCCGCTGATCGCCGAAGCCCTGCGCGGCCTGAAGCCCAAGAGCATCGACGAAGTCGCGCTCGCCTACCAGGCCGCCTTCAAGAAGCACCGTGACAAGATCCTCGCCCACGTCCAGCTGCGCAGCCAGCCGGGCCGCCGCGGCGACAAGGATAATCCCGCGCTCGCCCAGCTCGCGGCCTTCCCCTGGCCGCTGCCCGACGTCGAGGACGTGAAGGCCGTGACCCTGCTCGAGCGCCTGACCGAGAGCCGCGACTTCTGCGCCAGCTGGCAGGTCCCGATCAGCTCGACCTTCGTCAACAACAACAAGCCGGCGAAGTATTTCAAGTTCGCCGACATCAACGCGCTCGACATCACCCACCCGGGCGGCCCCGGCACGGCGATGGTCATCACCGACGTCGAGAAGCCCCGCGACAGCAACGTCTACATCCGCGGCGACCGCAACAAGCGCGGCCCCGTGGCGCCGCGCCAGTTCCTCGAGGTCCTCGCCGGTCCGGACCGCCTGCCGTTCTACGAAGGCAGCGGCCGCCGTGAGCTCGCCCTGGCCATCGCCAGCCGTACCAATCCGCTCACGGCCCGCGTGCTCGTGAACCGGCTCTGGGCGCACCACTTCGGCGCCGGCATCGTGTCCTCGCCGGACGATTTCGGCAACATGTCCGAGGCGCCGACGCACCCCGAGCTGCTCGACTGGATGGCCAACGCCTTCGTCGAAGGCGGCTGGTCGATCAAGAAGATGCACAAGCGCATCCTCCTCTCGGCCGCCTACCGTCAGTCCGCCAACCCGAACTCGAACATCCTGCTGACCCAGAAGTCCTCCGTGGATCCGACCAAGGTCGACGGCGGCAACAAGTTCCTGTGGCACGCCAACCTGCGCCGCCTGGACTTCGAGAGCATCCGCGACTCCATGCTGCTGCTGTCGGGCAAGCTCGACCGCGCCATGGGCGGCCGCGCGGTGAACATCACCGACGAGCCCTACAGCTACCGCCGCACCATCTACGGCTTCATCGACCGCGACAAACTCAGCGAACTGCAGTCGCAGTTCGACTTCGCCGACCCGAACATGACCAACTCCGTCCGCAGCGCCACCATCGTGCCGCAGCAGGCGCTGTTCTTCATGAACAACCCGCTGGCCATCGAGGTCGCCCGCAACGTCAACGCGCGTCCTGAGATGACCAAGGCCACGTCTGACGACGAACGCATCACCCAGCTCTACCGCATCATGTACCAGCGTTCGCCGACGGTCCAGGAGCGCCAGATCGCCCGCGAGTTCGTGACCCGGATCGCCGGCTACATCGACGAGCCCGTCGTCCAGGCGCCCTCCAAGGGTGACCGTGCCGCCAAGGCCAAGGCCGAGCGCGTGGCCAAGGCCAAGGCGGACAAGGCGGCCGTCGCCAAGGGCCCGACGGCCCCGGAAGTGAAGCTCGAAACCTCGGTTAAAGGCGGAAAAATCGTGAATAACACGGAAATGGTCTCCCGCAAGGAGCCCTCCAGCCCCTGGGTCATGCTCGCCCAGTCCATGGTCTGCTCCAACGAGTTCGTTTACCTGAATTGATCACCCCACGCTCGAAAGTATTGTTTTCCCTCAAGACCCCATCACACTCTAACCAACCTCATCCTCCCCATGAAAGACTCCAGCTGCGGTAATTACGTCCCCACCCCGAACTCGCGCCGCGAGTTCCTGCGCCAGACCGGCCTCGGCATGGGCACGCTCGCCTTCGGCACCATGGTCGCCGACTACCTCGTCAGCGACGCCCAGGCCGAAGTGATGGCCAACCTCAAGCCGCGCAAGGCCCCGCTCGCCGCGAAGGCCAAGCACGTCATCCACATCTTCGCGGGCGGCGCTCCCTCGCACCTCGACACCTTCGATCCGAAGCCGAAGATGAAGGAGCTCGCCGACATGTCGGCCGCCGGCATGAACGGCGTCCTCTTCCCGACGCCCTTCGAGTTCAAGAAGTCCGGCAAGTCCGGCCTCGAGATCTCCGAGATCTTCCCGAAGCTCCAGGGCGTCGCTGACGAGATGTGCGTCATCCGCTCGCTGCACCAGGATCTCCCGGCCCACGGTCCGGCCGCCAAGCTGATGCACACCGGCTCGGCGATCCTCTCCAAGCCCTCCCTCGGCTCCTGGGTCCTCTACGGCCTCGGCACCGAAAGCCAGGATCTCCCGGGCTTCGTCTCCCTCGGCGGCAGCTCCGACGCCCGCGCTTCGGCCTTCCTCCCGTCCCTCTACCAGGGCGCCAACACCTCCTTCCGTCCCGGCGCCCCGGCGAACAAGATCATCGCCAACCTCCAGAGCGAATTCACCACGCAGGACGCGCAGCGCAAGCAGCTCGACCTCGTGCGCCAGCTCAACGAGCGCCACATGCAGACCGTCCAGAAGGACGAGCAGCTCGAGGCCCGCATCGAATCCTTCGAACTCGCCTTCCGCATGCAGACCGCGGCCACCGACGCCTTCGACATCTCCAAGGAGCCGGAGAAGGTCCGCGAGATGTACGGCAAGACCGACCTCGGCGCCAAGCTCCTCTGCGCCCGTCGCCTCGTCGAGCGCGGCGTCCGTTTCGTCCAGGTCGACGCCGGCGGCTGGGACCACCACACCAACCACTTCACCTCGATCGCCCAGCGCGCCGAGAACATCGACGGCCCGGCCGCGGCCCTCATCGCCGACCTCAAGCAGCGCGGTCTCCTCGACCAGACGCTGATCATCTGGGGCGGAGAATTCGGCCGCACCCCGACCACCGCGGGCCGCGTCAATCAGGCTTCCGGCCGTGACCACCACTCCAAGGCCTTCTGCTGCTGGATGGCCGGTGGCGGCGTCAAGGGCGGCATGCACTACGGTGAGACCGACGAGATCGGCTCCCAGGTCGCCGCCGACGGCGTCGACGTGCACGACCTCCACGCCACCATCCTCCGCCTCCTCGGCTTCGATCACACCAAGCTCACCTACCGCTACAACGGTCGTGACTTCCGCCTCACCGACAACTTCGGCAAGGCGGTCGAGAAGATCATCGCCTAAGGGACCTGGGTCCTGCGAGCGAAGGGCGGACGCCGCGAGGCGCCCGCCCTTCCTGTTTTCGGAGGGTCGGCCGGCTTGCGTTTCCTCGTTCTCGCATTCTTATAGACGCGCCGCCATGAGAATCCCCGTGCTCCTCGCCGTCGGTCTGCTCGCCGCCGTCTTCGCTTCGGCCGCGCCGAAGAAGGAGGAGGTCCGCAAGGAACCGACGAAGCCGGAGCCGAAGCCGTCCGTCGTCATCAAGGCGGACCCGCGCACGGGGGAGCCGCCCCGCTCGGGCGTCAAGGGCGCCGACGCCTTCGGCCGCACGCAGGTCCGTTATGACAACGGCGTCACCGCGGTGAAGACGCCGGACCCCTTCGGGGGCTCCACGACCCGCTACAGCAACGGCGTCACCGCGACGACGCGCCCCGACCCTTTCGGGGGCGCCACCACGCGTTACAGCAACGGCGTCACCGCGACGACGCGTCCGGATCCGTTCGGCGGTTCCACTACCACCTTCAGCGACGGCACCCGCGCGACCACCCGCCAGGATCCGTTCGGCAACCAGGTCACGACCTATTCGGACGGCCGGCAGGAAGTCGTGCGGCCGGATCCGTTCGCGCCGAAGAAGCCCGCGGACGGGCGGAAATAAAGCCCGCCGCGCGCACAGGGCGCTTGAAACGGCCCTCCGTCCGGTCAATCTGCGTCTTCACCCCATGAAGCGCCATCTCTCCCTTTGGGCCGCCTTGGCCGCCCTCGTCCTCGCGCTCCCGGCCGTCGCCGCGGAGGCTTTCACCTCCGGACCCGGCTGGCTCGAGTTCCCCGCCGGCAAGGGCCCGGGCGCCGGCAAGCACGTCGTCCTGCTCGCGGGAGACGAAGAATACCGCTCCGAAGAGTCGATGCCGATGCTCGCCCGCATCCTTTCCGAACGCCACGGCTTCAGGTGCACCGTCCTCTTCTCGCACGACGACGGCGTGATCAATCCGAACAACGGCGCTTCCCTCGGCAAGCCCGAGGCCCTCGACAGCGCCGACGCCCTCGTGCTCGGCCTGCGTTTCCGCAAGTGGAACGAAGCCGCGCTCGCGAAGTTCGACGCCGCCCTCAACCGCGGCGTGCCGATCGTCGCCACCCGCACCAGCACCCATGCATTCTCGGGCATCCCTAAGGACAGCCCCTATGCCTGGTACAACTGGAACAACCAGGGCGGCTTCGGCAAGAAGGTGCTCGGCGAGACCTGGGTCAGCCACTGGGGCAACCATAAGGGCGAGGCCACGCGCACGACCTTCGAAGCCATCGCCGCGAGGCTCGCGATCCTTAACGGCGTGGGCGTCATCTTCGGCGACACCGACGTCTACGAAGCTTATCCGCCCGCTGACGCGCAGGTCCTCCTCCGCGGCCAGGTGCTCAAGGGCATGAATCCGGAAGACCCGCTCAGCGAACGCGTCAAGAAGCGCGCGACCGACAAGCAGGAGCAGGGCGTCAATTCCCCCGCGATGGCCGTGGCCTGGATCCGCGAGGTCCCCAATGCCGGCGGCACCAAGAACCGCGTGCTCACCACCACCATGGCTTCGGCCAGCGACCTCGTCGACGAATCGCTCCGCCGCCTGCTCGTCAACGGCGTCTACTGGGGCCTCGGACTCGACGTCCCGGCCAAGGCCGACGTCACCCCGGTCGTCGAATGGAAACCCAGCAAGTATTCCTTCAATATGTTCCACCCCGGACTCAAGGCCGAGGATTTCGCCGGCGTGCTGCCGCCCCAGGTCGTCGCCCCGCCGCCCGCCAAGAAGAAGAAGTAAGCCGCGCTCCGGTGGCCGGCCTCACGGGCGCGTCGCAGGACGCGCCCGCATCGTCTCAGGGCCGGATGCCGCGGTTGACCAGCAGCTGGATCAGCGCGTCGTTGTAGATGATGTAAGCGCCTTCGCGGGAGGTCGCGTCGCGCACCTCGATGTCGTCGGAGACGACGAACCAGGGCGCTTCGACGGTCTTGTCCTTGGCCACCAGGTCCATGATGTCGTGGTCGGCCTTGGCGCCGGCGCGGCTGAAGGTCACGCGCACCCGCGAGTTCGAGGTCTTGAGCGCGGTCTGCTGGCCGTCGAAGCTGAGCCAGACATGCAGGCCCGGCGCGTCGTCGGCCAGTTTCTCGAGGAGCTGGACGACCTTCTGCCGGGCGGGCGCGTCCAGGAGGAAGCGGGTGTCGCCCTGCGGGTTCTTCTTGGTCGGCAGGCGCAGGCCCAGGTAATCCTGCCGGAGGCAGGCGAAGTTGTTGGCGTCGAGGGCGAGGCGGGCGGGCTCGCCCGTGGCGACCGCCCGTTCGAGCAGCGCGAGCGGGCCGGACTGTTTCTGCTCATGGAAGTCGCGGTCGGCCAGGTAGGACCGGCGGCGGTGCAGGTCCCGGCGGTAAAGGTCGGCGTGGCGCGAGTCGACGAGGCCGGCCTGCTCGGCGAGGAGCAGGGCGCCTTCGATGGACTTCAGCTCGCGCGCGTCGGCCCCGTTGATGCGGGCCGAGATGCGCTCGAGGAAGGGGTCGGAAGGCTGGTCGCGCTTCTCCAGTTCGTAGCGGACCTTCTCGATGTGCTCGGTGATGCGTTTCTCCAGCGCGACCACCTCGGGCAGGGCCTGGCCGGCGGTGCGCAGGTAGCGGCGCAGCAGCTTGAGCATCTCCTCCATCTGCGGGATGGCCTGGCGGAGCTCGTGTTCCTTGGCCAGGAAGGGGTCGGCGTCGCGCTGGGCCTTGCGGACCTTCTCGACGGTCTCGGTGGTCAGCTGGCGCAGCTTGGCGACCTCCTCCGAGGCGGACTTCAGGGTGCGGGCGTCGGCCAGCCAGGGCCGGATCTCCTCGGAGAGGAGCACTTCGGCGATCTCGCGGGCCTTCTTGGACACATGCTCGCGGGCGCGGTCGAGTTCGCCGCGGAGGCGGGCCACTTCGGCCTCCTCGTTGGCGAGCCTCGACTGCAGCGCCTGGAGGTTCGCCTCCGCCGCCGCGGCGTGCTTCGCGGCTTCCTGCGCCTGGCGCGCCGCGTCGTCGCGCGCCTTGCGGATCTCGGCCTCCTTGGCCTCGAGCTCGTTGGCGTGCTGACGGCGGATCTGGCGGCCTTCGTTCTCGCGGGCGGCCTTGCCCTGGGAAATTTCCTGGAGCAGGCGGCGGACGGTCTTGCCCGCGGAGTCCAGCGCGTCGACGGAGTCGAGGGTCTCCTTTTCCGCCGGGCCGCCGAGCTTGGCCAGCAAGGATTTCCAGGCCTTGGCGTCCGGCTTCCCTGGCTGCGGTTTCGCGTTCGCGAGGAGGCGGGGCAGCAGGTCGGCGGGCAGGGCGGCTTCCTTGTTCTCGGCCCGATGGTTCCACAGCAGGCACAGCAGGGCGGCGCGCGGGCCGCCGAGCACGGCGGCCGCTTCGTCGAGGTGCTCGAGCAGCCGCGCCTTGTCGGCCTTGAGGCTTTCGCCGAACCAAGGCAGATGGTCCGCGACGGCGGCCGCGTCCTCGGTGAGGTGGGCGAGACGTTTCTTGAAGCGCCACTTGGCGTCGCGCAGGAAAGGCTTGCGGTGGATGTAGCCGCCGGGGATCAGCTTGGCCAACGCGAGCAGGGGGCCGTCCGCGACATGGTTCAGGTCCAGGATGAGCTGCTCGGAAAGCACCTTCCGATGCGGGTCGACCGTCTCGGTCTTGTAGGAGAAATGACCCATGCCTCCAGCATGCCCGGCGCCCGGACGGGAGCAAGGTCGGGGCGGGGTCGGGCGGGGGTTTTCTTGCTTCGGACTCGCCAGAGGGGAGGGAAGGGCGTTCGTTCGGGCCTGCCTGATGCGCTCGCCCGCCTCCATCGTCATCCCCCTCTGCTCGGCGGTGGGCTATACCTTCGCCGCGATGGCCCTGAAGCGGGCCATGGACGGGGGGCACCCCTGGCGGGTCCTCTTCATCGTCAACCTCATCGGGGCCGTCCTCTTCCAGACCTGGCTCCTGCACGGGGGCGAGCCCTTCACGGCGGCCAACGTCACCCATGCGGTCCTGGCCGGCACGGCCTTCTTCATCGGTCAGGTCTTCACCTTCATCGCCATCAGCCGCGGCGACATCTCCATCGCGACCCCCGTCCTCGGCACCAAGGTGATCTTCGTGGCCCTGCTGGTCTTCGTCACCGGCGGCGAGGAGCTCGGCTGGAAGCTGTGGGTGGCCACCTTCCTGACCACGCTCGCCCTCGCCTTGCTGGGCGGGGAGTGGCGGGCCAACCGCGCCCGCCTGGTGGTCAGCGTCGGCTTCGCCTTCCTCGCCTCGATCGCCTTCGCGGCGACCGACGTGATGCAGCAGCTCTGGGTCCGTCCCTTCGGGTTCGGCCACTTCGGACCGGTGATGTTCGCCACGGTCGGCCTGCTCTCGTTCACGCTGGTCCCGTTCTTCTCCGCCCCCTTGCGCGAGATGCCCCGCTCCCTGGTGGTCTGGGCCCTCGGCGGCGGCACCCTGCTGACCATCCAGGCGATGGGCATCGCCTACTGCATCGCGGTCTACCACGAGGTCACCGTGACCAACGTCCTCTACAACACGCGCGGCCTGTGGAGCGTGGCGCTCGTCTGGGTCGTCGGCCATTGGTTCGCCAACGCCGAGAAGCAGGTGGGCGGCGCGATCATGACGCGCCGCCTCATCGGCGCCCTGATCCTGCTCGCGGCGGTCTATCTCAGCCTCGCCTGATCAGAGGTCGGCGTTGTCGATCAGCCGCGTCGCGCCCAGATGGCAGGCGATGGCGATGGCGCAGCTGTTCCCGGCCGTCGAGGCCACCGGCGCCATCGTCGCGAGGTCGACGATCTCGCAGTATTGCGGCTTCAGCGCGGGCTGCGCGGCCAGGACGGCCTGCGCGGCGGAACGAAGCCGCGCGGCGTCGGTGACGCCGGTCCGGGCCATCGCCCGCGCGGCCGCCATCGCCGCGGGGATGGCGGCCGCCTGGGCCAGCTGTTCCGCCGAGAGGTAGCGGTTGCGCGAGCTCATCGCGACGCCGTTGGGTTCGCGGACGGTCTCGTGGGCGAGGATGCGGACCGGGAAGCGGAGGTCGCGCGCCATGCGGCGGATCACCGCGAGCTGCTGCAGGTCCTTGCGTCCGAAGACGGCGACGTCCGCCTGGACGGCGTTGAACAGCATCGCGACCACCGTCGCCACGCCGCGGAAATGACCTGGACGGAACTCGCCGCAGAGCCCGGCGGAGACGCCTTCGACCTCCACCCAGGTGGAGGCGCCCGCCGGGTAGAAGTCGGTCGCGGCCGGGGCGAAGACAAGGTCGGCGCCCGCGAGCTCGCTGCCGCGGCGGTCGTCCTCGAACGTCCGGGGGTACTTGGCGAAATCCTCGTTGGGTCCGAACTGGGTCGGGTTGACGAAGATCGAGACCACGACGTAGGCGGCCTCCTGCTTCGCCCGACGGATGAGGCTGAGGTGCCCTTCGTGCAGGCAACCCATCGTCGGCACGAAGCCGACCGACTTCCCGGCCTGACGGGCCCGGGCGACCGCGGCGCGCAACTCGGGGATGGTGTGGACGACCTCCATCCCGCCAACCTATCCCGCCTCTCCGCGGGCGCAAGGCGCAGTTGTACGCGGACTCCCCGCCTGTCGTTTTGTTCATAGGCCCGGGTCATTCCTTACTTGGCAGTCGAGGGGGCGTCTCCAATGTCAGAACCCTCCCTCCCACCAGACATGTCGCACTTCCCTAACGTCCCGGTCATCGAGTTCGAAGGACCGAAATCCAAGAATCCTTTCGCCTTCAAGCACTACAACCCGGACGAGAAGGTCGGCGGGAAGAAGATGAAGGACCACATGCGTTTCGCCGCCGCCTACTGGCACGTGATGCGCAACGGCCTCTCCGACCCGTTCGGCGCCGGCACCGCCCTCATGCCCTGGGATGACGGCTCCGACTCCCTCGACAACGCCCTCCGCCGCGTCCCGGTCTTCTTCGAGTTCCTCGAGAAGTGCCGGATCGACTTCTACTGCTTCCACGACCGCGACATCGCGCCGGAAGGCAAGACCCTCGCCGAGACCCATGCGAACCTCGCCCGCGTCACCAAGGAGCTGAAGGCCTGCCAGAAGGCCACCGGCAAGAAGCTCCTCTGGGGCACCGCCTGCCTCTTCTCCCACCCGCGCTACGCGCAGGGCGCGGGCACCTCGCCCAACGCCGACGTGTTCGCCTACGGCGCCAGCCAGGTCCGCCACGCGCTCGAGGCCACCAAGGCCCTCGGCGGCGAAGGTTACGTCTTCTGGGGCGGCCGCGAAGGCTACGCCACCCTGCTCAACACCGACATGAAGCGCGAGCTCGACCACCTCGCCGCGCTCCTCCACCTCGCCGTCGCCCACGCGAAGAAGATCGGCTTCAAGGGACAGTTCTACATCGAGCCCAAGCCGCGCGAACCCTCGACCCACCAGTACGACTCCGACTCGGCCGCCTGCCTCAACTTCCTCCGCGAATACGGGCTGCTGAAGCACTTCAAGCTGAACCTCGAGACCAACCACGCCACCCTCGCGGGCCACACGATGGAGCACGAGATGGAGGTCGCCATCGGCGCGAACGCCCTCGGCTCCGTCGACGCCAACCGCGGCGACACGCTCCTCGGCTGGGACACCGACCAGTTCCCGACCGACCTGTACCTGACGACGAACATCATGCTGCGCATCCTCAAGATGGGCGGCTTCACCACGGGCGGCCTCAACTTCGACGCCAAGCGCCGTCGCGAATCGCACGAGCCGGTCGACCTCTTCCACGCCCACATCGGCGGCATGGACGCATTCGCCCGCGGACTCAAGATCGCCCACGCCATCATCAAGGACGGCAAGATGGACAAGTTCGTCGAGAAGCGCTACGCCTCCTGGGACAGCGGCATCGGCAAGAAGATCGAGTCCGGCAAGGTCACCCTCGCCCAGCTCGACGCCTACGCCCAGGGCATCAAGGCGCCGACGCTCGCGTCCGGCCGCCAGGAGCTGCTCGAGAACCTGATCAACGAGTACATCCGCTGAGGCCATGGCGATCGTCCTGGGTCTGGACCTGTCCACGCAGAGCGCGACGGCGCTCGTGCTGGACACGGCGAAAGGCACGACGGTCGCCCGCGCCCGCGCGGCGTTCGGCGGCGACTTCCCTGACCGCGGGCATCCGGAAGGATTCCTCCGCGGGGGGCAGGGCGGCGAAGTGCACGCCGATCCGCTCCTCTGGCTCGACGGCCTCGAGCTCGCGCTCGACCGCCTCGCCAAGCTGACCGACCTGTCGAAGGTCGACGCGGTCTCCGTGTCCGGCCAGCAGCACGGCAGCGTCTATCTCGCCGCCGGCTACGAGGCCGCGCTCGCCGACGGCGATCGCGCCACATCGCTCTCCGCGAAGATCGCCCCGGTCCTCTCCCGGCGCTCTTCGCCGATCTGGATGGATTCGTCCACCGCGGCCGAATGCGCCGAGATCGCCGCCGCCCTCGGCGGTGACCAGGCCGTCTGCGACCTGACCGGCTCGGTCGCCACGATGCGTTTCACGGGTCCGCAGATCCGTCGCTTCGCCAAGCTCGACCCGTCCGCCTGGGCCAGGACCAGGCGCGTCCACCTGGTCTCTTCCTTCTTCGCCTCGGTGCTCGCCGGCCGGGACGCCGCGATCGATACCGGTGACGGCGCGGGCATGAACCTGATGGACATCCGCAAGGGTGACTGGGCTCCGGCCGCGCTCGCCGCGACCGCTCCTGATCTCGCCGCCAAGCTTCCGCCCGTCCGTCCGGGTTCGACCGTGGCCGGCGCCATCTCCGCTTACTTCGTCGCCCGCCACGGCTTCTCACCGAAGTGCCGGGTCGTCATCGGCACCGGCGACAATCCCTCCAGCCTCGTCGGCATGGGCGCCTCCAAGCCCGGCAAGGTCGTCATCAGCCTCGGCACGAGCGACACGCTCTTCGCCGCGATCGAAGGCATCCGCACCGACTCCGCCGGCCTCGGCCACGCCTTCGGCAATCCGCTGGGCGGCAGCATGAGCCTCGTCTGCGTCCGCAACGGCTCGCTCGCCCGCGAGGCCGTCCGCCGCGAATGCGGTCACGCCGACTGGCCGGCTTTCTCCGCCGCCGTCGACGCCGCGCCCGCCGCCGTCGCCGCCGTCCTGCCGATGGAGGAGCCGGAGATCACGCCGCGTCGTCCCGCCGGCCGCATCGCCCTCGGCGCCCCCGCCACTAAGGCGACCCTGCCGCGCGCCGCCGTCGAAGGCCAGGCGCTCAGCCTCCGTTACCATAGCCGCTGGGTCGGCACCCCGACCACGCAGCTCCTGCTGACCGGCGGCGCCTCCGAGAACCCTTCCGTGGCCAAGATCTTCGCCGATGTCTTCGGCGCCCCGGTCCTGCGTCTGGCCGTCTCCGATTCCGCCGCCTTGGGCGCCGCGCTCCGCGCCGCCGAAGCCGCCTGCGGGGCCAGGATGGCCGACCTGGAACCCGTTTTCTGCGCCCCGGCACCCGGTGTCGTCCAGCCGAACCCGGCCCTCCGGGCGGCCTACGACAAGCTCGAGGCCGAACTGGGCCAATCGCTGTCGTGAAAGGCATAAATTCGCGCCTGTGAGCATTGCCCACTTGAACCTTGTGGGCTGATGGGCTGACATTGGGGGCTCACCCCTAATCACCATGTCACAGCGCCCTGTCACCCTCTTCACCGGCCAGTGGGCCGACCTCAAGATCGCCGACCTGCTCCCCAAGGTCAAAGCCATGGGCTACGAAGGCGTCGAGCTCGCCTGCTGGGGCGACCACTTCGACGTCGTCCGCGCCGTCAACGAGCAGGGCTACGTCGAATCCGTCTGGGAACTGCTGAAGAAGCATGACCTCGGCTGCTGGGCGATCTCCTCCCACCTCGTCGGCCAGGCCACCTGCGACAACATCGACGAGCGCCACCAGTGCATCCTGCCCGCCCACGTCTGGGGCGACGGCGATCCGGAAGGCGTCCGCCAGCGCGCGTGCGCCGAGATGGCCCTGACCGCCCAGGCCGCCCGCAAGTTCTTCGACGCCGGCAAGGCCTACATGGCCGGCAAGCCGAAGGGCTCCGGCAAGACCGTCGTCAACGGTTTCACCGGCTCCTCGATCTGGCACGCGCTCTACGCCTTCCCGCCCACCAACCAGGCCTACCTGCAGAAGGGTTACGATGACTTCGCCCGTCGCTGGAAGCCCATCCTCGAGGCCTTCGAGAAGCATGACGTCTACTTCGGCCTCGAAGTGCACCCGACCGAGATCGCCTTCGACATCGCCTCCGCCCAGCGCGCGCTCGACGCCGTCGGCAACCACAAGCGCTTCGGCTTCAACTACGACCCCAGCCACCTCGGCTACCAGGGCGTCGACTACGTGAAATTCATCCGCACTTTCGGCAAGCAGATCCACCACGCCCACATGAAGGACGTCTGGTGGGGCCACGGCGACGGCACCGTCGGCGTGTTCGGCGGACATACCGATTTCTGCGACGCCCGTCGCGCCTGGGATTTCCGCTCGGTCGGCCGCGGTGACATCAAGTTCGAGGACGTCATCGTCGCCCTGAACGACGTCGGCTACGCCGGCCCGCTCTCCGTCGAGTGGGAAGACGGCCGCATGGACCGCTTCTTCGGCGCCGCCGAATCCGCCGCCTACGTCAAGAAGCTCGCCTTCCCGACCAACAAGGTCGCCTTCGACGCCGCCTTCGACAAGTCCGCCCAGGGCAAGTAATCACCCCTTACCCACGACCACATCATGGCCACCAAAGTAGGCGTCATCGGAGCGGGCGGCATGCTCCAGTACCATGCGGCCGGCTTCAAGCAGGCGGGCGCCGAGATCGTCGCCGTCGCGGACCCCGCGCCGGGCGCCGCCCAGAAGGCCGCCGCCAAGTGGGGTGTCGCGAACGCGTACGAATCCGTGGACGCGATGCTCGCGGCCCACAAGGAACTCGACGCCGTCAGCGTCATCGTCCCGAACAAGTTCCACGCCTCGCTCGCCATCCAGTGCCTCGCCGCCGGCAAGCACGTGTTCTGCGAGAAGCCGCCGGCGCTCAGCGCGCCCGAGGTCCTCGAGATCATCGCCGCCGCGAAGAAGGCCGGGAAGCACGTGATGTTCAATTTCAACAACCGCGCCCGCCCCGAGTCGCAGGCGATGATCAAGTACGTCGAGCAGGGTCAGGTCGGGAAGATCAACTCCGCCCAGGCGAAGTGGATCCGCCGCACCGGCATCCCGGGCTTCGGCGGTTGGTTCACCACCAAGGAGCTGTCCGGCGGCGGTCCCCTCATCGACCTGCTGCACATGGTCGACCTCGCCATGTATTTCATGGGCTACCCCGAGCCGGCGCACGTGCTCGGCCAGACCTTCGACGACTTCATCCAGGACAAGTCCTTCAAGGGACCCTGGGGCATCCCGGACCGCGTCGGCGGCGTCACCGACGTCGAGAACGCCGCGCACGGCTTCGTGACCTTCAAGACCGGCCAGGTGCTGACCCTGCAGGTCTCCTGGGCCGAGATGATCAAGCGCGAGGAAGTCTCCGTCGTCTTCCAGGGCACCAAGGCCGGCGGCAAGGTCGAGCGCCTCTTCGGCATCGACGGCCTCGACGACACGGCCATCGACACCTGCGAGCTCTACGTCCAGGAGAACGGCAACAGCGTCAACCGCTCCATCGTCACGCCCGCGTGCGAGGACATGGGCCGCATCGCCTCCGCCGCGAACTTCATCGAGGCCATCGAAGGCCGCGCGAAGCCCCTGAACACGCCTGAGCAGGCCTACCGCCTGATGCAGGTCATCGACGCCATCTACGCCTCGGCGAAGACCGGCAAGCCCGTCTCCCTCTGATTCCCACACCTATGGCATCCCTCAATCGCAAACTCCGCATGGGCATGGTCGGCGGCGGCCGCGGCGCCTTCATCGGCGGCGTGCACCGCATGGCCGCGGCCCTCGACGGCAAGATCGAGCTCGTCGCCGGCGCGTTCTCCTCGGATCCCGAGAAGTCCCGCCTCTCCGGCCAGGACCTCTGCCTCGACCCCGCCCGCGTGTACGCTTCGTACGCCGAGATGGCCAAGGCCGAGGCGAAGCGCCCGCTCGGCGACCGCATCGATTTCGTGTCGATCGTCGCCCGCAACGACCTGCATTACCCCGTGGCCAAGGCCTTCCTCGAGGCCGGCATCCACGTGATCTGCGAGAAGCCCCTCGCGTTCTCCCTCGCCGAAGGCAAGAAGCTCCGCGCCCTCGTCAAGAAGAGCGGCCTGGTCTTCGCGCTGCTGCACAATTACACCGGCTACCCGATGGTGAAGGAGGCCCGCGACTTCGTGGCCGCCGGCAAGCTCGGCAAGATCAACAAGGTCGTCGTCGAGTACCCCCAGGGCTACGCCATCGGCGCCCTGCAGTCGGGAAAGATCCAGAAGATCGCCAATTGGCGCATGGATCCGAACTGCTCCGGCGTCTCCAACTGCGTCGGCGACATCGGCACGCACGCCGAGAACCTGGTGCAGTACGTCACCGGCCTCGAGGTCAAGGAGATCGCCGCCGACCTCAGCACTTACGTCCCCGGCCGCCTGCTCGACGACGACGCCAACATGCTCGTCCGCTACAAGGGTGGCGCGAAGGGCGTCCTGCACGCCTCGCAGATCTCCACCGGCGACGAGAACAACCTCAACATCCGCGTCTACGGCACCCTGGCCTCGCTCGAGTGGCATCAGGAGCACCCGAACGAGCTGATCGTGAAGTATCTCGACCAGCCCCGTCAGGTGCACCGTCGCGGCAATTCCTACAACGGCGCCGCCTGCAAGAAGTACACCCGCACGCCGTTCGGCCACCCGGAAGCCTTCATCGAAGCCTTCGCGAACATCTACCGCGCCGCCGCGGAAGCCATCACCGACCGGCTCGAAGGCCGCAAGGCCCCGAAGGGCGGCTACGACTTCCCGTCGATCGACGACGGCGTCACCGGCATGGCCTTCATCGAGGCCGCGGTGAAGTCCTCGAAGGGCAACGCCCGCTGGACCAAGCTCGACGTCTGAGCCGTCCGCCAGCCGTCCGCGCAGGCCCCGGTCTCCGGGGCCTGCCTATTGGTTGAGCCGCCAGATGCTGGCGTTGAGCACGGTGGCGAAGCCGACCCAGAGCAGGTGGGGGAGCTGGAGCAGGGCGGTCAGGCGATGTCGCGGCCACAGCTGGCGGATCCAGAGGACGAGGAGCGTGAGATAGGCGAGGATGTCGAGGAGCGCGAGGTCCGGCCGATGGAGCCCGAAGAAGAGCAGGGACCAGAGCGCGTTCACGAGCAGGATGATGAAGAACGTGCGGCGGGCCTGACGGTCCTCCCAGGCGGCGGCCGCGGCGGCGCCCATCAGGACGTACAGAGTCGACCAGACCGGACCGAAGATCCCGTTGGGCGGGTTGAAGGAGGGCTTCACGAGGCCGGCATACCATCCTTTGATCTCGGGCATCGTGGCGGCGGAGCCCAGGCCGCCGACCGCCAGGCAGAGCGCGATCAGGCCGATGAGCCGCCAGGGGAATCCCGGGTTGCATCGGGCGCGCCGTTCACGGGCCTGGTCGGCGAGGCTGGGTTCCATGGCTTCATCCTCGACGGCGCCGGCCCCATGGCAAGGCCGGGGGAGGAGTCCGCTTGCCATCGGCCGTCTTCCCCCTCTTTTTAAGGCCTTCTCACCATGTCCGACCCTTACATCCAGCAGCTCTTCGCCGAACGCATCGGCGGCGTCAATTACGGCAAATCGACCGCGATCTACAAGTTCGAGAAGATCAAGCGCGCCAAGGCCGCCGCCAAGAAGGCCAAGCCGGACGTGGCCCTGATCGACCTCGGCGTCGGTGAGCCCGACGAGATGGCGTTCCCGATGGTGGTGAAGGCGCTCCAGACCGAAGCCGCCAAGCCCGAGAACCGCGGCTACGCCGACAACGGCGGCGCGGACTTCAAGCAGGCCGCCGCCCGCTACATGAAGAACCTCTTCGGCGTCACCGTCGACCCGGACGCCGAGGTCCTGCACTCGATCGGCTCCAAGGCCGCGCTTTCGATCCTGCCGGCCTGCCTCATCAATCCGGGCGACTACGTGCTCATGACCGTCCCGGGTTATCCGGTGTTCGGCACCCACGCCAAATACTACGGCGGCCTCGTCCACAACCTGAAGCTCACCGCCGAGAACAACTTCCTCCCGGACCTGAAGTCCGTGCCCGCCGACGTCCTGGCCAAGGCCAAGGTGCTCGTCATCAACTACCCGAACAACCCGACCGGCGCCTGCGCCACCCTCAAGTTCTACGAGGAAGTCGTCGCCTTCGCCAAGCAGCACAACCTCGTCGTCATCCAGGACGCCGCCTACGGCTCGCTCCACTTCGGCGCCGAGCAGGTCTCGATCCTGCAGGTCCCGGGCGCCAAGGACGTGGCCCTCGAGCTGCACTCGCTCTCCAAGAGCCACAACATGACCGGCTGGCGCATCGGCTTCGTCGCCGGCAACGCGCTGCTCGTCCGCGCCTACGGCGACGTGAAGGACAACTCCGACTCCGGCCAGTTCCTCGGCATCCAGAAGGCCGGCGCCGCGGGCCTCGACGAAGTCTCCATCCCGAAGGCCATCGCCGCCAAGTATTCCCGCCGCATGGACAAGCTCGTCGGCGTGCTCGCCAAGCTCGGCTTCCAGGTCCGCAAGCCCGGCGCCGGTTTCTTCCTGTACATGCCCGCCCCGAAGTCCGCCACCGGCCCGTCCGGCACGGTGAACTTCGACTCCGGCGAAGCGTTCTCGCAGTGGATGATCACCGAGCACCTCATCTCCACCGTGCCGTGGGATGACTGCGGTTCGTTCGTCCGCTTCTCCGTGACCTTCGTCTCGGACAAGGGCGAGGCCGGCGAAGGCGAAGTCATCGCCGAGGTCGAACGCCGCCTCTCGGCTTGGAAATTCAGCTTCTGAGGGCCTTTTTGGCCTCTCCTTCCTTGTCGGATTGACAGGGGAGGGGGGCTTTGTCCTTCTGAACGTCCAGTTGATTGGCCTGATAGCTCAGTTGGTAGAGCAGACGCCTGAAGAGCGTCGTGTCGTTGGTTCGATTCCGACTCAGGCCACCATTTAACGCCAGCCCATCCGTCTCAACCCGGGTGGGCTGGTCCTTCTGGGGCCTCAGCGACCGAAGATCAGGCGCCAGACGGAGAACTCCTTGCCGCGGTCGACGGGGTCGGTCGGCGGGGTCTCCTTGCCTTGGGCGAGCAGGGTCAGCCGCTTGGTCTCGGACTTCGTCTTCGACCCCTTGGTCGTCTCTTCGTCCCATTCGGCCCGCACGATGCCGAAGGAGGCTTCGTCGCTGCGCCAGACCTTGCCGCGGAACGCCAGCACCTGCTTGGTCACCATCGGCGGATCGGTGACGGTCGTCGCTCGCAGGCGGAGCCGCTCGCAGGCGAAGCCGCGGCCGGCGGCGGCGATCTCCTCCTTGGCCGGTTCATCCGGCGTGAGTTCGCTCGTGTAAGTCAGTTTCGCCCAGTCGGAGACCCAGGCGATGTCCTCACGCGTCATATGGTAGGCGCCCTTCACCGGGTTGGAGAACACGATCTCCGCGGAGTTCTCGATCAGCCGGCTCGCGGCGGCCCGGTCCATGTCGGGGCGCACGAGCAGACGGAGCGGCGCCCGTTCGCGGGAGCCCAGCCACATGACCGGTTCGACGGTGAACCAGACGTGCGCCCGCCCGTCGACGTCCCGGCCGGGCCGGACGGAGAAGCGCACTTCGCTGGTCGAGGCCGCTGCGCCGTCGCGAATCGTCTCCATCCGGTAAGTGGCCCAGGCTCCGGCCGCAGGGAGTTTCTCCGCGAAGACCTGCCATTGGGCGGGGGCGGAGACGACGCCCGCCAAGAGCAGGAAGAGGGCTGCGAGGCGTCGCATGGGCTTATTAATTGGCCTTTATTGGCCTTTTGGCGAGCCTCGACCGACCCTGGCTTCCTTTGCCTTTGACTCTCCGAGCCGCCGCCCTTGAAGTCAGGCCCTTCGTCATGGAATCCCTGGCCCAGTCTTCGACCTCCCTCCGCTCCGCGGCCGGTCGTGCCATCATTCCGGCGATGATTACCATCATCGGGCTCTAAGCCCGCTGAACGGAACGCCCGACGGGCGACTCCCCGTTCCGCGGCGCCCGGAACGGCCCCCTCCCTTTACATCTCTTTCCCACCCACACCACCATGGCACGCTCCATCGAAATCTATGACACCACCCTCCGCGACGGCTCGCAGGGGCAGGGCATTCATTTCTCCGTCGATGACAAGCTGCGCATCGCCGCCGAGCTCGAACGCTTCGGCATGGCCTACATCGAAGGCGGCTGGCCGGGTTCCAATCCCCGCGACGTCGAGTTCTTCGCCCGCGCCAAGAAACTGAAGTTCAAGCATGCCAAGCTCGCGGCCTTCGGCTCGACCCGCCGCAAGGGCGTGCGCGCCTCCGAGGACGCCCAGGTCCGCGGCCTGCTCGAGGTCGACACCCCGGTCGTCACGATCTACGGCAAGACCTCCGCCCTCCACGTCCGCGAAGTGCTCCGCTGCTCGCCCGAAGAGAACCTGGAGATGATCCGCGACACGGTCGCCTTCCTGAAGTCCCATCGCCGCGAGGTCGTCTACGATTGCGAGCACGCGATCGACGGCTGGAAGGAAGACCCGGCCTACGCCCTCGCCTCCATGCTCGCCGCCGTCGAAGGCGGCGCCGACCGCGTGGTGCTCTGCGACACCAACGGCGGCTCCCTGCCTTCGGAAGTCGCCGCGGCCACCCGCGCCGCCCTCGCCGCGCTCAAGAAGACGCCCGTCGGCATCCATACGCACGACGACGCCGGCCTCGGCCTCGCCAACGCCCTCGCCTCGCTCGAAGCCGGCGCCTCGCACGTCCAGGGCACCGTCAACGGCATCGGCGAGCGCACCGGCAATTGCGATCTCACCGCGGTCATCCCGTGCGCGCAGCTGAAGTTCGGCTGGAAGTGCGTCTCCTCGACCTCGCTCAAGGGCCTCGCCGGCCTGTCCCGTTTCGTCGACGGCGTCGCCAATCTCGCGCCCGACCCGCGTCGCCCGTGGGTCGGCACCGCGGCCTTCGCGCACAAGGGCGGCACGCACGTGGACGCCGTCCGCAAGTTCTCCGCCGCCTACGAGCACGTCGACCCGACCGTCGTCGGCAACGAGCGCACCGTGCTCGTCAGCGACCAGTCCGGCCGCAGCAACATCGTCCTCAAGGCGAAGTCCCTCGGCATCGACCTCGATCGCGATTCCCCCGCCACCGCCACCGCCCTCGAGGAGCTCAAGAAGCTCGAGCACGGCGGTTGGAGCTTCGAGGACGCCGAGGCCTCGCTCGCGCTCCTGCTCCGCCGCCACCTCGGCAAGACGAAGGCCGCGCCGTTCGAGGTCGCTTCCTACCACGTCACCGCGCGCGGCGCCAAGGGATCGGCCTATTGCGAAGCCGTGGTCCGCGTCGGCATCGCCGGCAAGGAGACCCTCACGGTCGCCGAAGGCGACGGTCCGGTCCACGCCCTCGACCAAGCCCTGCGTTCGGCCCTCGTGAAGTCGTTCCCGAAGCTCGCGAAGGTCAGCCTCGTGGACTACAAGGTCCGCATCCTCGGCGGGGGCGACGGCACCGCGGCCAAGACCCGCGTCGTCATCCGTTCCTCCGACGGCAAGGCCTCCTGGGGCACGGTCGGCGTCAGTGAAAACCTCGTCGAAGCCTCCCTGCAGGCGATCGTCGACGGCTACGCCCACGCGCTGTCCTGAGCCGTAGGCTGACGCGTTGACTGCTTTCAGGGGTGGGGTAGAAATGTCTGCCCCACCCCTGCATGCGCCCGCTCCTCCTGCTCCTCGTCGCCGCGGCTGTCTCCGCCGCCGATATCTCCAAGCTCGGCATCCGCGAACTGGCCAAGGCCGGAGAGGTCGTCGAGGTCGCCAAGGTTCCCGCGCTCGCCGCGAAGGCCTACGCCTCCGTCGACTCGGCCGCGCCGGTCTACCGCCTGAGCGACATCCCCTTCCTTGGCGCCGACCGCAAGGAGAAGCTCGACCTGTATTACCCGATGGGGAGCTTCCGTGCCGACCGCGGCGCCGTCGTCTTCATCCATGGCGGCGGTTTCACCGGCGGCGACAAGGCCGAGTATCGCTCCGCCAGCGTCAGCGCCGACCTTTGTCGGGCCGGCTATGTCGTCGTCAGCTGCAACTACGTGCTCGGTCCCAAGGACAAGGCGGGCGTCTGGCCGCAGAACATCGCGGACTGCCGTGAAGCCGTCCGCTGGGTCCGCGCGCACGCCAAGGAGCTGGGCGTGCATCCCGACAAGGTCGCCGTGGCGGGCGGTTCCGCCGGCGGCTACCTCGCCTTGATGGTCGGACTGTCCGACGACAAGACCGGTCCCGGTGGCGATCCGGCCGCGAAGGTCTCCGCCAAGGTCTCCGCGGTCATCGATTTCTACGGCGTCGTGAACTTCTCCAAGCACGGCAAAGGATTGGTCCCGGGCGCGGCGGCCGCCGAGCAGGCCGCCTACCTGCCCGCCAACCAGTGCGATCCGCAGGATCCGCCCGTGCTCATCCTGCACGGCACGGCCGACACCACGGTCGACATCGCGCAGTCCGAGGAGATGGCCAAGGCCCTGCGCGCGGCGAAGGTGCCCCATGAATACGTCGTCGTCGACGGCGCGCCGCATACCTTCGACCTGCACCCGAAGGGCAAGTCCTGGAAGCGCACGGGCGTCTTCGGCGGAACCGAGGCCGCGGGCTCGTCCGACAACCCCGACCTGGTCGCGCCGACGCTCGACTTCCTGGCCCGGACGATCGGGAGGTAAGGCTTACTCCTTGAGGCGGGCCATCACCGTCGAGCCCTGGAGCTGGACGTCGAAACGGCCGGTGTCCTCGAGCATGCGGTAGAACTTCGCGTAGCGCGGGGCGTTCGCCTCGAGGCCGGGATGCTCCTGCAGGAGGAACTTCTTGATGACCTCGACCTTCAGCCATTCGCCGGCGGGGGCGAGACCGGTGGCGACGTCGACGAGCGCGTCGATGATGTCCTGACGCTGCTGCAGCTGGGCGCGGCGCTGGTCGGCCTCGGCCTTGCCTTGGGCCTGCTGGGCGGACGAGAGGTTCGGGCGGTCGCGGTAATCCTGGCCGGAGTTGTCCGGGGCGGGGCGGGCATCGCGGGCCGCGCGTGGTTCGCGCGGAGCGCGTTCGGGGCGGGGCTCGCGGCGGGCGACGGCCTCGCGTGGCGGGCGAGCCGCGTCGGCGAAGCGGAGGTCGGGCAGCATCTGCTCGAACTGGTCGAGCAACGCGGCGGCTTCCTTGTTCGTCTTCGGCAGGACCGCGCGCAGGGCCTGGGCGAGGAGCGCGAGGGCCTTGCGCGGGTCGGACTTCGCGGCCTGTTCGGCGTCCATCCGGTCGCGGAGTTCGGAGAGGTTCAGGTAGTGGTGGGCCGTCGAGCGCAGGGCCTTGTGGGTGCGCTCGCCCATCACGATGATGCGGACGCCGAGGCGCTTGGCGTCCTCGACGACCGGGGTGAAGTCGCTGTCGTTGGTGACGAAGATCAGGGTCGTCGGCGGGGTCGGACCGGCCATCAGCTTCACCGCGTCGATCGTCAGGCGCATGTCGGCCGCGTTCTTGCCGGGCGTGTAGCTGCGCTGGTCGACGAGCTCGAGTTCGACCCATTCCTGCGCGGCCGCGCGCCAGCCGCTGAGGCGGCCTTGGAAGTCGCCGTAGGCCTTGGCCGCGGCGATCGCCGTGTCGCCGATGAAGCGACGCAGGGTGGGAAGGTGCTGGTGCGAGACGTTGTCCGCGTCGATGAGCACGCCGATGCGCTGGTTCGGCTGGGCCTTCGCGGCTTCGGGCGTCGAGGTCGAGGCGGCGTCGGCCTGGCGTTTGGCCGGTTTGGCGGCGCGCCGGCCGGCGGGCTTGGCGGCGCGGCGGGCGGGAGTGGTCTTCTTGGCTTTGGGACGGGTCACGGTAGGGAGGCGTCCTATCCCTGCGGCGGAAGCCATGTCTCTACAATGCGAAATCGCCGGCGGCCGCGCCGGCCCGCCGTCATATTATTTTGTTGGAACTTCCGCCTTTTACGGATGTTAAAACGGCGTGGCTTTCCGGTCGTCGCTGTCCTTTGTCTTTCCCGCCTTGCTGGCCTTCGCCGCCGCGCACCTGTCCGCGGCCGAGCCCGTCTGGATCGCCAAGCCGGGACCGTGGGGCGATCTGCAGGTGCGCGCCGTCTACCTGGAGCCGCCGGAGAACATCCTCGCCGTCGTCGCCAAGCCGTCTTCGGTGACCCGCTGGACCTTCGAGCAGACCACCGAGAAGGGCGTCCGCGAGGTCATGGAGAAGGCCGGCGTGCCGGCCGAGGTCGTGGCGCGTCTCCTCGGGCCGACGCAGGTGGTCGCGAGCGGCAACAACGTGGTCGTGCTGCCCAAGGTCGAGGACCTCGTGGCCTTGGGCGAGGCCGCCCGTTCGGCCCTCTACGCCGAGCTCGCGAAGTCTTCCGCGAACGAGTACCAGCGCGACCCGGTGTTCATCCATGGCGGCGACATCGATGACTGGCTGGCCGAGACCGAGATCACCAAGCCGCAGCAGGAACTGATGCGCAAGCTGCTCTGGCGTCGGGGCTCGGCCTTGGTCTTCAGCGACATCCAGGCCCTCCTGACCTTGGCTAAGAACTCGGAAGAGGTCGCCGCCGTCTTCCGCACGATCACGCGCGTCCGCAGCCTGCTGGTCGAGCTCAAGCTCCCGCTCAAGGACGGCCGCGCGACTTTCATCGACTATTGGAGCGCCGGCACCTTGAACACCGAGCGCGTTCCCTTCCTCGTCGCGATCACGCGTCGCCGTGCGCCGCAGCTCATCGACGCGACCCAGTTCCTGCCGACCCTGGCCCGTCGGCGCGTCTACACCTTCCCCACCGCCTCCATGGGGCTGAAAGGCCGCCTGCCGGACTGCCATTGGACGTCGCTCAACTTCTTCGAGGAGGAGCCGAAGGACCTCTTCCTCGACAGCGCCAAGGCCTCGGAGCACCTGCTTTCGGCTTACGTGGCCGTCGATCCGCCCTATAAGTTCGGCGACGTCCTGTGCTTCCTGGACGGCGGCGAAGGACTGCACACCTGCGTCCATGTCGCGGACGACATCGTCCTGACCAAGAACGGGGAGAGCATCCTGGCTCCTTGGACCTTCATGTCGCTCAAGGACGTCGACGACATCTACCGGCGGTCGGCCGACACCCGCGTCCAAGGGTATCGTCTCAAAGGCCAGTGACGCCGGCCGGCGCGGCGCTGTCCCCGGCGGGAATCGAACCCACATCCTCGGTTTAGGAAACCAATGTTCTATCCGTTGAACTACGGGAACGCGGCTCTGATTTAGCCCGCTCCCGGGCGGGCGGGCAAGCCCGCATCGGCGGGCTGGCTTGACTCCCCCCGGTTTCGGCCAACTTCTTGGGCATGGTCCTCCCTCTTGCCGTCCAGGCCGACGCTCCTTTGGTGATCCCGGCGTGGGCCTGGGTGGCCTTCCTGGGTTTCGTCGTCAGCATGCTGGCCCTCGACCTGGGGGTCTTCAACAAGACCGACCACAAGCCTTCCTTCAAGGAGGCCGTGGCGTGGTGCGTCGTCTGGGTCTCGCTGGCGGTAGCCTTCGGCTTCCTGTTGTCGGCCTGGCGCGGCGCGGAGGACGCCCAGCTGTTCGCCGCCGGCTACGTCCTCGAGCTCGCCCTCTCGGTCGACAACCTGTTCATCTTCATCCTCGTCTTCGCCCACTTCAAGATCCCGGACCACCTGCAGCACCGCGTGCTCTTCTGGGGCATCATCGGCGCGGTCGCCATGCGGGCCCTCTTCATCATCGCCGGCGTCGCGGCCGTCGAGAGCTTCACGTGGCTGCTGCCGATCTTCGGCGCGTTCCTCCTGTTCACCGGGGTCAAGCTCGCGGTCTCGCGCGACGAGCATGAAGGCAAGGGCATGGACGAGAACCTGTTCGTCCGGGTGGCCCGGAAGTTCTTCCCGCTCACGCCGCACCTGCACGGCAACAAGTTCTGGGTCAAGGAAGACGGCGTCCGCCGCTTCACGCCGCTCTTCCTCGTCCTCCTCGTCGTCGAAGGCACGGACCTGATCTTCGCGATCGATTCCATCCCGGCCGTCCTCGGCATCCTGCCGCCGAACCTGCCGATCGAGGAGAAGCGGTTCGTCGCCTTCACCTCGAACATCTTCGCGATCATGGGGCTGCGCTCCATGTATTTCGCCCTCGCCGGCTTCATGCAGTATTTCCGCTTCCTCAAGCCGGCGCTCGCCTTCGTGCTCGTCTTCATCGGGCTGAAGATGATCCTACCCTGGGCGGCCGGGCTGGGGCAGCCCGCCGGCCAGTTCGCCGCGTGGATGCCCGCGCGCTTCGTCGACCATGGCCGCGTGCATTTCCCCACCGAGCTGTCGCTCTCGGTCATCGGCCTCACCCTGGCCTTGGCCATCGCGTTCTCCGTGGCCTTCCCGAAGAAGAAATAGCCTCGGTTTGGTGTTTCCTCCCCAGCCCCCGTCCGCCACGCTGGGGGCGTGTTCCGAGGCCGTTACCAGCTCTACCTGCCTTACCTGAAAGGGAGCCGGACGCTGCTGGTCCTTTCCCTGCTGTCCGCCGTCGTCTTCGCGGCCGCCAACGCCTTCGGCCTGCCTTTCCTGATGGGCAAGGTCCTGCCCTCGGTCTTCGGCGACGAGTCCGCCCGCGCGGCCCCGTTGCTCTCCTGGCCGGAGCGTTTCGGCGGCGGGGCGATCCTTTACCTGCCGAAAGGGCACGAGATGCTCTTCGCGGTCGCGTTCCTCCCCGTGGTCATGCTGATCCGGGGCCTGGGCGAGTTCTTCTCGACCTATCTGCTGAACCTCGCCGGGCTGCGCGTCATCGAGGCCGTCCGGCGCGACGTCTTCGGCCGGCTGCAGCAGATGCACCTGGGTTTCTTCGGCCGGCATTCCGTCGGCGACCTGATGGCGCGGCTGATCGCCGACGCCAATTCGGTCCGGCTGGTGCTGGTCGACGTCTCCAACGACCTGATCGTCCAGCCGCTGACGCTGGCCTTCGCCCTCGGCTACGTCGTCTGGGTGTGCTTATCCCACGACGCCGGCTTCTGGTTCCTCACCTGCCTCCTCGTCGTGCCGCTGGCCGTGCTCTTGGTCCGCTCGGTGGCGCGCCGCATCCAGCGGCGCACCCAGCAGGGGCTGGTCTCGTCCTCGGACCTGAACGCCATCGCCGTGGAGAACCTGCAGTCCGCCCGGGAGATCCGGGCTTACGGCCTGCAGGAGCGTGAAGAGCGTCGTTTCGGCGAGGCCAGCCGCGAAGGCCTGCGGATCCAAGGCAAGCTCGTCCGTTACGAGAAGGCGCTCTCGCCTCTCATCGAGCTGACCGCGGCGTCGGGCATCGCCGCCGCCATCGGCTTCGGGGCGGCGGGCGGGTTCACCTTGCCGGAGCTGCTCTCGCTCATCGTCGCCTTCTACTTCGCCTACGGCCCGGTCAAGCGGCTCGGCAACGTCACCAGCCGCCTGAGCATGGCCGCGCCCGGCCTGGCCCGCCTCGAGGAGGTCCTGCGGGCCGAGATCGAGGTCGCGGACGCGGCCGACGCCCGTCCGCTCGCGCGCGTGCGCGGTGACCTCGAATTCGCGGACGTGAGCTTCGCCTACGGCGCCGAGCCCGTCCTCGCCTCCGTGACGCTGCGCATCCCGGCCGGCCAGTCCGTCGCGCTCGTCGGTCCCAGCGGCGCCGGCAAGAGCACCTTCGTCAACCTGGTGCCCCGCTTCTTCGATCCGCAGCGGGGCGCGATCCGCATCGACGGCCAGGACCTGCGCGCCGTGCGCCAGGCCGACCTCCGCGCCAACATCGCCCTGGTCTCCCAGGAGCCGGTGCTTTTCAACGAATCGATCCTCGAGAACATCCGTCTCGGCCGGCCGACGGCGACGGACGCCGAGGTCCGCGAGGCCGCCCGGCTCGCGGGCGCGCTCGAGTTCATCGGGGCCCAGCCGGAAGGTTTCCATACGAAGGTCGGCGAGCGTGGCGGCCGCCTGTCCGGCGGTCAGCGCCAGCGCGTCTCGATCGCCCGCGCCTTCCTCAAGGACGCCCCCGTGCTGATCCTCGACGAGGCGACGTCGGCCCTCGACACCGACACCGAGCGCAGCATCCAGCAGTCGCTCGCGCTCCTCATGAAGGGGCGCACGACCCTCATCGTCGCGCACCGCTTCAGCACCATCCGCGACGTCGGCCGCGTCCTCGTCTTCGACGGCGGCCGCATCGTGGCGGACGGCTCGCGCGAGGAGGTCTACGCCTCGTCCGAACTGTTCCGCCGCCTCTGGGACAATCAGTCCAAGAATCTCGCCTGAGATGCGGCTGCTGGTCGTCAAGTTCACCGGACTGCGCGGCGCGTTGGCCGCGACGGCGGGACTGCGCACGATCCGGGAGCGGCACCCGGGCGCCCAGGTGACCTTCGTGACCTCGCCGGGCTCCGAGCCCGCCTTGGAGGGATGTCCGGCGGTCGTCGAGACCATCGGCTTCGGCGCCGAAGGTTCGGTCCTGGCGCTGCTGTCCCGGCTGCGCCGCGGTCGGTTCGATCACGCCGTCGCGTTGGGCGGACATCCGCTGGCGAGCCGGCTCGTGGCCCTCAGCGGCGCCGCGGTGCGGGCCTGCGGCGGCCATGCGCCGTTCTTCCTCCGCCCGCTCATGCATCAGCAGGTCTTCGGCGCCGCCGTCGATCCGCACGAGGCCGCCCGCGACCACGAGGTGCTGTCGCGCGTGCTCGGCTTCCATGCCGAGACCCCGGCGATGTGGTTCGCGCCTTCGCGCATGCAGGAGCACGGGCTCATGCTCGAAGAGGGGCGTTTCGCCGTCATCCATCCGGGCGCCACGCGGCCGGAGCGGATCCTGGAGATCGACAAGTGGGCCGTCGTCGCCCGTGAGCTCGTCGCCTCGCGCGCGGTCGAGCGCATCGTCGTCTCGGCCGGCCCGGGCGGCGCCGAGCGGATCATGGCCGAAGCCCTCTGCGGGCTGATCGGTCCCGTCGCGATGTCGACCGGCGGTCGCCTCCGCTTCGCCCAGCTCGCCCGGCTCATCAAGGAATCGCGGCTTTTCCTGGGGGCCGATTCTTCGGTCCTGCAGCTCGCCGCGGCGGTCGGCACGCCGGTCGTCGGCGTCTTCGGGCCTTCCGATTACGCCCGGGCCCGTCCGTGGGGGGCCGTGCATCGGGTCGTGCGGGTCGACACGACGATGTTCGCGGGCGAGCCCCGCGCCGAATATCTCGCCCGCATGGACCGGGCGCTGGCCCGGATCACGCCCCAGCAGGTCACGCAGGCCGCGGAGGAAGTCCTGCGGATCACGGCGCCCTGAGGGCGTCGCTTGACCTCGGCCCTGCTTCCCTGACATTAGCCCCGTGCCCACCGCCGCCGCCCATTATGACGCCGTCATCATCGGGGCGGGCATGTCGGGCCTCGCCGCCGCCGTCCGGCTGGGGATGTTCGGCCGCAAGGTCCTGGTGCTGGAGCGGCATAACGCCCCCGGCGGCCTGAATTCCTTCTACGCCCGCGGCAAGCGGAAGTATGACGTCGGCCTGCACGCGCTGACCAACTGGGTGCCGGAAGGCGCGAAAGGCGCGCCGTTGGTGAAGCTGATGCGTCAGCTGCGCATCCGCCGCGACGAGCTCGACCTCTGTCCGCAGCGGGGCTCGCGCGTGACGATCGCCGGGAAGAACCTCCGCCTGAACAACGACTACGAGGCCCTGCTGGCGGACGTCGCCCGCGAGTTCCCGCGTTCCGTCGACCGGTTCCGTGCGCTCGACGCCTGGATCGCCGGGCTCGACGAGGCGGCGCTGGAGGCCCACGGCGGTTCGGCCCGCGCGCTCCTCGACGAGCGTCTCGGGGATCCGCTGCTGCGCGACATGCTCCTCCTGCCGACGTGTTTCTACGGCAGCGCCCTGGAGGACGACATCGAGGTCTCGCAGTTCGCCGTGATGTGGCGTTCGCTTTTCCGCGAGGGCTTCGCGCGTCCCTTCGTCGGCGTGCGTCAGGTCATCCGCCTGCTCACCGACCGTTGCCGCGAGCACGGCGTCGAGCGACGCATGAAGTGCGGCGTGACGCGGATCGAGGTGCGCGCCGGCCGCGCGGCCGCGCTCGTCCTCGACGACGGCAGCGAAGTCACCGCCGAGGCGGTCTACTCCTCGGCGGGCGCGGTCGAGACGATGCGGCTGCGTTCGGACGCCCCGCCCGCGGCCGCGGCGGCCGAGATCGGCCGGCTGGGTTACGCCGAGACGATCGCGACCTATGACGCCGCCGCCTTCGCCGGCTTCGGCTGGCAGGACACCATCGTCTTCTTCTGCGACGCCGAGCGCTTCAGCTACCGGGCGCCGGCCGACCTCGTCGACCCGCGTTCCGGCGTCGTCTGCATCCCGAATAATTATCAATACGGGGAGGGCAGGGCGTTGGACGAAGGTTGGCTCCGGGTCACCTCGCTGGCCAACCACGACGCCTGGTGCGCCTTGCCCGAAGCCGAGTATCAGGCCCGCAAGCAGGAGTGGTGCGGCCGGCTCAACCGCGTGGCCCGGGCGCATCTGCCCGCCGTCACGGACGCCGCGCACGACGCCGCGCTGACCTCGACCGACGTCTTCACGCCGCGGACCGTCCGCAAGTTCACCGGCCACCTCAACGGCGCCATCTACGGGGCCACGGTCAAGCGCCGCGACGGGCGGACCGACCTCGCCAACCTCTTCCTCATCGGCACGGACCAAGGCTTCCTGGGGGTCACCGGCGCAATGTTGTCTGGCATTTCCATGGCCAACCTGCACGGTCTGAAGGCGTAACCCCGCCTTCATGAGCACCCCCGCATTCCCGGCCGAGCCGCGCCCTCTCTGGAAGGATCTGCTCCATCCCGCCGTCGTCGTCGGCGCCCTCGGCTACTTCGTCGACATCTACGACCTCACGCTGTTCATGACCGTGCGGGAGAAGAGCCTCAACGGCCTCGGCCTGGGTCACCTCATCACCGGCGCCCCTTGGTACCAGGACCTCCTTTCCTGGCAGATGATGGGCATGCTCCTCGGCGGCATCTTCTTCGGCGTCCTCGGCGACCGCATGGGCCGCCTGACCACGCTCTTCGGGTCCATCCTCCTCTATTCCGTCGCGAACATCGCCAACGGCCTCGTCGACAGCTTCGGGGCCTATGCGTTCTGGCGTTTCGTCGCCGGCCTCGGCCTGGCCGGCGAGCTCGGGGGCTGCATCGCGCTCGTCTCCGAATCCCTCTCCAAGGAGCGACGCGGCTACGGCACGGCGGTCGTGGCCACGGTCGGCGTCTTCGGCGCGGTCGTCGCCGGCTACATGGCGGACCACGTCGACGCCATCGGCGCCCTCGTCGGCACGGACGGCTGGCGCATGAGCTACTTCATCGGCGGGGGTCTCGGCCTCCTGCTCCTGCTGCTGCGCGTCGGCGTCCATGAGTCCGGCATGTTCCATCACGCCAAGGAGCACGGCGCCGACGGCGACGTGAAGCGCGGTGATTTCCTCGCGCTGTTCACCTCCCGCGACCGTTTCGTCCGTTACGCCCGTTGCGTCCTCATCGGCCTGCCGACCTGGTATATGATCGGCATCCTCGTCCAGCGCGCCGCCACGGTCTTCGCGCCGGCCGCCGGCGTCACCGGCGAGCCGGTGAAGACGAACTGGGCCGTCGCGGCCTTCTACCTCGGCCTGACGTTCGGCGACCTCGCCAGCGGCGTCGGCAGCCAGCTGCTCCGTTCGCGGCGCAAGGTGGTCGCCGGTTTCCTCGCGTTCAGCCTCGCCTGCGTCGTCCTCTATCTCTTCGGCGCCGACGGGTGGACGTCCGCGGCCTATTACCGGCTGATCTTCCTGATGGGCCTGGGCATGGGCTACTGGGCCCTCTTCGTGACCATCGCCGCGGAGCAGTTCGGGACCAACCTGCGCGCCACGGTCGCGACCACCGTCCCGAACTTCGCCCGCGGCTCGCTCGTGCTGCTCACCTTCGGCTTCACGCAGCTCACGGGCGCCAAGGACGCGCCGTTCCTCGCGCCTTCGCTCGCGGGAGCGGTGCTCGGCGTCATCTGCTTCGGCGCGGCGTTCTACGCCCTCTGGGGCATGGAAGAGACCTTCGGCAAGGACCTCGACTACCAGGAACAGAAGTAAGCTTCGCCGCTTACTTCTTCGCCGGAGCGGGCGCGTCGGCGACGCAACGCAGGCCGACGTGGTTCGTCGACGTCAGCATGTCGAGGCCTTGGCGCGAAGCCGGGCGGTAGCGGAAGCAGTAGCCTTCGTCGCAGAGCCAGGAGCCCCCGCGGATCACGTGCTGGCCGAAGCCGGTCTTCTCGGGGTCGTGGCCGATGGCCGGGCCGACCGGACCATCCTTGGGCGAGACCTTGTAGTAGTCGAGGCCGTACCAGTCCTCGCACATCTCCCAGACGTTGCCGGAGACGTCGTAGAGGCCGTAACCGTTGGGCGGAAAGGACTTCACCGGGGCCACCGCGGTGAAGCCGTCGGCGCCGCTGTCGCGCTCGGGGAATTTCCCCTGCCAATGGTTGCTCATGATCCGCCCGTTCGGACGCTCTTCGTCACCCCAGACGTAAGGCTTGTCCTTGAGGCCGCCGCGCGCGGCGAACTCCCACTCGGCTTCGGTGGGCAGCCGCTTGCCCGCCCATTTGGCGTAGGCCTGCGCGTCCTTGTACGTGACGCACACCACGGGGTGGTCCATGCGCTGCTCGATCGAGGACGCGGGGCCGTCCGGGTGCCGCCAATTGGCGCCGGCGGTGAACTTCCACCAGGGCAGGTCGGCGCCGCCGCACTGGAAGGGGTTCACGCCGGAGACGCGCTGGAAAAGCAGGGCGCCGCCTTTGAGCATTTCCGGCGGAGCCTTGGGGAATTCTCGCGGATCGAGATCCTTCTCGGCGTCGGTCACGTAGCCGGTGGCGTCGACGAACCGTTTGAACTGAGCGTTGGTCACTTCGGTGACGTCCATCCAGAAGCCTTTGACGACGACCGCGTGCGCCGGCGCTTCTTCCGCGTGCTTCTCGTCGGCCTTGTCCGTCCCCATGGTGAACTCCCCGCCCGGGATCCAGACCATGCCGGTCAGGTCGGTCTCGCCCGCCTTCGCCGGGGTCGCCGCCGGGGGGCGCAGGGCCAGCACCACGAACGGGGCGGCCATGAGCACGATGGCGATCGTTATGATCCAGGTCTTGGCCTGGCTCGCGGGGCCGGGGCGGGCGTCGGTTTCCATGGGTTGACCTTTATTAGGCAGAGGGTGGGGGAGGGCGAACCTTTTGCGGGGCGGGGCGGATATCGCCTCGCCCCGCGGGACTTTTCTGCCTTATCCAAGGCGCATGAGTTCGACCCAAGAAGAAGTCCTCCAGATCTTCCGCGATTCCAAGGCCCTGCTGACCGGCCATTTCGTCCTCCGCTCCGGCCTGCATAGCGGCCATTTCTTCCAGTGCGCCCAGGTCTGCCAGCACATGGACAAGGTCACCCGCCTCATCGAGCTGCTCCGCCCGAAGCTCGCGGCCCATCCGTGTGACACCGTCCTCGCGCCGGCGATGGGCGGGCTCGTGGTGGGCCAGGAGATCGCCCGCCAGCTCGGGGTCCGTTTCGTGTTCGCGGAAAAGGAGAACGACAAGCTGGTCATGCGCCGTAATTTCACCTTCCGTCCCGGCGAACGCGTGATCGTCGCCGAGGACGTCGTCACCCGCGGCGGCCGCGCGCAGGAGTGCCTGGACATCCTGAACGCCGCCGGCGCCACCCCCGTGGCGGTGGCCTCGCTGGTCGACCGTTCGGCCGGGCAGACCAAGTTCAGCGTGCCTTTCGTCTCCCTCCTGGAGCTGAATTTCCCGACCTACGCCGCGGACGCCGTCCCCGCCGAACTGGCGAAGATTCCGGCGACCAAGCCGGGGTCCTGAGCCGCCGTCCCGACGGGCGCCTTTTTTGACGAAAAACGAGGGCTGTGCCGTCGTTCGACGCCTTGTGCCTTGCACCAAGGCGGGGGCTTCCCTACGCCAAACCACTCACTTTCCATGGATCGCAAGAACTTCATCCTAGGCATGGCCTGCATCGTCGGCGCCTTCGCCCTCTACTTTTTCACGGCTCCGGCGACCCCGCCTCCGGGCGCCAAGCCGGCTCCTACGGGCGTCGTCGCTCCCGTCGCTCCGGCGTTGGTCGCCAAGCCGGCGACGACCTTGCCTGCCTCGGCCCAGTCCGCCCGGCCGGTGCCGCGTGAGTCGGCCAAATCCTTCGTCCTCGAGAACGAAAAGCTCAAGGTGACGCTCACCGACCGTGGCGGCGCCATCCGGGAGATCCGCCTGAAGAAGGAGTTCGCCGACGTCACCAAGCAGGGCGTCGTCGTCTTCAACGCCGGCAACGACGAATCGGCCCTCGCGCTCGCGGTGAAGAATCCCGTCACCGGCAGGCTCGAGACGCTCCTCTCCGAGTTCGTCGCCCAGCCCGGTGCTTCGGCCGAAGCCATCACGCTCGTCGGCGCCCTCGCCGACGGCACCCGCATCGAGCGCACCTTCTCGTTGGCGCACCCGGTCGACTCGGTCGCCGAGCCGTATGCCCTTCGCTTCGTCACCAAGGTCATCCCGCCCGCCGGCAAGCCGGCCGCTTCCGTCTGGGTCTCGACCGGCTGCTGGCAGCCGACCGAAGGCGACTCCGCCAACCAGTTCCTCTCGGTGCTCGCCTACGACGGCGAGGACCTGACCCGCGTCGGCCTCGACGTCTTCACCGACTCCAGCGGCTTCTTCGGCCTCGGCGCCCATAAGGCGCAGGCCGAGCACGCCGTCGCCTCCGTCGCCAAGCCGCTGCTCTGGGTCGCCTCCGGCAACCAGTTCTTCTCCTCGATCATCCATCCGGCCGACGCCTCCGCCCGCGGCGCGCGCACGGAAGTCCTCGTCCTGCCCGTCGCTCTTGACGCCGGTAAGCGCGGCCTGCAGGCCTTCGCCTCCTGGGAACCCGTCCCCGCCGCCGACCTCTCCCGGACCTTCGCCGGTGAGTTCTTCGTCGGCCCCAAGGAGTACGCCCGCGTCGCCGCCCTGCCTGACGGCCAGGTCGCCGTGCTGCAGTTCTCGAAGCTCCTCGGCTTCATCTCCTTCGGCGCCATCTGCAAGCTCCTGCTCGCCGTCCTCGGCGGCGTGCACTGGCTGCTGGAATGGAGCGGCGCCTGGTCCTGGGGCTGGGCGATCGTCCTGCTCACCTGCCTGATCAAGGTCATCACCTGGCCGCTGACGTCGATCCAGATGAATGCCGCCAAGAAGATGCAGAAGTTCGCGAAGCCGATGCAGGACATCCGCGAGAAGCATAAGGACAACCCGGAGAAGATGCAGAAGGAGCTCATGAAGCTCTACACCGACAACAAGATCAACCCGTTCGCCGGCTGCCTCCCGATCCTCATCCAGATGCCGATCTTCTTCGGCCTCTACACCGCTTTCCAGACCACCGTCGAGCTGCGTCTCCATTCCTTCCTCTGGATCGCCGACCTCTCCGCGCCCGACACGCTCTTCCACCTCGGCGGCTTCCCGGTGAACCTCCTGCCCGTCCTGATGGGCGTCACCATGTGGCTCTCGATGCGCATGAGCCCGCAGCCCTCGGGCGACGGCTCCCAGAAGATGATCTTCCTGATGATGACGCTGCTGTTCCCGGTCATCTGCTACCCGATGGCCTCGGCCCTGACGTTGTACATGACGATCCAGAACCTGTTGACGATGCTGCAGACCTGGCTTACCAAGGACGAGCCGGACGTCGAGGTGATCGCGCCCGCGCCGAAGAAGGTCAAAGGCTGATTTTCAACCCCCATCCCACCATGTCCGGTCATAGCAAGTGGCACACGACGAAGCGGCACAAGGCCGTCATTGACGCCAAGCGCGGCAAGATCTTCTCCGTCCTCGCGAAGGAGATCACCCTCGCGGCCCGCGCCGGCGGCGGCAATCCCGAGTCCAACGCGCGCCTGCGCACGCTCATGGACAAGGCCCGTTCGGCCAACATGCCTTCGGACAACATCAAGCGCGCGGTCCAGAAGGGCACCGGCGAGATCCCCGGCGTCACCTACGAGGAGATCGTCTACGAAGGTTACGCCCCCGGCGGCGTCGGCCTCATCGTCGAGGTCACCACCGACAACAAGAACCGCGCCGCGGCCGAAGTCCGTCAGGCCTTCAACGACAACGGCGGCAACATGGCCCAGACCGGCGCCGTGTCCCACAGCTTCCAGAAGAAGGGGCAGTTCCTCATCGGCTCCGCCCAGATCGGCGAAGACGCCCTGATGGAGCTCGTCCTCGAGGCCGGCGCCGAAGACGTCGTCAACCACGGCGACCACTTCGAGGTGCTCTGCCCGATCGCTGCCTTCGACGCCGTCTCCAAGGCCCTGCAGGAGAAGTCCCTCAAGCCGGAGTCGGCCGAGCTTTCCTACATCTCCAGCATCCCGGTCCCGGTCGGCGACGCCGCCGTGGCCAAGCAGGTGATGGAGCTCATCGACGCCCTCGAAGCCCTGGACGACGTCAAGGCCGTCCACGGCAACCAGGAGATCGACGAGAAGCTGCTGTCGTAAGCCGGGCGGATTACCGCCCACGCTTTACGGCTTCACTGTCCGGGTCATCCCGGTAGTGTGGCCGCGTGTCTCCTCCTCGTCGTCAGTCAGGCAGCGCGTCTTCCGGGGTCCGGACGGCCGCCCGCGCCGTCATCCTGCGCGGCGAGGAGATCCTGGCGGTCCGGATCCGTACCGAGGAGGGCGAGTTCCTCGTCCTGCCGGGCGGCGGCCAGAACCATGGCGAGACGTTGCGGGACACCGTCCGTCGCGAGGTCCACGAGGAGCTCGGCCTGCGCGTCGAGCCGTTGGGCCTGGTCTACCTCCGGGAGTACGTCGGCAAGAACCATGCCATGCATCGGATCCACGGGCACTTCCACCAGGTGGAAGCCGTCTTCCATTGCCGCTGCGACGACCTCGGGCCGATCGGGGAGGGCCGGGAGCGTGACCGTCGGCAGGTCGGTTTCGAGTGGCTGCCGCTGGCTCGGCTGGCGGATTACCCCCTTTCGCCCAAGGGCTTGGGCGACATCATCGCCAAGGCCCTGAGGGACGGTTCGGCCACCTATCTCGGGGACGTGCATTGAAGGCTTGCCAGAGGGCGGTCCGCTCCCTTTGTTCACCTTCCTCTTTCACGGGGGTATAGCTCAGTTGGTTAGAGCGCCTGATTGACATTCAGGAGGTCGATGGTTCAAGTCCATCTACTCCCACCATCTCGAAGCCCCGGCCTGGAAACCCCAGTCCGGGGCTCTTGTTTCGGGGGTCGGGGCGCCCGCCGGGCGGGGCTATGCATCCCTTTTTTCTCGCTCATCCCCGTCCCTTGTCCCTACCCCTATGGGACTTCATTTTCCATCATGAGCAGCACCCAAATCGTCGATATCAAAGCCCGCGAGATCCTCGACTCCCGCGGCAACCCCACCATCGAAGTCGATGTCGTCCTCGCCTCCGGCGTCCGCGGTCGCGCGGCCGTCCCGTCCGGCGCCTCGACCGGCACCTACGAAGCCCACGAGCTCCGTGACAGCGACGTGAGCCCGAAGGCTTTCGGCAAGGGCATCGACCCGAAGAAGCGCTACAACGGCAAGGGCGTCCTCAAGGCCGTGGAGAACGTCAACGAGGACATCGCCTCCCTCCTGGTCGGCCATGACGCCCAGGACCAGATCGGCATCGACGCCGCGATGATCGGCCTCGATGGCACGAAGAACAAGAGCAAGCTCGGCGCCAACGCCATCCTCGGCGTCTCGATGGCCGCCGCCCACGCTTCCGCCACCGCCCTCGGCCAGCCCCTCTACCGCTACATCGGCGGCCCGAACGCCAAGGTCCTCCCGATCCCGCTCATGAACATCATGAACGGCGGCGCCCACTCCGACGCCCCGGTCGACATCCAGGAATTCATGATCGTCCCGAAGGGCGCCAAGTCCTTCAGCGAAGCCCTCCGCATGGGCACCGAGATCTTCCATGCCCTCAAGAAGGTGCTGAAGTCCCAGGGTCTCTCCACCTCCGTCGGTGACGAAGGCGGTTTCGCCCCGAAGGTCGCCTCCAACGAGGCCGCCCTCGAAGCCATCGCCGCGGCCGTCAAGGCCTCCGGTTACAAGCTCGGCAAGGAAGTCTTCCTCGCCCTCGACGTCGCCGCTTCCGAGTTCTTCGACGAGAAGACCGGCAAGTACACCTTCCACAAGTCCGACAAGTCCCAGCGCAACTCCGATCAGATGATCAAGTTCTACCAGGACCTGCAGAAGCGCTACCCGATCGTCTCGATCGAGGACGGCTTCTCCGAGGCCGACTGGACCGGCTGGAAGAAGGCCACCGACGCCATGGGCGCGAACACCCAGCTCGTCGGCGACGACCTCTTCGTCACCAACACCGAGTTCCTCTCCCGCGGCATCAAGACCAAGACCGCCAACTCGATCCTCGTGAAGGTGAACCAGATCGGTTCCCTCACCGAGACCTTCGACGCCGTCTCCATGGCCCAGCGCGCCGGCTACTCCGCCATCATCTCGCACCGCTCCGGTGAGACGGAAGACGCCACCATCGCGGACATCGCCGTCGGCCTCAACGCCGGCCAGATCAAGACCGGCTCCCTCTGCCGCTCCGACCGCGTCGCCAAGTATAACCAGCTCCTCCGCATCGAGCAGGAACTCGGCAACCGCGCGATCTACGCCGGCAACACCTGCTCCTGGGGCGAATAATCCCGGGTCGTAGGCGAAGCGAAGGGCCGCCCGATGGGCGGCCCTTTTTGTTGCCCGCCTCACCCGCGACGGTCGCGGCCGCGCAAGCGATAGGTTGCCAGGCCTCCGCGGGAGCGGTAGTCATTCCGTGCCCCGCTCCTGATCATCCACCCGCCCGAAGCATGTTCAACATCCTCGAAATCCTACCCCCTGTCGGGAAAGTCCAGGTCATCGATGTCGGCGCGATGGATCTCGGTGCCGAGATCTACGATCCGCTCCTTAAGGCAGGCGTCGCCAGCGTGCTTGGCTTTGAATGCGTGCAGGCCGAGTGTGACCGCCTGAACGCGATGTCCCGGGAGTCCCGGACCTATCTGCCCTACGCGATCGGCGACGGTACGACGCGCGCGTTCCATGAATGCAATTATCCGATGACGTCCTCCTTGCTGGAGCCTAATTCCGCCTTGCTGGATAGGTTTCAGAACCTTGAGAACCTGACGCAGGTGGTGAAGCAGCATACGTTCGCGACGAAGCGGCTCGATGACATCCCTCAGATCACCGGGGCGGATTTCCTCAAGCTGGACGTGCAGGGCGCCGAGCTGGACGTGCTGAACGGCGGTGACCGGGTCCTGACGGACGCGGTGGTCGTCCATACCGAGGTCGAGTTCGTCGAGATGTACAAGGGGCAGCCGTTGTTCGCGGAAGTGGATCAGCGGCTCCGCCGCAGCGGCTTCGTCTTCCATAAGTTCGCCGGGCTCGCCGGCCGCACCTTCAAGCCGCTCATCGTGAACAACGACGTCAACCAGTGCCTGAGCCAGATGCTCTGGGCCGATGCGGTCTACGTGAAGGACTTCATGGCCTTGGACCACCTGCCGTCGGAGAAGCTCCTGCGAATGGCGGTCATCCTGCACATGGTGTACGGCTCTTTCGACCTGGCGATGCAGGCGCTGCTCGCCTACGACCGCCAATGTTCGACCGGGCTCGCGCCGACCTACCTGCAACGTCTGACGCAGGGCCGGTGACGCCGGCCTGATGTCGTTTACTTCGACTCGAGGCCGACCGAGTTCACCGCGACGACTTCGTACTTCGCGCCGGGTTTCGCGCCCTTGTCGACGAAGCGCATCAGCGCCTGCGGCTGCGTCGGCGTGTCGCCGTAGGTCATGCCTTGGAAGAGCGGTCGTCCGAAGGGATTGGCGAGCTTCTCCGGCACGCGGCCGACGACCTGGCCATCTTTCTTGATGAGGAACTGGCGGAGGCCGCTCTCGAAGTCGGCGTGCGCATCCCACGTCACTTCGACGCTTTCGGCGACGGCCTTGGTCGCGACGTTGAAAGGCGCGGGCGGCGGGGTGGTGTCGTTCGTGGCGCCGGTCTTGACGTATTCGCTCCAAGCCTTGGCGAAGGCGGCGTTCGGCAGCCAGTTGGACTCGGCCTTGTCACCCGCGTATTCGCCGGCGGGCTTGGCTTCATTGCCGAGCAGCGGCGAGAGCCAGCCTTTCGATTGGTCGATCTTGCGGAGGACGTTGCCCGACGCCGGCAGACGCAGTTCAAGGCAGGCGTCGAAGAACGCGATGGCGGCGTAGCGCTGGTCGCCCGTCTGGTGCGAGGTGAGGGGGTCCGGAGCGAAGCCGATCGGCGCGCCCTTGGCGCGGTAGGCCTTGAACATCGCGAGCGAGCCGGTCCAGGCGGTGTTGAAGCGCTTGTCGCCGTTCTCCTTGGCGCCCGGGTTCGCCATCATCGGGATCTCGTAGGCGGCGTCCGGCAGGATGACCTCGGGAATCGAACGTTCCTTGGTCGGATCTTCGGGCTTCTGCCAGTAGGAGTAGGCCGTGCCGGAGCGGAACCAGATAGCGACGATACGCTCGGGGTATTTGGCCTGCATGATGCTGGACCAGAAGCCACCGCCGCTATGGCCCCAGAGGCACCATGGAGCCGTCGCGATCTCGGGGTGGCCGGTCTGCTTGGCGAGGTCGGCGAGGGCCCGCAGGTAAGTCTGGTCCGAACCGTTGCGCGGATCGCACCACATGCGGCAGTTGGCCTTGTCCGGTTCACCGATGACCGGACCGAGCAGGGCGCAGTCCCACTTGCGGGCGAGCGACTGCCAGTGGAGGTCGTCGGCCGCGGTCACGGCGCCCTTGTTCGAGCCGGTGCCGCAGCCATGTTGGTGCACGATGATCCCGCGGACGGACTTCACGCCCTCGGGCAGCCAGAGGTTGTAGGTCGTGGGGAAGATCAGCTCGCCGGGTTTGTCCGAGGCCGGATAGCTCACGGTGTGGCGGGTGCCGTCGGCCAGGGCGGCCAAGGGCAGGAGGAGCAGGGCGAGGAGGGGTCGCATGGGGTTATCCTATGGACAGCCAGAATGGGCCTCGGTTCAAGCCAGCGTTGGCTTGTCCCCGCCGTCGGTCGCGTTAGGGTGCCTTCATGGAAGCCATCCGGTCCTTGCAGGAGCAGGCCAAGGAGTGCGAGGAGTGGTGCTCCCGGCAGGAGCCGAAGGCTTACTTACCTTCCGCCCGCAAGGGACTCCGCGTCCTGCCTGCGCATCATGGCGAACTGGCGACCCCTCTCGCGGGATGTGAGCTGCGGACGGACGGAGGGGTGTTCATGGAGAAGCCGCTCGGCGTCGTGATCGGCAGCCTGATGATCGTCGCCGCGCTGATGTGCTGGGCCGCGATCGTCGTCGTGCTCTACCCTGGGCTCAGCTGGACGGGGGCGCCCTCGGTTTTCTCCGTGCTTTTCTCCGTGCCGATTTTCCTGCTGGTGGCCTATCTGCCGGCCCGGGTCATCTTTCTCGAGCACCAGGTCGTCTTCGCGGACGACTTCTTGGTCGTGCGTCTTCGGTCGTTCGGGCGGACCGAGAAAGAGTGCCGGCTGGCGACGGGCGAGGCGGTCGTCGTGGGAATGGCTTTTCGCGACCAGTTCTACAGCGTCGAGGGCGCGACCAGGTATTATCCTCTCCTTTCCGTGGTCGTCTCCTCGGCCGGTCAGGAAGTCGCCTTCGGCGAGAAGCTCCCTCTGGAACAGCGGGTCCGGCTCGCCGTCCTTATCGATCATTACTACAACGGGTCCGAATTATACGTCATCGGGCCGGATAATTCTCGTGTCCGCTGACCTGGTTCCTTCTACTCCTTGAGACCATGGGACTAAGCGAAGAATTCCTGGCCAAGCTCGCGCGCCTGAAGGCCGCGGCCGAGGCCCGCCAGGCGGCGATGTCGGTCGGCCGCGAGGCGCCGGTCCTTTCCGACGAGGAGGTGTCCCGAGGCCATCCCAAGGTTTCGGTCGAGTCCGGCTTGCAGGGCGTCAGTTACGGCGTGCGGCTCGGGACTTGGTTCGGCTGGTTCTGGCTGGTCTTCACCTGTGTCCACTGCGTCGCTCTTTTCTACGGGTTGTCCCAAGGTTCGCTCAAGATGAACGGCCGCACGGTCGCGCACCCGGAATGGTGGCACTTCGCCTTGCTGGCGCTCTTCTACGTGCCGTTCTTCCTCGTCGGCTTCGGCTTCACGGTGGCGCGCTATCGGCTCACGCTTACCGACGGGCATGTCTCGTTCCGTTTCCGGATCCTGCCCTACGTCGGCTGGACGTCGACCTTGCCCGCCGGGGACGTCGTGAAGGTCACCTTGGCCTACCGCGGCGCCAAGCAGAACAAGCAGCCGGTGGACTCCGTGGTCGTCGCCTCGCAGGGCAAGGAGATCCACTTCGGGGCCTTCCTGCCGGTCGACATCAAGGAGCACCTGGCCGGGCTCATCCGGCATTACTACGGCGACGCGCCGTCTATGGCGGAGCCTTTCCTCGTTCCGCCGGAGTCCGGGCGTTGACGCGGTCCGGCGGCCTCCCAGCATCGTCCGCGTGACCCCTTACCTCAAGCAGCGTCAGGCCGAGCTGATCCGCATCTACCGGGACGGCCTGCTGCAAGACGTGATCCCGTTCTGGCTGAAGCACGGCCTCGATCGGGCGCATGGCGGCATCCACACCGCCCTCGGCCGGCAGGGCGAACTGCTCGATACGGACAAGTCCGTCTGGTTCCAAGGGCGCGCGGCCTGGACCTTCGCCAACCTGCACAACACCGTCGAGCCACGCGCGGAGTGGCTCGGGGCGGCGTTGTCGTGCGCGGACTTCCTGCACGACCGTTGCGCCGATCTCTCCGGCAAGCTGCATTTCACCGTCACGGCCGGAGGCGACCCGTTGCGCATGCGGCGCTACGTCTTCAGTGAATGCTTCGCCGCGATCGGCTACGGCGCGGTCCATCGCGCGACCGGACAGGCCAAGTGGCGCGAGCGCGCGCTGGCCGCCTACGAGACGTTCCTTCGCTACCATCGGGAGCCCGGCCGGATCGCCCCCAAGGTCTCTCCGGAGACCCGGCCGATGAAGGGCCTCGCGCCGCTGATGATGACCTTGGTGACGGCGCAGGACCTGCGCGCCGACCTCGGCGACGTGACCGTGCTCGGCCGGACGCTCACCCAGTGGGCGCGCGCGGCCATCGATGAGATCGCCCGGGATTTCGTGAAGCATGACCTGCGCGCGGTGATGGAGGTCGTTGGCCCGGCCGGCGAGGTCTACGACCATTTCGACGGCCGGCTGCTGAATCCCGGCCACGCCATCGAGGCGGCCTGGTTCGTCCTGCGCGAGGCCCGACGCGCCGACGACGACGGCCTGAAGCGGCTCGGCCTCGCCATGCTCGACTACATGTGGGAGCGCGGCTGGGACCGCGAACACGGCGGCATCCGCTATTTCACCGACCTGCACGGCAAGCCGATCCAGGAGTACTGGCACTTCATGAAGTTCTGGTGGCCGCACAACGAGGCGATCATCGCGACCCTGCTCGCGCATCTCATCACTGGCGAAGCCCGCTACGCCGAGATGCACCGTCAGGTCCATGACTGGTCCTACGCGCGCTTCCCCGACAAGGAGCACGGCGAGTGGTATGGCTATCTCGACCGCGAAGGCCGACCGACCACGGAGCTCAAGGGCAACATGTGGAAAGGACCTTTCCACCTGCCTCGGCAGCAGCTGCTCTGCTGGCAGATGCTCACGGGCGCTTTCTGAGGGCGCGTCGGCTCAGCGTCCGGCCGTCGGCTCGAGGGCGACGCGGCGGTAGAGCACCGTCGAGTTGCCGGCCGGTTCGTACAGCACGCCCAGGCCGCCCTTGACGGGCGCCATCGAGCTGTAGGCGAACGGGCCGGGGAAGAGCAGCGTCGACTGGGACCACGTCTTGCCGCCGTCATCCGAGCGTCGGAGCGTGCCGTTGGACCGTCCCTTGCCGGCCGGGTTGAGGAAGTAGAAGCGGGTGCTCGCGCCTTCGTCGATGCGGAGCAGGGAGCCCTGGCAGGTCGGATCCGGGTGCGCGGATTCGTCCGTCGCCGGGCTCCACGTCTGGCCCCCGTCCTTCGACCAAGCCACCTTGCGGAAGGCGGCGCCCTTCCAGCGGCGGGAATTCAGGTAGAGCGTGCCGTCGCGCGCTTCGGCGACTTGGACCTCATTGAGCTGCCGGCCGCCGTCCTGAGGGACGTCGCCGCCGCGATGCCAGGAGCGGCCGCCGTCGTCGCTGTAGGCGACCCAGTTCACGAAGTTGCGCTTCTTGTCCTGGGAGTTGAAGGGGATCACCAGGCGGCCGGCGTGCGCCGGGGCCTTCAGCTTGATGCCGACGCCCGGGCCGGAGGCCGTCGTGACCGCGCCCGCCGGCTTCAGGTCCTTGGTCAGGTCCGCCGGACGCGACCACGTCTCGCCTTCGTCGTCCGAAGCGATCACGCGGATGCGCGTGCCCTCCGGCGCGTCGCCGACGGGCAGGCCGCCGAATTCGTGGCTGCCCGCGGGGAAGGTCTGGAAGAAGAGATAGACGCGCCCGACGAGCTCGTCCTCCACCAGCGTCGGGTTGTTGCAGCTGTCCTTGCCCTGGTCGTAGGCCACGCGGGGTTTGGACCAAGTGACGCCGTCGTCCTTGGACGTCGCGACGACGAGGTCGTTGCCGGCCTGATCGGTCGCCTTGTCGCGCGCCTCGGCGGCCGCGATCAGCGTGCCTTTCTTGGTCCGGAGCAGCGCCGGGATCCGGACGGAGGCGTGCGGCAGGTTCTTCTTCGCTTCGAAGACGGCGACGGGCGCGTCGCCGACGAGGGTGGGCTGGGCGTGGGCGGACGCCGCGCAGGCGAGCGCGGCGAGGAGGCGGATCAGTCTTTCCATGAGAAGAAGCCGATGGCGTCGAGCTCGCCCAGCATCGCCTTGACGCCGGCGGCGTCAGGGTTGCCGTTGGGCAGCCGGGCGGGGCCGACCGGGACGCCGAGGTGGGTCATCAGCGCCTTGGCGCAACCCATGTAGCCGCGGCGGGCCACGATGCGGATCACCTGCATCATCCGGTCCTGCTCGAGCTGGCAGGTCGCGAGGTCGCCCTGCGGGAAGGCGGCCATCATGCGCTGGAGCGGTCCGGGGACGAAATTGTAGGTGCTGCCGACGCCGCCTTGCGCGCCCATCGTCAGCGCCGCGAGGAAGTATTCGTCGATGCCCCAAGGCAGGTCGTACCTTCCGCCGTCGAGGCGCTTGCCGAGCAGGTAGGCGCCGAGGTCGGGGTTGGAATACTTGACGCCCGCCAGGTTCGGGATGCGCGGGGCGGCCGCCCGGAGGAAGTCGTCCACCGGGAAACCCGCGATGCCGGTCATCGCCGGGATGTCATAGTAGTAGAAGGGCAGGGCGGGCGCCGCCGCCGCGACCTGCGCGCAGCTCGCGACGAGGTCCTCGAGGCTGCGCGGCTTGAAGTACGACGGCGCGATCATCGAGACCGCGCTGGCCTGGTTGCGCTGCGCCTGCTCGGCGAGCTCCGCCGCGTCGGCCAGGCATTGCGCGCCGACATGCACGACGACCTTGATGCCGGACGAACGCGAGACCTCGGCCCAACGGTCGCCGAGGGCCCGGCGTTCGCCGACCTTGAGCGAGGCGCTTTCGCCGGTGGTGCCGCCGATGAACACCCGGTCGATCTTCCGCGCGAGGAGGTGCTCGGCCTGGCGCTCGACGACGCCGAGGTTCAGCGTGCCGTCGGCGTGGAAGGGCGTGTGGGTCGCGGGGCAGAGCCCGTGGAAGCGGAAGGGGGACATCGGTTTCAGCGCAGGTCTGCGGAGGCGGGTCTGATGCTAAGGACAAGCCAGGCGGAGAGACAAGCCACGGCCGCGAAGCCGGCGAAGATGAGGTTCAGCGGGACGTGCTGGTCGCGCAGCCACCCGAAGCCGACGTCCGACAGCCCCCCGCAGGAGATGCTGGCGAGGTTCATCAGGCCGTAGCCGGTGGCCCGGCGTCCGGGTCGGGCGATCTGCGCGAGGATCGGCATGTTGTTGCCGTCGAAGAGGCCCCAGCCGAGGCCGAACAGCACCAGGAAGCTGATGGCCAGGGGCAGCGAACCTTGGTCGATCACGATGCCGACGCCAAGCAGCGCCGGGGCGATCAGCGCCATGCCGAGGGCGCTTACCTGTTGGCGTCCGCGCAGGCTGCGCCGCATCCACCGGTCCGCCAGCCACCCGCCGAACAGCGCGCTCGCGATCGCGGCGCCTTGCCACCAGACCACCGCGCTGACGCCGGCGAGGCCTTGCGTGAGCCCGAGCTCCTTCCGCAGCACGCTGGGCATCCAGTCGCGCACGACCCAGCCAGCGAGCGCGGGCAGGGTGAAGTAGAGCAGCAGCAGCCGGAAATTGCGGTCACGCAGGAGTTCGCCGGCGGCGGCCAGCGGCGCGCCGGCCTCCGCCGCGTCCGGCTTGCGCGGGGCTTCCCGCAGCGCCCACCAGAGGGGGAAGGCGTAGGCGACGCCCGCCAGGCCGAGCGCGGCGAAGGCCCAGCGCCAGCCGAGGGCCGGATCGTCCGCGACGTAGCCGCCCAGGCTGCCCATCATCACGCCGAGGTAGATGCCGATCTGATGCGCGCCGACCGCGCGCGACCGCGTGGCGTTGAGATGATGGTCGGCGATGAGCGCGAGCGCCGCCGGGATGTAGAAGGCTTCGCTCAGGCCCATCACGGCCCGCGTCCAGAGGAGCTGGTCGTAGGTGTGCACGTGGGCCGTCGCCCAGGTGTCCGCCGACCAGACGAGCAGGCTAAGGGCGATGACGTGGCGGCGCCCGAAGCGGTCGGCGACATAGCCGGCGAAGGGGCTGGCCAGCGCATAGGTCCATTTGAACCACGCCAGCATGTGCCCCCATTGTTCCTGGCTGCCGATGCCGCTCACGTCGCCCATGATGGACTTCTGCATCGTGGCCACCAGCTGCCGGTCGAGATAGTTGAGCAGCGCGACCGGGATGAGCAGCGCGACGACCAGCCAGGCCGTGCGGGAAGCGGAGGGGGTCTCGTTCATCGGTATCTGGCCGGGATCGGCCAGCGGGTGAGCTTCGGCGTGCGGACGCCGGGGCGCGTTTCGCCGCTGATGGTGACGAGGTCGTCGCCCAGCCGGAGCAAAGGCGCGACGGCCACGGGGTGCGGCCATTCGCCGATTTCGGTCACTTCCAGGAATTCCAGGTCGATCGCGTAGACGCGCCGGGCCAGCCCGGTGTGCGTCTCATGGGGGTGGCCGTACTGCGAGCCGTCGTCGCCCCCCACGAAAAGCAGGTGCGTCGCCGTCGCCACGCCCGGCCCGGCCGCCCCTGCGAGCGGGTGCGGCAGGCCATGGAAACGATGCCCGGAGTCGAGCGAGGACTGGTAGGCGAGGTCCTCATGGTAGTCGCGCAAGGGCTTGCCGTCCTTCGCGGAGAGCGAGCATCCGCCCGCCCGGAGCAGGAGGTTCGGTCCGGCCCCGACCAGCGGGATGATCCGGCCGTAGCCCGGGTCGGCGTCGGTCGTCCGCCAGCCTTTCGCGGGAGCGTCGAGGTCGAGCGAAGTCAGCGTCGGGATCGCCTCGGTCGCGTCCGGCCGGTCCGTGCCGCCGACGACGATGAGGTGGCCGTTCGCGGCCGCGAAGCCGGCGTAAGCCCGCGTACGCGGAAGATCCGGTCCGAAGCGCGACACCTTGCCGTCGAGCCCGATCCGCCAGACGCCGGCGCGATGGCCGTCGGCCGCGGCGCCGCCGGCGAAGACGAGGCCGTCGCGTCGCGGCGTCGCGCAGAAGGCCGCGCCGACGAGGCCTTCGGGGAGCTCGCCGATCTTGCGCCAGCGCCAGCCGCCGTCCTGGCGGGCGAGCTTGAGGATCTCCGCGTGGTATTTCTTCGCGCCGCCCTGCCACAGCGGCTTATCGGGGAAGTTCGTGCCGCCGGCCGCGACGATCACTTCGCCGCCGTCCGCTTCGCGCAGGACCGCCGCCATCATCCCGGCGCGGCCGTGCGGGTCGGGGAGGTCGGGCAGGGGCTCGCCTTGCGCGCAGCCGAGCGCGACGGCGAAGACGCCGAGCAATGGGGTGAGGCGGAGCATGACGCCGGGGTGCGTCCTTTGTAGCCTGTCCCCGCCGGGCCGCCAGCCCAATGACTACTCGGCGCGCAGCAGCCAGCCTTCGGCGGTGCGCACGAAGGGGCGGAGCTCGCCGTTGGTCAGGGCGAAGCCGCCGGACCATTTCGCGCAGCCGGTCGAGAGCACCTGGGCGGAGCCGGCTTCGGCCTCGGTCCAGGTGTCGGTCGACTTGTCGTAAGCGAGCACGGTCTTCGCGTAGCCGGGGTGCTTGGCTGCTCCCACCTTGCCGGCCAGCTTGCCGTCGTCGCCGCCGAGGACAAGGATCTCGTTCTCGAGCACCGGGCAGGGCGAGGGCGCGCCCGCGACCGCCCGGGGCATCGGGGAAAGGCGGCGCCATTCCTTGCCGAGGGTGAACGCGTGGCAGTCGGCGAGGTATTCGCGTTCGACGCCTTTGGCGCCGGGGCTCAGCGCGACGCCGCCGAAAAGGTAGAACGTGTCCTTGGTGCCGGCGGACTGGGCGAGCATGCGGCCCGAGCCGGCCCAGAGCGGGAGTTCCTTCCAGCCGGCGTTGAGGTTCGCGAGGTCGATCGCGAAGGCGCTGGACGACGCCGCGGTGGCGTCGGGGCGCTCGGTGCCGCCGGCGACGATGACCTTGCTGCCGACGAGCGCGCCGGTCGCGTAGGCCAGCGGGCGGGGCAGGAAGGGGAAGGGGCGCACCTTGAGTTCGCCGTCTTCGACGGCCAGCGTGTAGCAGTCGGCGTAGTGGCGGTGCGAATCGGCGCCGCCGATCATCAGCAGGCCCTGCCGGATCGAGACGCCCACGCCGTAACCGCAAGGGCGGGGGAGCTTGCCGACGCTCGCCCACTTCTTGGAGCGCGTGCTGGTCAGCGAATAGACCGTGTCGTGCCAGGCCTTGACGCCGCCTTCCCAGGCCGGCTTGTCGGGATAGTTCGAACCGCCGCCGCAGAGCAGCAGGTCGCCGGAGGTGCCCACGAAGGCGCCGCCGCAGCCGGGGGCGTTGGGAGTTTCAGGAAGTCGGGACCAGCGCATGGGATTGAGCACAAGGAAGACAGGCCGCACAGGGGTGTCCAGAGATTAGGGGGCCATGGGGTGAATGTCCGGGCGACCCCTGCGAACCCGAGCCTTTCGCGATGAAAATGGCGGCTTGGGTCGGAGGGCCGCCAAGCCGAAGGGGCGAGGATTTGTTTGACAGAGCCGCCCCGACCTTGCCTTGATTGGACTCCTTTCGCACTGCCTGGTAGCTCAGCGGTAGAGCAGGTGACTGTTAATCACTTGGTCGTAGGTTCGATCCCTACCCAGGCAGCCAGAAAGGACGCTTTCCTCCCCCGGCCCTCCAGGGAAGGTCCGCGCACCTTCTCCTTGACCATCCGAGGGGTTGCGGGAGGATGCACGCACCATGGGTCAACAGAGCAACAAAGTCATCAAGCGTCGCCGTCGCCGCGCCTACCTCGAGCGCAAGAAGGCCCGCGTCAAGATCGCCCGCGCCGCCGCGAGCAAGAAGAAGGCCAAGAAGTGAGCCGAGCGGTGGGCCAGGCCTCGTTGTGGGCCGCGCTCGCTGCGCTGCTCCTCGCCGGTTGCGACACCCCGGTGATCTCGTCCGACGAGGTCCCCGGCATCGCCTACGTCAACGAGCGACGCCGCTCGGCCGCTGACGTCGCCCGCGCGTCGGACGTCTTCGGCGCCAAGGAAGACCACGGCGCCGACGTCGTCTTCCGCACCGACCCCGCCGCCCGCGAAGGGCATTATTTCTACGTCAAGCTGGCCGATGCGCCCCCCGTCGACGCCCGGCTGGTGCTGCAGGTCGTGCGCACGGAGAACGCCGTCGCCGAACGCTATGAATTCCCCGCCCGCTTCCGCCCCGGCTTTCCGTTCGGCGAATACGTGATCGGCCTGACCGGCAAGCAGGCCGGCGATGCGAAGTGGCGGCCGCTGGCCTGGCGCGTCTCGGTCGTCGATGCGCAGGGCAAGGTCCTCGCCGCCAAGCACAGCTTCCTCTGGGGCACGCCTCGCGACCTCGGACGCTGAGTCCATGACCGCGACGGAGTGGACAGCTTGGCGACCTTTGCGGTTGGCCGAGGACGTCCCCGCGGCGTCGCTCGGCGAGCAGCTCGACGGCGGCCAGTCGTTCCGTTGGAACCCGACGCCCGATGGCGCCTGGGTGGGCGTCTTCGGCCGCACGGTCGCCATGCTTCGCTCCGGCGCGGCGGGCCTCGAGTGGCGCGGGTTGCCGGGCGTCTCCGGTACGGAGGCGGCGCTCCGTGCCTATCTCGACGCCGAAGGCGCGCAGGCCCGGCTTTCCGCCGACCTGCCGTGGCGCTCCGATCCCGTACTCCGCGCCGCGCGTGAGGCGTTCCCGGGGTTGCGGATCCTGCGCCAGGATCCGCACGAGACGCTGATCGGTTTCCTGTGCAGCTCGAACAAGCGCATCCTGCAGATCCGCGCGATGGTCGCCGGGCTGGCGGCGAAGCTCGGCGAGCCGCTTGGCGCCGGTCACCATGCGCTGCCCACCTGGTCCGCGCTGGCCGACGCGGACGAGGCGACGCTGAAGTCCTGCGCCTTGGGTTACCGCGCGGCTTTCCTCCGCGGCACCGCCCGACGCCTGCTCGCCCGCCCGCGTTGGACCGAAGAGTTCGCGGCCTTGGAGACGCCCGCCTTGCTCGCCGAACTCCAGTCCTTGCCGGGCGTCGGTCCCAAGGTAGCCGCCTGCGTGGCGTTGTTCGGCTTCGGCCGCCTGGAAAGCTTCCCCGTCGACACCTGGGTCGTCCAGGCGCTCGCCGACGCCTACGGTCTGCGCGGCTGGAAGCCGGCGGCGCTCGAGCAGTTCGGACGCGCGCATTTCGGCCCCGCCGCCGGCCTCGCGCAGCAATACCTGTTCTCGGCCGCCCGGCACGGACGGCTGGTCACGCTCCCGCCGGAACCGCCGCGCCCCAGGTCGCGGCGACGACCACAGGGGTGAGCGCGGCCGGCGGCGCGCCCAGGCCGACGGCGCGGCCTTCCGCGAGGACCACCACGGTCTCGCACGCGCGCGCGTAGGCGAGGTCATGGGTCGCCACCACGGCGGCTCCGCCGGCGCGGACGAAGCCGCGGATCGCCGCCGCGACCAAGGCCTGCCGCGCGAGGTCGAGCGAAGCCGTCGGTTCGTCCAGCACGAGCAAGGCGCCGTAGGGTTCGCCGACCGCGGCGAGCGTCATCGCCAGATGCGCGGCCTTCCGTTCGCCGCCCGACAGCCGGGAGAGGCGACGATCGGCCAGCTCGGCGAGGCCGAGTTCAGCCAGCCGGTCGGCGAAGGCGGCGGCCTGCGCGATCTCGCCGAGGTCGCGTACCCGGTAGTCCCACGCGCTGACGGGCTGCTGGGCGCAGTAGGCGCGGCGGCGCGCGGCGGCTCCCGCGGGGGCCGCGCGCGGATCCTCGCCGGCGACGCGCAGGCCGCCGGTCGAGGCGACCAGGCCGGCGAGGGCGCGCAGGAGCGTCGTCTTGCCCGCGCCGTTGGGGCCGACTACGGCGACGACCTGGCCGGGTTCCGCCCGCAGCGACACGCCGTCGACGATCCGGCGGCCGGCGATCTCCACGGCCAACGCGACGCACTCGACGCAGGGTTCAGTCATGTTGGCTCCTCGCGATCCAGATGAACAGCGGCGCGCCGAGTACGGCCGTCACCGCGGCGGCGGAGAGCGGCGCTTCCGCCCAGAGGCCGCGGCCGAGGGTGTCGGCCACGAGCAGGAGCGCCCCGCCGAGCAAGGCGGAGCCGGGCAGGACCGCCGCGTGGCGGGGGCCGACGAGCGCCCGCGCCAGATGCGGGGCCAGCAGGCCGATGAAGGCGACCTGACCGACGAGGCACGTCGCGGCCGCGGCGGCCAGCGCGGTCAGCAGGACCGCGTCCCGGCGGACGCCGGCGACGTCCGCCCCGAAGCCGCGGGCGGCGTCGTCGCCGAAGGCGAGCAGGTCGAGCGCGCGGGCCTTCGGCAGGAGCAGCAGGGTCGCGGCGAGGCAGAGCAGGGCCGGGAGCCAGGTGAGTTCGAAGGTCGCCATGCCGAGCCAGTCGCCGTAGGCTCCGTTGGTCAGCAGTTCGCGGGACTCGCCGCTGCGCGCGGCGATCACGAGCGTCCCGGCGGCGGTGAAGGCGTTGAGGCCGAGCCCCGTGAGGAGCAGCCGGGCCGAGGAACCTCCGCGGCCGCAGAGGACGAGCAGCGCCGAGGACCCGAGCGCGCCGGCGAACGCCGCCGCGGGCAGGAGCCACGCGTGCCGCCAGGCCGTCTCCGGCGCGGCGCCCAGCAGCAGGGCGAGGCCGAAGAGCGCGCCGCCGAACACCCCGGTGAGCCCGGGGTCGGCCAGCGGATTGCGGAACACCCCCTGTTGCGCGGCGCCGCCGACGCCGAGCGCCAGCCCGGCGGCCAGCGCGGCGAGCACGCGGGGGGCGCGGAGGAGCGCCCAGGCGCCGCCGTCGCCCCAGCCGAAGCCTTGGGCGCCCACGGCGAGGGCCAGCGCGACGAGCGCCGCCAGTCCGGCGAGGCCGGCCAAGGTCGCGCGCGTCGCCGTCATCAACGGCCGAGCTCGTTGAGCAGGTCACCCAGCGGGTTGCGCCGCCGCGGCGGCGCGGCCTGGCCGCCGGGGGCGGCCTGCGGCGCCGGACCGTTCTGGCCGGCCGGGGCCGTCGCGGGCGCGTTGCGCGTCCGGTCCACGGCGGCCTGGAGCTTCTCCGCGAGGTCGGTGCGGATCTGGTTCAGCGAGCCGGTGACGTTGACGCCGGGGCCGTCGGTGAAGCCGTCGGCCGGCGAGGGCCCGGCGCCGAAGCCGAGCACTTGGAAGTAGTCCGCGAATTCGCCGGCGCCACGCAGCTGCGTCGTGAACGCCATGGGCCAGTCGGCGAAGCCGGCCTTGGGGTCGACGTTGATGCCGCCCTTGGCCGAGAGCTGGAGCGTCTCGCTGCGGATGTCCGCCGTCTCCAGCTTGACGGTGCCGGAGGCGAGCCGGGAGGCCTTGATGGTCGCCGACGTGTAGGCGAATTCCGCGACGGCCTTCTGGAGCTTGGCGGCCGCCGTCATCGCGGCGCCGATGCGGGCGATCTTCTCGCCCTGCTGCTGGTTCTTGGTGAGCGCGCCGGCGATCAGCGCGAGCCCGCCGAGGGTCTCGCCGATGTCGCCCGCCTTGTTGGCCGACAGCGACATGCTGCTGTTCTTGTCGCCGAAGGCGCGGATGACCCCGCCGCGGGAGGTGAGCTGCGCGTCGGCCTGGAGGCGGCCGAGGAGCTCGCCCGGCGTGCCGCTCACGCCGGTGACGGAGACGGCGGCGTCGCCCTTGCCTTGGAGGAAATCCTTCACGGCGGGGACCGCCTGCGCGACCTCGCCGAAGTTGAACTGGGTCAGGCTAAGGGTGCCGGCGAGGACGTAAGGCCCGTTGCTCGTGGTCGGCTGGAAGGCCAGCTGGCCGCGCCCGCTGAGCGCGCCTTCGGCGAGGCGTCCGGAAAGCTGGCTCAGGCGCAGGCCGTTCGGCTGGGCGTCGGCGCGGACGACGAGCCCCTCGGCCTTGATGCCGTAGGCCTTGGCGGTGCCGACCGTGAGCTCCAGGGCCCCGGTATGCCCGGCCCAGAAGGCCGTCCGGTCCGGCGCCGGCGGCGCCGGGGGCGCCTCGGCGGGCGGTTCGTCTGACTTCGGCAGCAGCGAGAGCACGTCGTCGACGTCGACGTTGTCGACGGTGACCTTGGCCTGCCAGTCGGTCTTCGTCCCGGCGACGCGCTGCGCGAGGGTGAACTTACCCGCGCTGACGTGCGCGGCCTGCAGGCGGAAGGCGCCTTCGGCGTCAAGCCCGTCGGCCTTGGGCGCGTAACGACCGGTGACCGTCGCCTGCGCGATGCGGCCTTCGCTCCGGCGCAGGCCGACCTCGCTGACTTCGAGGGAGACCTTGATCTCGCCGTCCGTGGCGCGGTCGGCGCTGGCGCGGTAGCGGCCGCCCGTGACGATGCCCAGCGGCCCCGCGAACGGTTGTTCGGCCAAGGCGCCGAGGTCGCCTTGCAGGCGGAGGGTCGTGCCGGCTTCGCCGAGCCCGACCATGATGTCGCCTTCCGCGAGGACGCGGCGCTGGTTCTTCAACGAAGCCTGCTTGAAGCCCACGAGGGTCGCGCGTTCGCCGACGACGAGGTCGAGGCTGGCGGCGAGGTCGCATTCCTTGACCCAGGGTTTGCCGGCCCAGGCGACGCTGGTGCGGGCGAACGCCAGCGGCGCGCCTTCGGTGCGGACGAAGAGGCCTTCGCGATTGAAGCCGACGACGAGGTCGGCGCGCGTCAGGTCGCCGGACAGCTTGAGCCCGGGGACGACGGCGGCGAGGGATTCGAGCGGCAGGTCGCGGGCGGTGGCTTCGACCAGCACGCCGGTGGGGCGGGCGCCGGCGGTCGGCAGGGGCTGGCGCAGTTTCAAGGCGAGCAGGTTACGGCCCTCACGGAAGATCCGCGCTTCGGCCGAGGCGACGACCGGAGCCTGGCCCGCGGCGCGCTCCATGGCGGCCTTCGCGCTGATGCGGATGCCGCGGAGCTTGTCCGTCGGAAGGTCCTCCCAGTTCGGCTGCGAGGCGAGTTCGACGACGCCCACGTCGACGTCGGCCAGCGCCGACCAGGCGCCGTCGGCGCCGGGCCGGAGGGTGAGCCGGCCGCCCGCGATCTCACCGGCGGCGCAACGCACGCTGAAGGGGCCGAGGGCGATCGCGCCGTCGGCGGAGCTGACGGGCAGTTCCGCGTCGATGCCCCGCACCAGCGGCTTGCCGGCCTGCTCCAACGTGACGTCGCGCAGGCTGTGCGTACGCACGCTGCGGACGGCGGGCTGGCCGCCCTTGAAGGAGACCGAAGCCTCGCCCGTCCAGCGTCCGGCCGTGGCGATCAGGTCCGCGGAGGCGAGGAAAGGATTCAGCGCGACGAGGTCCGCGTCCTCGGCGGCGATGGTGACGGTCGCGTCATCCGCGTTCGCGGGCAGCAGGCCGCCTTTCCAGGTCAGCGTCTGCGGGATCGCGATCCTCACGCCGTGGCCGGTGACCGCGAGGCGGTGGACGGCGAAGCCGTCGGCGGTGCTCTGCGCGTTCGCCGCCAGGCGCCACTCGGAACGGCCGCCTTGGGGAAGGCGCGGCGAGAGCCGGCCCAGGTCGGCCCAGAGCGCCTTCAGGTCGACGTCGGCCTGCCAGCGGGCGCCTTCCAGTTCGCCTTTGGCGGCGCCCGTGACGCGGACGTCGGGCAGCTGACGGCTGAGGATGCCGAAGCGGGATGGATCGAGGTCGAGCTCGGCGGCGACGGCCGTGCGCCCCGCGAGATGCTCGCCGCGGAGCTTCATCGCGGGCCGCGCGGCGGAATCGCTCAGCGTGCCCGTGAAGGTGACGCCGGGTTTCCCGGCGACGGCGGCCGCGTCCAGGACGAATCCGACGGAGCCGGCGGCGGCCGGGCTCGCGTCCTTGGCCGTGAGCTCCAGACGGAGCGTGGCGAGGTCGTCGAGCAGCGCGTCGAGCGTGACGCCCTCGCCGCCGAGCGGGCGGCGGAAAGCGGCTTTCAGCGAGAGCTCGCCGCGCGGGTCGGTCGTCTGCTTGCCGATGACGAAGCCCGGCCAGGCGACGCCGGCGCGGAGGTCGGCGGAGCCGCGGGAATCGAAGGCGTCGCCGCGGACGCTGAAGCGCAGCAGCGTGCCGTCCGCGAGGCGGACGCGTCCGGTCGCGGCGTACGGACCGAGGACGAACGGCGGCAGGACGCTCTTGCCCGCGGGCGCGGTCGTCGCGGCGGCGGGGGCGGCCGGCCGGCGCGTGCTGAGGTCGACGTCGATCGTCTTGAGTTCGAGGCCGCGCAGGGCGTAGGTGCCGCCGAGGATGGCGAAGAGGTCGGCTTCGCCCTTGAGCGAGGCCGCCGCGACCTTGGTGCCGTCGGCGAGGACGAGGTCGATGCCCTCGGCGGAGAACTTGCCGTCGAGCGACGCTTCGATGCGGGTGATGCCGCCCTTGATGCCGGCGTCGGCGAGGAGGCCTTTGACGCGGGCGCCGAGGGGTTCGGGACGGAGCTGGGATTCGATCCAGAAAAGGGTGGCTCCGACGGCGACGGCGACGAGGCCGACGCTCCAGAGGGTGATGCGGAGAGCGCGGGACATGGGAGGCGGAGGCCCATCTTGCCCGGCGGTCCGGAGCGGGCAACAAAAAGCCCGGTGGAATCGCTTCCACCGGGCCGAAATCCGCGGTCCTTACGCCGTTCAGGCCTGCGGGGTCTGGCCGCCCTGCGGGGGCTTCGGCTTGGTGGCCTGGCCGTCGGCGCGCTTGCGGCGCAGGTAGGCCGCCTTCTTCGCCTCGAGGTCCTCGTCGACCCGCATGCTGTAGCAGGCCATGACCGACTCCTTCGTCTGGCTCATCATGCGGCCGCGGCCGTAGCGCATCTCCTTCGCGGCCATGATCGCGTCCTCGTCGAGGAGCTGCTTGAGGTATTCGATCTTCTGCTTGGCCCAGTCGGAGAGGCCGGGACGCTTGAGCAGTTCCTCGAAGGCCAGCTTGGCTTCGGCGAACTTGTGGGCGCGGGTCAGCGCCTCGATGGCCTCGATCTTCTCGGCGACGATCGCCTCGTCGATCAGGGCCGCCACGTCGGCGTCGACCGGCAGGACCGAGAACGCGGCGAGGTCGAGCTCCGGCAGGGCGACGAGTTCCGGCCCGAACTTGACCGCCTCGCCGTCCTTCGTGACGGCTTCGAAGTTCACGGCCGCGAGCGCGTCGGGCTTGGCGCCGGCGCCGATCTTCAGTTCGACGACCGCGACGAGCGAGGCGTCCCAGGGCAGGGTACCGAGCTTGCGGGAGCGGGCCGCGCCGCGCTCGAGGACCTCGCCGACCAGGCGGGCCTGCACGTCGCTGCCGCCCTGCACGCTGACCTTGACCTGACGCAGGTAGGAGTTCGACAGGATGGCGAACTGCTCTTCGAAGGCCTCGTCGAGGTCGTCCGCGGTCTGGCCGAAGTTGGCGACGCCTTCGCCGGCGGCCGCCATGCCGGTCATGAGCGATTCGTTGAAGCCGTGGCCGAGGCCGACCGTGGAGGTCGTGATGCCGGCGCCGGCGGCCTTGGTGACGCGGGCGAAGATCTCGGTCTCATTGACGAGGCCTTGGTTGGCCTGGCCGTCGCTGAGCAGGATGACGCGGGCGATGCGGTCCTTGCGGGTGAAGGGCGCGAGCTGCTTGACGGCTTCTTCCCAGCCGCCGAAGAGGTCGGTGGATCCGCGGGCGTCGATCGAACGGATGCGCTGGACGAGCGCGGTCCGGTCGGTGGCCGCGACGAGCGGCTGGACGACTTCGATCTCGCCATCGAACGCCACGACGGCGACGCGGTCGTCGCTGCGCAGGCCGTTGACGATGCGGACCGCGCTTTCGAGGGCGGCCTCGAGCGGGCGGCCGGACATCGAACCGGAGCGGTCGATGACCAGGGCGAGGTCGAGCGGGGCCCGGGGGGTGGCGACGACGTCCGCCGGCTGGCTGGGGGCGACGAGGCGGACGAGGACGTGCGTCGCTTCGGAGGCGGCGCGGAGGAAGCCCTTCTTGAGGGGCAGGATTTCGATCTTGGGTTGGCTCATGGGAGGAATCATCCCCACCACCATGCCCCAAGTCTCAATACTGTCAACATCCAAAAAGATACCAACCTTAAACTACCATTAAACTAACACTGTCATAATTATAAATACTTCTTCATCAATGCTTTGCTGAAATTATCGGCAATTTCTAGCAGTTCTTCTTTGGTCGGGGTCACGCGGCTATCGATGTTGAAGTGCGCTTCGCACCAATGGGTCAGCCGTACTTTGGTCCATCTTTCGGTCTTGGGTTCGTCGCCGCGGGACGTCGGATTGAAGGCCAGGAGTTGATCGAGGAGGCTGCGGGCGGCCTGGCTGAGGTCGTCGCGGGCCAGTTCCTTTTTTATCATCAGTCGCAGGGCTTCGGCGGGGGATTCCTCGGACTCGGCCGCCTGCTTCATCTGCTGCACCATCGCGAAGCTGGATTTGCGGGCCGGCTTGTAGGCAGGCGCGGAGGGTTCGGCCATTTCGTCGCGCTGGGAATAGGCGATCGGTGATCTCGCGCGATGCGACCTGGGTTCCGCAAGCTCGGGCTGGAAATCGCCGATGGTCCTTTCGCCGCTCGAGCGGGTCCGGAAGAACAGCTTTTCCGCCTCGGTGGGCGTGGCCAATTCGTCGATCAGCTTGTTGAGGGCGCTGATTTCCTGGTTCTGCAGGAGCAAGGTGCGTATCCGGTCGAGGTCCCAGCCGCGCTCGGCGAGCAGGCGGGCAAGGAGGAGTTGGCGGACCTGCAACTGGCCGAAGAGGCGCTGGCGTCCGTCGTCGGGGGCTTTCTCCGGGCGGCTCAGGAGCTTCTGGTAGGCGTAGAAGCGGACCAGGCGCTCGGAGGAGCGGTGCCGCTCGCCGAAGCCGAGTTCGGCCAGCTTCTCGGAGACGAAGGCGGCAAGCTCCTCGGCAGTGCCTTGGAAGTCGCGGTCGTTGAGTTGGGCGGAGATCTTAAGCATGGCGGACGGATGAAGACATTCTGGTGTCAGTATCAGGAAGCTGGCAATTCCATAGTAGGTCCGGTCACTGTCAGGAAATCCCCCCAAAGAAGCAGGCCGTCCGGTGTCGGACGGCCTGCGGGCCGGCTTCCCTGTAGGGAGGCTTAGGAGTTATGACTGTAACCTTCTTCGCCGTGATCCGAGATGTCGAGGCCGCGGGCCTCTTCTTCTTCGGTCGGGCGGAGGCCGATGAGGGCCTTGATCACGTAGGCGAGGATCGCGGTGGCGACCAGGGAGATCAGCAGGGTGACGCCGATCGCCTTGAGCTGCTCGGTGAGCAGGGTCTTGCCGACGATGTCCTTGAGGTTCGTGTTCAGGTTGCCGTTGACGTCGGCCGAAGCGAGGATGCCCGTCAGGATGGCGCCGAGGGTGCCACCGACCGCGTGGACGCCGAAGGTGTCGAGCGCGTCGTCATAGCCGAGCTTGGACTTCATGTAGACCACGGCCAGGAAGGGCACCACGCCGGCGAGGACGCCGATCAGCACCGCGGAGCTGGCGGTCACGAAGCCGGCGGCCGGGGTGATCACGACGAGGCCGGCGACGGCGCCCGAGCAGAGACCGAGGATGCTGGCGTGCTTGCGGAGGATCCACTCGAGGGCGCCCCAGGTGAAGGCGGCGACGCCCGCGGCGAGCGTGGTGGTCATGAAGGCCTGGGCGGCGACGCCGTCGGCGGAGAGGGCCGAGCCGGCGTTGAAGCCGTACCAACCCACCCAGAGCATGCCGGTTCCGATGGCGCAGAGCACCATGCTGTGCGGGGTCATGGCCTTCTTGCCGAAACCGATGCGGGGTCCGAGGATGATGCAGAGCAGGAGCGCGGACCAGCCCGAGGTCATGTGGACCACCGTGCCTCCGGCGAAGTCGATCGCCTTGATGGCGGCCTTGGCGTTCCAGACGCCGTTCATCTCACCGGTGATGCCCCAGATGTGGTGGGCCATCGGGAAGTAGACGAGGAACATCCAGCCGAGCATGAAGAGCATGACCGCGGAGAACTTCATGCGTTCGGCGATGGCGCCGACGATGAGGGCCGGAGTGATGATCGCGAACATCAGCTGGAACATCGAGAAGACGTTCTGGGAGATCCAGTAGGCGTAATCGCCGTTCGGGGCGGAGCTGACGCCGTTCAGGAAGAAGAATTCGCTGCCGCCGAAGATCTTGCCGAGGAAGGTGCCGTCGAAGCTCTTGCCGAAGACCAGGGAGTAACCCACGGCCCACCAGAGGATCGCCACCATGCCGGCCAGGCCGAAGCACTGGGCGACCACGGAGAGGATGTTCTTAGAGCGCACCAGGCCGCCGTAGAACAGGAAGAGGCCGGGCAAGGTCATGAAGAGCACCAGCGCGGCGCACACCATGATGAAGGCGTTGTGGCCAGGGCCCGGGGAAGCGGCGATCGGACCGGCGGCCACCTTGTCGTCTCCGGCCTTGGGGCCGGTGTTGTTGACGTAGGCTTCGAGGTCGGCCACGCGCTGTTCAAGGGCGGGAGCAGCGGGGGCAGCTTTAGCTTCAGCGGGAGCGGCCTGCTGTCCCGCAAGCGGGGACGTCAGGGCGCAGAGAGTGAGGAGGAGGGCGGAGAGGAATCTCATGGCGGTTCGACCCTCTGATTGCATTTAGCGTGCCAAGACCGATTTTAAGCAGCATGAAACAAAAAGGGCCGTCTTTCGACGGCCCTTGGGGGACTTTTCTGGATATATAGCCCTGCTTGGCTGGCTTATTTGAATTCCGGGTAGGCTTCGTTGCCGTGTTCGGCCAGGTCCAGGCCTTCGGTTTCTTCTTCCGGGCTCACGCGCAGGCCCATGACAGCCTTGATGACCTGGAAGAGGACGTAGGCGAACACGAAGCTGAAGGCGCCGATGGCCCCGACTCCGATGAGCTGGCTGACGAACTGCGCCATGCCGGCCTTGGCGCCGAAGAGTCCGACGCACAGGGTGCCCCAGATGCCGCAGACCAGGTGGACGGAGAGGGCGCCGACCGGGTCGTCGAGCTTGAGCTTGTCGAACATGCCGACCGCAAGGACCACGATGATGCCCGAGGAGAGGCCGATGATGATCGAGGAGTTCATGTTCATCTGGTCGGCGCCCGCCGTGATGCCCACGAGGCCGGCGAGGATACCGTTCAGCACCATCGAGAGGTCGGGCTTCTTCTGGGTGAGCCAGGAGGTGACCATGGCGCCGACGGCGCCCGCGGCCGCCGCGATGCAGGTCGTGACCAGCGTGAGGGAGACGAGGGCCGGGTCGGCGGAGAGGACCGAGCCGCCGTTGAAGCCGAACCAGCCGAGCCAGAGGAGGAAGACGCCGATCGTGGCGAGCGGCAGGCTGTGGCCGGGCATCGGCATCGCCTTGCCGTCACGGTAGCGACCGAGGCGCGGGCCGAGGATCATGACGCCGGCCAAGGCGCCCCAGCCGCCCACCGAGTGGACGAGGGTCGATCCAGCGAAATCGTAGAACGGAGTCGCCATGGTGTTGAGCCAGCCGTTGCCCCATTTCCACATGCCCGTCATCGGGTAGCAGATGGCGACGAACACGGTCGAGAAGACGAGGAAGCTGGAGAGCTTCACGCGCTCGGCCACGGCGCCGGAGACGATCGTGGCGGCGGTGGCGGCGAACATCGCCTGGAAGAGGAAGTCGGTCCAGTAGGTATACCCGGCGTTATAGACGTCCGTCAGGGCGGCGACGTCATCGGTGACCGAGACGCCGAAGCCGGAGAAGCCGAACCACTTGCCCGCGTAATCGGCGCCGGGGTACATCAGGTTGAATCCGACGACCGCGTAGGTGAGGATGCCGATGCAAGGGATGAGGGTGTTCTTGAACAGGATGTTCACCGTGTTCTTGGAACGGGTCAGGCCCGTCTCGACGGTCGCAAAGCCCAGGTGCATGATGAAGACCAAGGCCGCCGCCAGCATCATCCAGGTGTTGTTGACGGTGAACGTCGAGTAACCAGGCGATTCCTTGAAGGCCGCGAGGTCCTTGTACTTCGGCGCTGGCGCGGCGGCCGGAGCTGCGGCGGCCGCCGGCGCGGCGACGGCGGCGGGCGGGGCGGCGGGTTCGGGAGCGTTCTGTGCCGGCGACAGGTAAGGCACTGCCGCCAGGGCGAGGATGGTGAGAGTTCGTAGCAGGGATTTCATGGCGGAGATGCTTTCGCAACCCCCGTGCCAACCCCTGCGATCGCCATTTTGCCCCTGATTGTGCTTAAATTAGGACGCATGCCTTCACCTTCGGTGCTCTTTTAAAAGCACCCCTTCGGGGAGTTTAATGAAAATGCGGCTTAATTCGCGTTGTAACCTTCTTCGCCGTGGTCGGCGATGTCCAAGCCCTGGGCTTCCGCTTCCTCCGACGGGCGCAGGCCGATGGTCGCAGCGACGACTTTCGCGATGATCCAGGTCATGGCGAGCGAGATCACGATGCAGAGCAGCATCGCCGTCACCTGCCCCTTGAGCAGACCTTTGGCGACGAGCTTGCCGCCGGCTTCGTTGACGGCGCCGTCCATGAGCAGGGCCGTCGCGAGCGCGCCGATCGTGCCGCCGACGCCGTGCACGCCGAAGGTGTCGAGGGCGTCGTCGTAACCGAACTTCGGCTTCAGGACGGAGCAGGCCCAGTAGGAGATGCCGCCGGCGAGGAGGCCGATGAGCACGGCCGAGCCGCCGGAGACGAAGCCCGCGGCGTTGGTCACGGTGGCCAGGCCGGCGATCGCGCCCGAGCACAGTCCGAGGACGGAGACCTTGCCGCGGTGGACTTTCTCGACGAGCGCCCACGTCATCGTGGCCGTGGCCGCGCCCAGCGTGGTGGTGAGGAAGGCCTGCAGGGCCACGCCGTCGGCGGCGAGGGCCGAGCCGGCGTTGAAGCCGTACCAGCCGGCCCAGAGCAGGCCGGTGCCGATCACGCAGAGGACCATGCTGTGCGGCGGCATCGCGCGCTTGCCGAAGCCGAGGCGCGGACCGACGAGCACGCAGAGCAGCAGGGCCGACCAGCCGGAGGTCATGTGCACGACGATGCCGCCGGCGAAGTCCGCGGCCTTGAAGGCTGCGTCCGCGTTGGCGATGCCGGAGAAGTCGCCGGTCGCGCCCCAGACGGCGTGCGCGACGGGATAATAGACGAGCACCGTCCAGAGGAAGGAGAAGAGCATGACCGCGGAGAACTTCATGCGCTCGGCGACGGCGCCGATGATCAGGGCGGGGGTGATGGCCGCGAACATGGCCTGGAAGAGGGCGAAGGTCCCCGAGGAGATCCCGGCCGCGTAAGCGGTGTCGGGCATGAAGCCCAGGCCGGCGAAGCCGAGGTGCTCGCTGCCGCCGAAGATATGTCCGAGGAATCCGCCGGCGAAGTTCTTGCCGAAGACGAAGCTGTAGCCGAAGGCCCACCACATGAGGATGCCCATGGCGGTCAGGGCGAGGCACTGCGCCGCGACCGAGAGCACGTTCTTTCCCCGGACCAGGCCTCCGTAGAAGAGGAAAAGGCCCGGGATGCACATCATCAGGACCAAGGCGGTGCTGATCAGGACCCAGACGTTATCGGCGGTGTTCGGTGCCGGCGTAGCAGAAATAAGCATCATGCGTTTTATTAAGCAAAAACCGTGCCATAAATTCGCCATGAACTCCTCCCCGCTTGCTATCCTCGTATTTCGGACATAAAAAAATTCCATACGATGAAACGACTGCCCAAAGTTGAGCAATTCGGCTTAATTTGCTCACTCTTGCTCATCCCCCTCGCTACGGTCGCCCAATCCCAGCCGAAGCCTTGGCTGCTCATGGCCGACGCGCAGCACCGGGATGCCGACGTCATCACCCACTCGGGCGGCGTGTCGGGCGCCTTCGGGCGTTCCCGTGCCGGCGCCGAGCTGATCTACCAGACCGATGACCGCGCCCTCGATCTCGAGTGGTATCGCTACGCGCATCGCTTCAGCGGGGCCGTCGCCGGCACCGATCGCTCCTATGGCGACACCCAGGACCTGATCCTGTCCGGCTTCCGTCAATGGAAGCTGACGGACAAGTATGCGGGGCAGGTCATCTACGGACTGGAGCTCGCCGCCGAAGAATCGGTCGGCTTGGCCGACGGTTTCCGCTGGGGCCTGGGCGGCGCCTTGCGCTGGCAGCCCGACGACGAGACCGACGTCGCGCTCGGCCTCATGCTCCAGGATCGCTTCGAGAACTCGATCCTGCCCGTGCCCTACCTCAAGGCGCTCTGGCGTCCCTGCCGTTACGGCGAGGTCGAGCTGCGCGCCACGGGCCTGCAGAACGGCGTGATCTTCCGTGGTTTCCCCGCAGGCGACCGTTCGACCACGGTCGACCTGTCGGTGGCTTACGAGACGCTCAACTTCCGTCTCGCCGACGCCGCCTACGGCAGCCGCGCCGTGGTCGTCGGCGAAGTGCCGATCCGCCTCGGCGTCACGCAGTTCCTCGAGGCTTCCGGCACCTGGTTCGTCCGCGCGCAGTTCGAGTGGGTGCCGTTCGCCCGTCACAGCTTCAAGCATGACGGCGAGACCCGGGGCGCCTTCCAGCCGGGCGCGACCTGGGGACTGGGCGGACGCGTGGGCGCCCGCTTCTGATCAGAGCCGCCGCGCGGCGAGCGCATGGAAGGCGACGATCGCCAGGAGCCAGAGCAGGTTCATGGCGTTCAGGCGGCGACCGCGTTCAGGGCTTCGTCGCGCCGGCGGATGGCCAGCTCGAGGTCATGGGTGCGGAGCGAGCGGCGGACGCGGCGCTTGGTGAAGTCCGCGAGGTGCTCGGTGTAGTGCAGCCACCACGTCCCGTTGTTGTTCCAGAGATGGTGCAGGCGGTTGGCCTCGCTGACGCGGATGGACAGCTTGGCGGCGGGACGGGCGGCGGTGTCTTGGGTGTTGATCATGGTGGGCGGCGGTGAAAGGGGCGCGCACCACGATCAATCCCGAGGGACTGGTTTTTTAGCCTTTCGGCTCTCATCTCGGCGCCTTGCGGCTCCGATGACCACCGTGGCCCGGAAGGGCTCGGTTGGTGCAGGTTCGGCTTTCGCCCGTCCTGCTCGTGATGCGACTGCTGAATGAACTGGATTCAATATGGGCGGGCCGTCGCCGGAAGGCAAGCGGGACCTGCGTTGCAGAGTGTCATAAGAAGACGGGGAAGGCGGCGCTTGCCTGCCCCCGGCCGGCTGTCACGCTGTTTTCCGATGGGTTTCTTCCGCTTCCGCAAGGTCATCCCGCTGGGCCGCTTCCTCCGGATCAACGTCTCGAAGACGGGGACCTCGCTGTCCGTCGGACGCCCGGGCGCGACCGTCAACGTGCGCAAGGACCGCGTCGACGGCACGGTGGGGATCCCCGGCAGCGGGCTCTCCTACAAGGAGCGTCTGTCGAACCGCGGCTGCGCTTCGCTCCTGGTGCTCGCGCTCCTGCTCGCTTCGTCGCTCGCCGCCGTCGTCGCGTACGCGCGCTGAGCGCGGGTCCGCGCGACGACGCTTGCGCTTCGTCGGCGGTCTTCGCCGCAAGTGCCCGGGAAAGGACTCGAACCTTCACGCCTTTAGAGGGCGGCGGATTTTGAGTCCGCTGCGGCTGCCATTTCGCCACCCGGGCGGATTGCGTGGAGGCATTCACTCCGCGGCCGTCCGCGTGCGCAAGAAAAACCGTGCCTGTCGGCGCGGGACGCATGGCGCGCGCCTGCGGACAACAAAAAAGGCGCTCCTTGCGGAGCGCCTTTCGGCGAGCATCTCGGAAGAGATTACTTGGCGCCGAGGATCGCGTCCTTCGCGGCCTTGGCCACGCGGAACTTCACGACCTTCTTGGCCTTGATCTGGATGGTTTCGCCGGTGGCCGGGTTGCGACCCTGGCGAGCCTTGCGATGGACGAGGACGAGCTTGCCGAGGCCCGGGAGCGTGAAGGAGTTCTTCGCGTTCTTGTAGGCGAGGTTGGCGATGATCTCGAGGATCGCGGTGGCCTGCTTCTTGCTGATCTCAGCTTTTTCGGCGATGGCACCGGCGATTTGGGACTTGGTGAGGGCTTTGGACATGTTGTTTGTGGGTGGGTTGTGCAGTGATGCGGGTGTATTTAGTAGCGAACCGTGCGCTGAAAACCAGCGAAAAATAAGGGCAGGGCGAAGGTTTCTTTCGGCCCCCGCTTCCCGGTGAGAAATCTTTTGCATGCGTCCGCCTTCCGACTTAGGTCTTACGCACACCCCCCAATCCATGAGCCTCCGCCCGTCCGCCGCCCTGCTGTTCTCGCTCCTCCTCAGCATGACTTCCGTCTTCGCGCAAGACGCGGTCGTCCGCCTGGAGCCCGCCTTCCCGGACATGAAGTTCAGCCTCCCGGTCGCGGTCGCCCCCTTGCCCGGGAGCAAGGATGTCGTCTTCGTCATCGAGAAGGGCGACCCGGCCCCCGGTGCCTCCGCGGACAAGAAGAAGAAGGGGGGCGACTTCCTCGGCGGCAAGGTCCAGATGATCTCCGGCCTCGCCGCGGGTAAGCCGATGAAGACCGAGGTCTTCCAGCTTAACCCGAAGGACGGCAAGTTCGACGCCGCCGGCGAGTGCGGCTTCCTCGGTTTCGCCGTACACCCGAAGTACAAGGAAAACAGGCAAGTCTTTGTCTATTATAGCCTTAGGATTGAAGGTAAGCTCCATCAGCGCGTTTCCCGCTTCCTGCTTTCCAGCGTCGAGCCTTTCAAGGTGAACCCCGATTCCGAGCAGCCTTTCGTCACCCAGCTCGACCCGGCGGCTAATCACAACGGCGGCGACCTGCACTTCGGCCCGGATGGTTACCTTTACATCAGCTGCGGCGACGGCGGTGCCGGCGGCGATGCCTTCGATACGGCCGGTTACATCAATAAAGGGTTCCACGCCGCGGTCTACCGGATCGACGTCGACAAGAAGGCGGGCAACCTCGCCCCCAACCCCCATGCCTCGGTCGTGACCGACGCCCAGGGCCAGGCCTTCTACGCCGTCCCGGCCGACAACCCCTTCCTCAAGGCCACCTCCCATCGTGGCCGTCCCGTCGAGCCCGCCTCCGTCCGGACCGAGACCTGGGCCACCGGCCTGCGTAACGCCTGGCGCTTCTCCTTCGACCCCAAGACGGGCACCTGCTTCGCCGGCGACGTCGGTCAGGGCCTTTACGAGGAAATCGACATCCTGGTGGCCGGCGGTGACTATGGGTGGCACGACGTCGAGGGCTTCCACCTCTTCAACCAGAAGGATTCCGGCGGCAAGAAGGCCAAGCCCGCCCTCGCCCCGGCTTCCGACTTCAAGGCGCCGATCCACGAGTATGACCGTAAGCTCGGCAACTCGGTGACCGGCGGCGTCGTCTGCCGCGGCGACCGCGTCCCGGCCATCGCCGGCGCCTACGTCTTCGGCGACTTCGCCTCCGGCCGCATCTTCGCCCTGCACGAGCGCGCCGGTCGCTGGGAGTCCCAGGAGATCGCCCGCGACGCCACCGTCGCCGGCTTCGGTCACGACCCGAGCAACGGCGACGTGCTGGTCGCTTCGCTCTCGGGCCAGGTCAAGCGCATCGTCCGCAAGTAAGTCCATGCTCTCCCGCCGTTCGCTGCTGGGTCTTTCTGGTTCGCTGATGGCGGGAGCGATGCTTCGGCCTTTGTTCGCGGCGACGCCGGCGGCGCCGGCGCCCGCGTTCAGCCTGTTCACGAAGCACCTCGTCGGGCTGCCCTACGACCAGCTCGCCGAGACGGTCGCCGCCCTCGGATTCAAGGGCGTCGAAGCGCCCGTCCGCAAGGGCGGGCACGTCGAGCCGGCGCGCGTGGAGGAGGACCTGCCGAAGCTCGTCGAGGCCTTTAGGAAATGCGGCGTGGCGATCACGCTGATGACGACCGACATCAACGCGGTCAACGAGGCCGACCGCACGGAGAAGGTGCTCCGCACCGGCGCGGCGCTCGGGATCCCGAGCTACCGCATGAAGTGGTACGCCTACGCCGCCGGCAAGTCGCCCTGGGCGCAGCTCGAGGAGATCAAGCCGCAGCTCCGCGACCTCGTCGCCCTCAGCCGCGAGGTCCGCATCCTGCCGGGTTACCAGAATCATTCCGGGGCCAAGTACGTCGGCGCCGGCGTCTGGGACATGGCGATGCTGATGAAGGATTACCGCCCCGACGAGCTGTCGTGGAACTTCGACTTCTTCCATGCGATGGTCGAAGGGGGGCTTTCCTGGCCCAACGAACTAGCGCTGGCCCGGGATCACCTCTCGATGGTCTATTTCAAGAGCTTCCAGTGGCAGGGCAGGGTGCCGGTCGGCTGTCCGTTGGCCGAGGGCTCGGTGGGCAAGGACTCCGTCGCCTTGCTCCGCAAATCGGCCTACTCTGGACCGGTCTGCCTGCACGTCGAGTACCTCAAGGGCAGGGTCACGGAGCCCGGCGCCCTCAAGGCCGCCCTCGACGCCACGCGGCGGGATTTCGCCACCCTCAAGGAATGGTGGGCCTGAGCAGGGCAGGGCGGGGCCGACCCTAAAGATAGGCTGGAACTTGCGGTCGCCGGGGATGTAGAAATCTTCACCCCCATGATCCCCCGTACCGCGCTTTTCCTCCTCGCCGCCGCGTCCCTCGTGGCCGCCCCCAAGGCCGCCCCGGCCGCCAAGCCGGCGCCCGAGCCTTATCAGCCTTCCGAGGGCGGCTCTCTCCCGGCCGGCCTGTTCCAGCTCCCCGAAGGACTCGAGGTCACGCTCTGGGCCCGGTCGCCCATGCTCGCGAACCCGACGAACATCGACTTCGACGCGCAAGGCCGGCTCTGGGTCAACGAAGGCGTGAACTACCGCACCTATAACAAGGGCGGCAAGCGCCGTCCCGAAGGCGACCGCGTGATCGTCCTCAGCGACGCCAAGGGCCAGGGCTTCGCCGACTCCGTCCAGACGTTCGTGCAGAACCCCGACTGGACCTCGCCGCTCGGCATCGCGGTCATCGACAACGTCGTCTACGTCTCGCACGCCCCGACCATCACGAAGTACACCGACGTCAACCGCGACGGCAGGTTCGACCCCGCCGTCGACAAGCAGGAGACCTTCCTCACCGGCTTCGGCGGCCAGGACCATGACCACTCGCTCCACGCCGTGGTCGCCGGTCCCGACGGCAAGCTCTACATCAACGCCGGCAACTGCGGCGCGGTCGTGACCGACAAGTCGGGCAAGACCTTCCGCGTCACCAGCGGTTACGTCGACGAACGCGGCGGCAAGTGGCCCTTCGACGCCCGCGCCAACATCGGCGCCAAGAGCGACGACGGCTTCGTCTGGTCCTCGGGCTTCTCCGGCCGCCTCAACGCCGACGGCACCGGCCTCGAGATCCTCGGCAACGGCTACCGCAACAGCTACGAGAGCTTCCCGTCCTCCCTCGGCGACCTGTTCCAAGGCGACAACGACGACTCGCAGAGCTGCCGCACCTCCTTCGTCCTCGAATACGGCTCGGCCGGTTACACCACGCCGACCGGCGCGAGCTACGGTTCCGTCAAGCGTCCCGGCCAGCCGATGCCCCGCGCTCACTGGCGCCAGGACGATCCCGACACGATGGACGTCGGCGACGTCTACGGCGGCGGCTCGCCCACCGGCATCACCGTCTATGAGAACGGCGCCCTCGGCGACGCCTGGGCCGGCACGCTCCTGAACTGCGAGCCTTCGCGTAACACGGTCTTCGCGTACAAGCTGACTCCGCAGAAGGGCACCTACGCCCTCAATGAGTCCACCCGCAAGGACCTCATCACCTCGAACCCGGCCCGCGAATTCGTCGGCACCGACTTCAAGAAGATCTCGCCCGAGGAAGCCGCCAAGCCCAACGAACGCATCCTCTTCCGTCCGTCCGACGTCGCCGTCGGTCCCGACGGCGCGGTCTACGTGGCCGATTGGTATGACTCCCGCGTCGGCGGCCACCAGACGCTCGACGACACCTGCACCGGCGCGATCTACCGCATCGCGCCCAAGGGCTTCAAGTCCGTCGTCCCGAAGATCGACCTCTCCACGCCCGCCGGCGCCGTCGCCGTGCTGCGCAACCCGGCCGTCAACGTCCGCCATCTCGGCTTCAACGCGCTGAAGGGCTTCGGCGCCAAGTCCCTGCCGGTCGTCACGGAGCTCCTCCGCGACGCCAATCCTTACGTCGCCGCCCGCGGCGTCTGGCTCCTGCCGCACCTCGGGGAAGAAGGCGTCGCGCGCACGCGGGCCCTCCTCAAGGATCCGAATCCTTCGCTGCGTCGCCTGGCCTTCCAGTCGCTGCGCCGCGCCGGCCATGACACCCTCGGCGTCGCCGCCGAGCTCGCCGCCGACGCCGACGTCGCCGTCCGCCGCGACGTCGCCACCTCGCTCCACGCCGCCCCGGCCGACAAGGCCGTGCCGATCCTGGTCGAGCTCGCGCGTCGCCTCGACGTCGCCGACAAGAACTCCGTCGCCGCCTTCGGCATCGGCTCCGCCAACAAGCAGGACGCCGTCTGGTCCGCCGTGAAGGCGACGCTCGCCAAGGACGGCGCCGAAGCCTGGTCGCCCGAAGTCGAGCGCATCGCCTGGCTCCTGCACCCCGCCTCCGCGGTGCCGGAATTCCTCGCCCGCGCCTCCTCCGCCAAGGTCTCGCAGGCTTCCCGCACCCTCGCCGTCGAGTCCCTCTCGTTCGTCGACAGCAAGGAAGCCGCCCTCGCCATGATCAAGCTCTGCGCCGACGGTTCGCCCTCCGCCTCCGAGGCCAAGAGCTGGGCCCTGATGCGCATGACCGGCCTCTGGTCGGCCTATGACATCCGCGCCGAACTCAAGAACGCCGGCGTCTACGACGCCAAGAAGGTCGTCGTGAACGCCATCGAAGTGCCGGAGGCCGCGGCCGGCACCTATACGGAGCAGGACGTCCTGGCGAAGACCGGCGACGCCGCCAAGGGCGCCGCCCTCGCCCAACGTTGCATCATGTGCCACCAGCTCGACGGCAACGGTCCCGCCTACGGACCCGAGCTCAAGGGCTGGGCCGCCCGGCAGAGCCGCGAGGCCCTCGTCCGCGCCATCGTCAACCCCTCGGCCGACATCGCCCTGGGTTACGAAGGCGTCTCCCTCAAGCTGAAGGCCGGCGGCCGGATCGACGGACGCCTCCAGTCCAACAACGACCCGATCGTCATCACCTCGACCGGCGGGGTCACCCAGCTGGTGCCCAAGGAGCGCGTCGCCGGCGGCCAGACCAAGATGACCCGTTCCTTGATGATGTCCGGTGAGCAGCTCGGCCTCAGCGCCCAGGACGTCGCCGACATCGCCGCCTTCCTCGCCACCTACAAGTAAGCCGGCGGCCTAAAAGACGGTTTCAAGGGGGTTTTCCACCAGGAAGACCTCCTTTTAATTTACCGCTTGCTTCCGGGGCCGGGTTTATCAGGTTCGACCCTCCTTTCCCTAGGCGAGGCACGGCCGCATGACGCGGGTCCGCGACTCACTGGGCACCAAAAGACCTTATACCAACATGAAGCAGCTCACCCTTAACGTCACCAGCCGCGCGCTCCATGGCCGCGGTCCCGCCCGCCGCCTCCGCGTCGAAGGCTCCATCCCCGCCATCATCTACGGCAAGTCCGGCAACCAGAGCGTCGCCGTGAAGCAGGAGGCCTTCCGCGACCTCATGCGCGCCAAGGGCAACGCCGCCTCCCTCATCAACCTGGACGTCGACGGCAAGAAGATGCTCTCCCTCATCAAGGAGTTCCAGCGTCACCCGATCACCCAGAAGTTCCTCCATATCGACATCATGGAGATCGACCCGAACTCCCCGATGACCGCCGCCATCCCGGTGCGCGCCATCGGCGAGGCTCACGGCGTCAAGACCGACGGCGGCACGCTCGCCATCGTCTCCCAGACCATCAACGTCCGCTGTCTCCCGAAGGACCTCCCTGAGTTCATCGAGATCGACGTCACCGAGCTCAAGGTCAACGAGTCCATCCACGTCGGCGAGGTCAAGGCCCCGGCCGGCATCACCTTCCCGGGCGACCCCAAGCGCGTCGTCATCGTCTGCTCCGAGATGGCCGAAGAAGAAGCCGCTCCCGAGGCGACTCCCGCCGCCGGCGCCGCTCCTGCGGCCGCCGAAGGCGCCGCCGCTCCTGCGGCCGGAGCCGCTCCCGCCGCCGGCGCCGCTCCTGCGGCCGCCGCCGCGCCTGCCGCCAAGAAGTAATTTCCGCGCCGGGCGCCCCCGGCACTTGTTCTTTGAAGTCAAATGCCATTCTCGGTCATCGCCGCCCTCGGCAATCCGGGCCGAGAATACGCCGCCACCCGCCACAACGCGGGCTGGCTGGTCATCGACGCGCTCGCCGCCCAGGCCGGCGCGGCGTGGAAGGAAGAGAGCCGTTTTTCGGCCTCGGTCGCGAAGATCACGTTCGGAGGTTCCTCCGTCCACCTGATCAAGCCCCTCACCTTCATGAACGACAGCGGGTCGCCTCTGGCGGCCTTCCTCCGGTTCCACCGGATCGAGCTCTCCGAGCTCGTCGTCCTCCACGATGACATCGCCTTCGAGCCCGGTCAGCTCCGCCTCTCCCTGGGAGGCTCCGCCGCCGGGCACAACGGCGTCGCCAGCTGCATCCGCCACCTCGGCGAACGCTTCGTCCGCGCCCGCGTGGGCATCGGCCCGAAGAAGCATCCCGGCCAGGACCTCGCCGACCACGTCCTCGGACGTCTCCCCGACGCCGACCTCGCCCTCCTGACCCAGCGCATCCCCGACTTCATCCGTCAACTCGAAATCCTCCTTTCCCAAGGCCTCCCGGCCGCCCAAAACCTCACCAACAGAAAATCACCATCACCATGACCACCGCCACGATCCGCCGCGCCTACCGCGCCAGCCTCATCCTCGACCTCCGCGGCTCGACGGATGCGCCCGAGACCGTCATCGACAAGCTCAAGGACGTCCTGAAGTCCATCGACTGCAAGGTCAGCGAGGTCGAGAACCTCGGCCAGAAGGAGTTCTCGCGCGTCGTCGACCGCAAGTTCCCCTCCGGCCTTTACGTCCAGTTCCACTTCGAAGGCCCTGTCAGCGCCCCGACGACCTTCCGCGAGAAGCTCCGTCTCGACCGCACCGTCAACCGCCTGCTCGTGCAGGTGACCAAGTAATCCCCGACCCCGCCTCGCCGTGGCCTCTTCCTTCAATCGCGTGATCCTCGCGGGCAACATGACCCGCGATCCGGAGGCCCGCGCCCTCCCGTCCGGCCAGGCCCTCACGAAGTTCTCCCTCGCCGTCAACCGCGCCTACACCACCAAGGAAGGCGAGAAGCGCGAGGAAGTCACCTACGTCGACATCGAGAGCTACGGCAAGCAGGCCGAGATCATCGCCAAGTACTGCGGCAAGGGCTCCGGCATCCTCGTCGAAGGCCGCCTCAAGCTCGACCAGTGGGAGGACAAGAAGACCGGCGAGAAGCGTTCGCGCCTCGGCGTCGTCCTCGAGAACTTCACCTTCATCGGCGGCAAGTCCCAGGGCGGCGAAGAGGGCGGCTCCGCCCCCCGTTCCCGCGGCGGCAACGACACCCCGGCTCCTTCCGGCGACCACGGCGGCGACGACGTCCCGTTCTAATCTCTCCCATCCCAACCTTATAACCCAAGCAAGATCATGGCATTCACCGAAGTCCTCCTCATCAAGCCCGTCGACGGCCTAGGCGCCGAAGGCGAACAGGTCCGCGTCCGCGCGGGCTTCGCCCGCAACTTCCTGCTCCCGCAGGGCATCGCGCTCCCCGTCAACCGCTCCAACACGAAGTACGTCGAGGCCCTCAAGAAGGCCCGCGAGATCCGCGAGGCCCGCGACCTCGAGGTCGCCAACGAGACCGCCGCCAAGCTGGCCGCCATCAAGCTCGTCTTCGCCGTCAAGACCGGCGAGGGCGGCAAGATGTTCGGCGCGATCAGCACCGCGGAGATCGCCGCCAAGCTCGCCGAGCACGGCGTCGAGATCGAGCGCAAGCGCATCCACCTCGGCCAGGGCCCGGTCAAGCTCCTCGGCAAGCACACCACGAGCATCCGTCTCCATGGCTCCGTCATGGTCGAGCAGGAGTTCGAGGTCGTCTCCGAGAACCCGATCGAAGCCGCGCCCGAGGAGGCCCCCGAGGCCGAGGAGCGCGAGTACCGCGACGAGAAGAAGTCCCGCAAGCCGCGCAAGGAGAAGGCCGCCAAGTCCGAGTAAGCGGACCCGGCTCCCCGCGAAGGCGCGAAGCATCCGCTTCGCGCCTTCTTCTTTTGCGGGCGGCCTCCGCGCCTGTGAATAGGCGGTGAACAAGGCGTGAACGGCCCGTCCGTTTGGCGCTGTCCACCGGCCTCGCCGCGTCCATACTGCCCCCTTTCCCATGGCCGAAAGACCCCAGCGCCAGCGCCGCGCCGCCGCTCCCAACTACGGCGACCGCGTCCCGCCCCATAACCTCGACGCCGAGCGCGGCCTGATCGCGAGCATCGTCATCGACGGCGGCGACACCCTGCAGCGCTGCCTCGAGCAGCGCGTCACGCCGGATTACTTCTTCGACCCGAAGCACCAGGACATCTACGAGGTCGCCGTCAAGCTGGCCCAGGCCAGCACCGGGATCGACGAGATCACGCTCACCGAACAGCTGCGTCGCGACGGCAAGCTGGAGTCCGCCGGCGGCGCCACCTACGTCAACGAGCTCACGGGCCTCATCTCCTCGAGCGCGCACGCGCCCCACTGGCTCGCCATCATCCGCGAGAAGCACTTCCTGCGGCAGCTCATCTCCACGGCCGTCACGACCGTCGAGAAGGCCCACGCCCACGCCGAGGGCATCGAGCGGCTCCTCGAGGAGGTCGAGCAGTCCTTCTTCCGCATCAGCGAGGACCGCATCTCCGAGTCCGCCCAGACGATCGACGGCCCGATCGCCGAGGCGATGGAGCTCGTCCAGCGCATCATCCGCGACCGCAATTCCGTCCAGGGCGTCCCGACCGGCTTCCCGGACCTCGACGCGATGACGTTCGGTTTCCAGCCGGGCCAGATGATCGTCGTCGCCGCCCGTCCCGGCATGGGCAAGACGTCCATCGCCCTCAATTTCATCGAGGCCGCGCTGTTCCCCAAGCCCAGCGAGAACCGCAAGCCTTCCAACGTCCTCCTGTTCTCCCTCGAGATGCCCGCCCGCGAGCTGGCCCTCCGTCTGCTCTGCTCCCGCGCCCGCGTGAACATGCAGAAGCTGCGCACCGCCCACCCCGACGAGCGCATGCAGGTCGACCTCGTGCAGGCCGCGAACGAGTACAAGGGACTCCCGCTGGTGGTCGACGACAACGGCGGCCAGAACATCCTCGAGATCCGCGCCAAGTGCCGCCGCGTCCACGCCCGCACGCCCCTCGACATGGTGGTCATCGACTACATCCAGCTCATCAACGGCCTGGATTCGGGCCTGCCCCGCGAGCAGCAGATCGCCGAGGTCTCCCGCAGCATCAAGGCCATGGCCAAGGAGTTCAAGATCCCGATCATCGCCCTGGCCCAGCTCAACCGTAAGTCCGAGGACGAGGCCCGCCAGCCCCGCATGTCCGACCTCCGCGAGTCCGGCTCCATCGAGCAGGACGCCGACATCGTCATGCTGATCTCCAAGCCCCCCGTGAGCCAGGGCAAGGCCGCCGAGGCCGAGGCGGAGCAGGCCGGCCAGGACGGCTGTTACGCCCGCCAGCTCATCGTGGCGAAGAATCGTAACGGGCCCACCTCCGACATCAACTTGCTCTTCAATCCGGGGCTGACACGCTTCGAAACACCGGCTAGAGACTACCGCAATAATGAATAAGACCCCCCTCCGCCGCAGCTGGCTCCGCGCCGCCTGCTTCGCCCTCGCCCTGCTGCCGCTCGCCGGAGGCGCCCAGAACACCCTCGGGCCCAAGGACCCGAAGGTCCGCACCATCCGCATCCAGGCCTCCGGCGCCGCCGTCTCCGAGCAGTTCGTGCGCGGCTTCGTCGCCCTGCGCGAAGGCCAGGCCTTCTCCAAGGACGCCGTGGCCAGCACCGTGCGGTCCCTCTACGCGACCGGCCGCTTCGCCCAGGCCTCCGTCGAGCCGGTCCTCGACCCGAAGACCGGCGAGGTCGACGTCATCGTGACCGTCGAGCCCCGGCCGATCCTCAAGGGCGTCGAGTACATCGGCGGCGACGGCCTCGTCGGCCCCGACGCCTCCTGGTTCGGCGGCGAGGAGCTCCAGGACATGCGTCTCGGCGAACCCCTCGACATGGCGCAGCTCCGGCGCGCCGAGATCAAGCTGCAGGAGGCGCTCCGGAAGAAGCGCCCCTTCACGCGCGTCTCCTCGCAGCTCCGCGACGTCCCCGGCGGCAAGATGGTCTCCGTCGTCGTCAACGAAGGCATCGAGCTCAAGGTCGACACCTACCGCTTCGAGGGAGCGAAGTCCTTCGACCGTTCCGAACTGACCGACGGCGCCGAGCTCGCCACCAGCGAATACCGCTGGTACAAGTGGTCCTGGATGCTCGGCTCGGGCCGGCTCGACCCCGAGCAGTATCGTGAAGACTGCCGCAAACTCCGTGAGTTCTACCGCGCCAAGGGCTATCTGGACGTCCAGGTCGAGGACGCCGACCCTGAGAAGATCTGCGTCGTCAAGGACGTCAGCGGCTCCGTCGGCTGGGTCGACGTCGTCTTCCGGCTCACCGAAGGCCGCCGCTACACCGTCGGCGCCCTGGCCATCGAAGGCAACCGGCTCGGCGCCGCGGATCCGCTCTTCGCCGAGGCCGCCCTGCGCAAGGTCCTCGCCGAGCCGTCCCTGCGCCGCGGCGCGCACCCCGCCGAATTCGACCAGCTGAAGTCCGGCGACGCCTTCGCCGTCCCCGCCGTCGAGGCCGCCGCCGACAAGCTCAAGGAATACTACGGCCAGATGGGCTACATCAACGCCCGCGTCGAGACGGTCCGGAAGCCCGACCTTACGACCGGCGCCATCGACGTCCGCTTCCTCATCGAGGAAGGGCAGCGTCACACCGTCCGCGCCGTCGAGATCCAAGGCAACACGAAGACCCGCTCCACCGCGATCGCGCGCGAGCTCGCGCTCGGCCCCGGCGAGGTCTTCGACCTCGCCCGCACCCGCGTCTCCGAAGCCCGTCTGCGCAACACGCAGTTCTTCCAGGAGGTCCGCGTGGCCCCCGTGCCGACCCCCGTCCCCGGCCAGAGCGACCTCCGCGTCTCGGTCAAGGAAGGCCCCACCGGCCAGGTCAGCTTCGGCGCCGGCTTCAGCACCGTCGAAGGCCTCGTCGGTTTCGTCGAGTATTCCGAGGCTAACTTCGACTTCGCCAATCCCGAGGGCTGGTACCGCGGCGACGGCCAGAAGTTCCGCGTGCGCCTCTCGGTCGGCAGCCTCACCAACTCCTTCGAGCACTCCTTCGAGGAGCCCGCCCTCTGGGAGCGCGACCTCGCCGTGGGCTATTCCATCGAGCGGCGCTTCGCCGGCTTCGCCTCGGCCGACTACGCCGTGCTGACGGAAGGCGTGAACCTCTACGCCCGCCGCCGTGTCTTCGGCAACGTCGAAGGCCGCGTCGGCTACAACCTCCGCCGCGTCTCCGTCGACAACGTCAGCGCCACGGCCCCCGCCGAAGTGGTGGCCGAAGGCGCCGCCGGCGGCAAGGTGATCTCCGCGGTCTCCGCCTCGCTCATCTACGACACCCGCGACGAGTTCAACTTCCCCACGCGCGGTTCGCGCATCTCGCTCACCGAGGAGCTCGCCGGCAACGGCTTCGGCGGCGACCTGAAGTACCTCCGTTCGGAGCTCCGCACCGGCCGGTGGTTCCTCGTCTCGCCGACCGCCGAGCAGACCCTCGGCGTCATCGGCCGCGTCGGCCTGCTCACCGGCACCGCCGGCCAGCTGCCGTTCTACGAACGCTTCTACCTCGGCGGCGCCTACGACATGCGCGGCTTCAACTTCAACGACGTCGGCGGTTACTCGACCTACGACACCCAGTTCGGCAACGAGCCGATGGGCGGCCTGACCTACGGTTACTTCAGCGCCGAATACACCATCAAGGTGGCCGACAACCTCCGCTTCGCCGCCTTCTACGACCACGGCCTGGTCAACCGCGCCGAGACCGACTTCGGCCTCTCCGAGGCCAATTCGAGCTACGGCGTCGGCATGCGCATCCTCCTCGGCGGCGCCGTCATGCGCCTTGATTTCGGCTTCCCTCTGCAGATGACCAAGGTCCCGGCCGGACAGCCCAACGCCGGCGCCACCGTCAACGAGGACGGGATGAAGTTCAACTTCAGCTTCGGCACGGTCTTTTGATTGCCAACCTTCCGCCGAACCGCTTCTTCAACCGCATCCCCATGAAGTCCTTCTTCTCCCTCCTCCTCGCCTCCGCTTCCGTCTTCGCCGCCGCCCCGAACGTCGGGCTCATCGACGAGCAGGAGATCTTCAAGTCCTACGCCAAGGCCGCGGACCTGCAGGCCGAGATCCGCAAGTCCGAGGAGTCCGCGCAGGCTTCCGTCGGCGAGCGCGTCAAGGTCGTCGAGCAGCTGCAGTCCGAGCTGGTCGCCGCCCAGAAGCGCGGCCAGGACCCGATGCTCAGCGAGAACGGCAAGAAGGCCGTCGAGGCCGAGCTCCAGCAGAAGAACGGCGTCTTCATGCAGCGCCGCGCCGAGCTCCAGAACTTCGTCAACGAAGCCCGCGGCGCCATCCAGCAGCGCGTGGGCGAGATGAACAAGCAGATCCTCGCCGACGCCCGCGCGCAGGCCGAGAAGGTCGCCAAGGCCAAAGGCCTCCAGGTCGTCCTCGGCAAGAGCCAGACCTTCTACGCCGACGCCTCCCTGGACATCACCCAGGACGTCCTCAAGGAGCTCAATGCGGCTTACAAGTCCGCGGCGCCTGCTCCCGCCGCTCCGGCCGCTCCGTCTGCGCCGGCCCCCGCCGCTCACGCCGCCCCCGCCGCTCCCGCCGCGCCTGCTCCCGCCGCCGGCGACAAGCCGGCCGCCAAGTAAGTCTCCGCCGCGCCCCTGCCAGTCAGGGGCGCTTCATTTGGGATCATGACGACAACCTTCACCATCGCCGAACTCGCCGCCCTCGCCGGGGCCGACGTCGTCGAGGGTGCCTGCGCGGGCCCGATCACCGGCGTCGCCGCGCTGGCCGAAGCGACTTCCGCCGACCTTTCCTTCCTCGGTAACGTCAAGTACGCCGACGCCGTCGCGGCCTCGCGGGCCGGCGCCATCCTCGTGCCCGCGACCTTCCCGGGCAAGCCGGCCCCCGGTCAGGCCTTCCTCCGCGTCGCCAATCCGTCCTACGCGCTCGCGCTGTTCTGCGGCGTCCTCGAGGCCCGTCTCTGGCCGCGTCCGGCCGCCGGCGCGCACGCTTCCGCCGTCATCGCGCCTTCCGCCCGCGTCGACGCTTCCGCCCACGTCGGTCCGCTCTGCGTCATCGGCGAAGGCGCCGTCGTCGCCGCCGGCGCGGTCCTCGAGGCCCGTTGCTTCGTCGGCGCGCACGCGTCCGTCGGCGCCGACTGCTGGCTCAAGCCCGGCGTCACCGTCGGCGACTATTGCGTGCTCGGCGCCCGCTGCCGGATCCAGTCCGGCGCCGTCATCGGCTCCGACGGCTTCGGCTACGAGCCGGTCGACGGCGAGATCCGGCGCATCCCGCAGATCGGCAACGTGGTCCTGGAGGACGACGTCGAGGTCGGCGCCAACTCGACCCTCGATCGCGCCCGTTTCAGCCGGACGGTCGTGGGCCGGGGCACCAAGATCGACAACCTGGTCCAGGTCGCCCACAACGTCCGCATCGGTCGCCAGTGCCTCATCACCGCGCAGGTCGGCATCGCCGGCAGCACCACCCTCGGCGACCACTGCGTGCTCGGCGGCCAGTCCGGCGTGGCCGGCCACCTGACCCTCGGCGACCGCGTCAGGCTCGGCGCCCAGGCGGGCCTGTTCGAAGACGTGCCCGCCGACGGCTTCATGAACGGCACGCCCGCCGTGCCTTTCGGGCTGGAGCGTCGCCTGGTCGTCCTTTCCCGCCGCCTGCCCGACCTGTTCAAAAAGGTTGATTCGCTGACCGCCTCCTTGGACTCTGCTGGACGCCAACCGACATGAGCCTACCTGAGATGAAGATTTTCACCGGCAACGCCAACCCGGCGCTGGCCAGGGAGATCTGCGAGCATCTCGGCGTCCCCCTCGGCACCGCGACCGTGAACCGTTTCCCCGACGGCGAGACGTTCGTGCAGATCAACGAGAACATCCGCGGCTGCGACGTCTACCTGGTGCAGCCCACCTGCGCCCCGGCCAACGACCGGATCATGGAGCTGCTCATCATGATCGACGCCATGCGCCGCGCCTCCGCCGCGCGCATCACCGCCGTCATCCCGTTCTTCGGCTACGCCCGCCAGGACCGCAAGGACAAGCCCCGCGTGCCGATCACGGCCAAGCTCGTCGCCAACCTGCTCACGGCCGCCGGCGCCAACCGCGTGCTGACGGTCGACCTGCACGCCCAGCAGATCCAGGGCTTCTTCGACATCCCGGTCGACCATCTCTACGCCTCGCCGGTCTTCTACAAGCACATCAAGGACAAGCCCTGGCTGAAGGACGCCACGGTCTTCTCGCCCGACGTGGGCGGCCTGAAGTACGCCTCGGCCGTGGCCGACATGCTCAACCTGCCGTACGGCTTCGTCGCCAAGCGCCGCACGAGCGCGACCACCGTCCAGGCCACGAGCCTCGTCGGCGAGGTCGAAGGCCGCGACATCATCCTGGTCGACGACATGACGGAGACCGCGGGCACGCTCGTGGCCGCCGCCGAACTGCTCAAGAAGAACGGGGCCCGCTCGGTGCGCGCCGTCGTCTCGCACTGCATGATCCAGGACATCGCCTACGAGCGCCTGCGCCGCGGCGTCATCGACGAGGTCATCACGACCAACTCCGTCCCGGCCGAATGGCCGAAGGACCTCCCGATCACGGTGCTGTCCATCGCCCCGCTGCTGTCCGACGCGATCCGTCGCATCCACGGCAACAACAGCGTGACCGACCTCTTCCCGATCAAGGGCCACTGAGGCTCCCGTCAGGACGCGAAAAAGGCCGCCCCGATCGGGGCGGCCTTTCTGTTGGCAGGGTGGCTTCGGCTTACTTCTTCGCGCCGGCGAGGAAGGCGAGGATCACCTGGGCCTGGTCGCCGGTGTGGCCCTTGTGGTCGGCGTAGACGCACTTGCCGTCCTTGAAGAGGAAGGCGCTACGGCCGGCCATGCCGATGAGGTTCTTCACGCCGAAGGCCTCGGTGACGGCCTTCTTCTCCTTGTCGGCGAGGAGGCGGAAGGGGAACTTCTGCTCTTCCTTGAATTCCTTCTGCAGCTTCTCGTCGTCGGTGCTGACGCCGAGGACGTTCACGCCGGCCTTCTGGAGCTCGGCCCAGTTGTCGCGGAGCGAGCAGCCCTGCTTGGTGCAGCCGCCGGTCTTGGCCTTGGGGTAGAAGTAGACGAGCAGGTAGCCCTTGGCGCCTTCCTTGGCGAGGGAGACGGGATTGCCGTCCTGGTCGTTGCAGGTGACGTCCGGGATGGGGGCGCCGACGGCGAGCTTTTCAGCCGCGTCACCGAAGAAGGGGAGGAGGGTCATGAGGAGGGTGGCGAAGAGGGTCTTCATGCGCGACAGGTTGGGCGCCCGCCCGCAAAAGGCAAACGCTCCCGCCGGTGTTTTGTGTCGCTTGTCCGTCTGTCCGGAGGCAAAAATGACCCCATGTTGCAGGCCGTCCTCGACACCATCCCTCATCGCCCGCCGTTCCTCTTCCTGGACCGCATCGACGAGGTCCGGGCCGACGGCGCCACCTGCACCCGCACCTTCCGGGCCGACGAGCCCTTCTACGCCGGCCACTACCCGGGCAACCCGATCACCCCGGGCGTGCTGCTCTGCGAGTCCGTCTTCCAGGCGGGCGCGGTCTACCTGACCAAGAAGCTCCAGTCAGAAGGCGGCGCCCCCGCCGGCAAGACGCCGGTGCTCTGCCGCATCGAGGAGGCCAAGTTCAAGGGGATGGTGAAGCCCGGCGACACGGTCTCGATCGACGTGAAGCACGTCGAGACGCTCCAGCAGTTCCACTTCCTCACCGGCACGGTACGCCGCGACGGCAAGGCCGTCCTGACCATCCGCTTCGCCCTCGCCCTCGTCGACCAGCCCGCCTGACCCATGTCCTTCCTCGGCCTCACCGGTAAGACCTTCCTCGTCCTCGGCGTCGCGAACAAGAAGTCCGTCGCCTGGCATGTCGCCAAGACCCTGGAGTCCGAAGGGGCCAGGGTCGTCTACTCCGTGCGCTCCCAGGCGCGACTCGATTCCTTGAAGGGCCTGCTCGACGGCAAGCCGGTCTACCTGTGCGACCTCGAGCACGAAGAGCAGACCCGGAATCTCGCCGCCGACGTCGGTCGTGAGCATGGTCCGCTGGACGGCGTCCTCCACAGCGTGGCGTTCGCCAACTTCTCCCGGGGCATGCAGCCCTTCCACGAGACGGTGCGGGCCGACTTCCTGCAGGCCACGGCGATCTCCGCCTTCTCGCTCGTCGAACTGGCGCGCGCGCTCAAGCCGCACCTCAAGGCCGACGCTTCCGTCGTCTCGGTCGGGATCTCCTCGCAGGTGACCGCTTCGAACTACGGCTACATGTCGCCGATCAAGGCCGCGCTCGAGTCCGCCAGCCGCTTCCTCGCGAAGTCCTTCTCGGCCGACTCCCGCGTCCGCTTCAACTCCGTCAACGCCGGTCCGCTCAAGACCAGCGCCAGCGCAGGCATCCCGGGCTACCTGCACAACTATCTCCACGCCGAGAAGATGACCTTCCGCAAGGAAGCCCTGAAGACCCAGGAGGTCGCCGACACCGCCGTCTGGCTGCTCTCGCCGCGCTCGAGCGGCATCAACGGCCAGGGCATCGTGGTCGACGCCGGCATGGGCTGGAATTTCTTCGACGAAGAACTCGTGGCCGCCTCCTCCCGCCTCCCCGGCTCGTGATCTTCCAGCGCACCGTCCTCACCGGCCTCGTCGCCGAACTGCCTCCCGAGGTCTGGACCTCCGACGAGGTCGAGCGTCGCCTGGCCCCGCTTTACGGCCGCCTGAAGCTCCCTGAGGGCCGTCTGGAGCTGATGACGGGGATCCGTGAGCGCCGCTTCTGGCCGCAGGCGATCCGTCCGTCCGCCGCGTCGGCGCTCGCCGGTCGTCGCGCGATGCAGGCCGCCGGGGTCGGCCCCGCCGACATCGACCTGCTGATCCATTCCTCGGTCTGTCGCGACCGCCTCGAGCCTTCGACCGCTGCTTACGTGCACGGCCTCCTCGGCCTCGGCCCGCAGGCCCAGATCCTCGACGTCTCCAACGCCTGTCTGGGCTTCCTCAACGCCGTCGCGCTCGCCGCGGGCATGGTGGAGTCCGGCCAGATCCGCCGCGCCCTCGTCTGCTCGGGCGAGGACGGCCGGCCGCTCGTCGAGCGCACGATCCGCCTGCTCAACGAAGACCTCGCGCTCACGCGCGAGACCATCAAGCCCTACTTCGCCAACCTCACCATCGGCGCGGGGGGCGCCGCCGCGGTCGTCTGCCGCGACGATCTCGCCGGCCCCGGTGCGATCCGCCTGCTCGGCGGCGCCGCCGAGACGGATTCCTCCGCGAACGGCCTCTGCGAGGGCGACACGTCCTTCGCCGAGCTCGACATGCGCACCGACTCCGAGGCGCTGCTCGCCGCGGGCGTCGCGCTCGCCCAGCGCTGCTGGGGCCGCTTCAAGGGCGTCACGGGCTGGGACGAGGCCACGCCGCAGCGCGTGGTCACGCACCAGGTGGGCCGCCGTCACTCGTCCCTCTTGTTCGAGAAGCTCGGGCTGGATCCCGCGAAGGATTACCAGACGTTCGACCGCCTCGGCAACGTGGGCTCGGTCTCCGTCCCCGCCACGCTGGCGCTCGGCGTGGCCGAGGGCCGGATCAAGGCCGGCGAACGCGTTGCGCTGCTGGGCATCGGCAGCGGCCTCGCCAGCATGATGCTCGCCGTCGAATGCCGATGACCGCCTCCGAACTTCCGCCCGCCGTGCAGGCGCTCTATCCCTTCGCGCCGCAGGATTTCGCCGCGCTCTCCGGTCGCATGAGCTACGTCGACCACGGTCCGCGCGACGGTCGTCCCGTGCTCCTCCTGCACGGCAATCCTTCCTGGTCGTTCCTCTGGCGTGACCTGATCCTGAAGCTCGCCGCCCAAGGCCGTCGCGTCATCGCTCCCGACCACGTCGGCATGGGCCTGTCCGCTCGTCCGGACCGGTTCCTCCGGCTGGCCGACCGCATCGCCGACGTCGAAGCGCTCATCGCCCACCTCGGGCTCAAGGAGTTCGACCTCGGCGTCCACGACTGGGGCGGCGCCATCGGCTTCGGCGTCGCCGGCCGCCGGCCGGAGAGGGTGGGGAAGATCCTCGTCACGAACACCGGGGCGTTCCTCTCGGAGCGCATCCCGGCCCGGATCGCGCTCTGCCGCGCCCCCCTGGTCGGACGCTTCATCGTACAAGGACTGAACGGCTTCGCCTGGCCGGCCACCTGGATGTCGGTCGAAAAGCCGCTCAGCCCGGCCGCCAAGGCCGGCTTCCTGGCCCCTTATGGTTCGGTCTCGGTCCGTCGGGCCGTCGCGGACTTCGTCGCCGACATCCCGATGGAGGCCGACCATCCGACCCGGTCCGTCCTGGCCGCCGTCGAGGCCTCCCTGTCCGGACTCAAGGGCAAGCCCATGCTGCTCTGCTGGGGCCTGCGGGACTTCTGTTTCGACGAGACCTTCCTGGAGGGCTTCCTCCGTCGTTTCCCGTCCGCCCAACAGCTCCTTTTCCCCGCCGCCGGCCACTACGTGCTGGAGGATGCCGGGGAGGCGGCGCTCGGTCGGATCGGAGATTTTTTCGGACCCGCCTGACCCCCTCTTCAGTCGGGAGGGACGAAGGGTGGAAAAGGGCTGTGGATAACCTGTGAGTAACGGTTTCTTACACCCCCTATAAGTTTTCGTAAGGAATTGATTGGTAGTCATTTCGGGCCGTCCAAAAACATTCACGGCGAGGGTGTTTCCTGTTGCAGGACCCCCTGTGAAAAACAGCATGAAAACACCCCTCCTTCCGGGCGGGGAAGACCCATATTTTACCTATCAAATCATGAGCGAAAATTCCGACAAGACCCCCAACCGCGGCAAGCACGCCGGCAAGGAAGAATACGGCGCGTCCGACATCAAGCGCCTCAAGGGGCTCAAGGCCGTCCGCGAGCGTCCGGGTATGTACATCGGCGATACGAACGAGACCGGCCTCCATCACTGCGTCTATGAGATCGTCGACAACTCGATCGACGAGGCCCTCGCCGGTTATTGCAAGAACATCAAGGTCGAGATCCACGCCGACGGCTCGCTGTCCGTCGAGGACGACGGCCGCGGCATCCCCGTCGCGATGCACCCGGAGGAGAAGATCCCCACGCTCGAGCTCGTGCTCACCAACCTGCACGCCGGCGGCAAGTTCGACAAGGGCGCCTACCAGGTGTCGGGCGGCCTCAACGGCGTCGGCGCGAAGTGCGTCAACGCCCTCTCCGACTACTTCGTGGCCGAGGTCAGCCGCGAAGGCGAGGTGCACCAGATGAAGTTCTGCCGCGGCGAGGTCACCCAGCCCATCAAGGTCATCGGCAAGACGAAGCGCACCGGCACCAAGATCACCTTCCACCCCGACCCCGAGATCTTCGTCGCGACGCAGGAGTTCAAGTACGACACGCTCGTCCGCCGCATGCGCGAGCTGGCCTTCCTCGTCCCCGGCATCACGGTCGAGATGAAGGACCAGCGCTCGAACCGCGCCGACAAGTTCGAGTTCAAGGAAGGCATCGCCGAATACGTCGCCTTCCTCAACGCCAACGAGGAGCGGCTCTTCGAGAAGCCCATCCTGATGTCGGCCGAGGTCGACTTCACCGACCTCGCCAACCCGCGCGTGATGGCCGACGGCGAGAAGCCCAAGCCCGGCATGCGCCGCATGACCGTCGACGTGGCCCTGCAGTACAACGACCGCTACGACGAGATGGTCTTCAGCTACACCAACCTGATCAACCAGCCCGAGGGCGGCACCCACCTCTCCGGCTTCCGCTCCGCGCTCACCCGCGTGATCAACCACTACGCGAAGTCCAACAGCCTCATCAAGGACAAGGACGCCAAGCTCAACGGCGACGACATGCGCGAAGGCCTCGTGGCCGTCATCTCCGTCAAGCACCCCGATCCCAAGTTCCAGTCCCAGAACAAGACCCGCCTCACCAACCCCGAGGTCGAAGGCATCGTGACCTCCGTCGTCGGCGAGCAGCTCAAGTACTACCTCGAGCGCGACCCGAAGACCGGCCGCCGCATCGTCGACAAGTGCCTCAACGCCGCCCGCGCCCGCGAGGCCGCGCGCAAGGCCCGCGAGACCGTCCGTAAGTCCGCCATGTCCTCCGGCGGCCTCCCCGGCAAGCTGGCCGACTGCTCCGAGAGCGATCCGTCCGTCTGCGAACTCTACATCGTCGAAGGCGACTCGGCCGGCGGCTCCGCCAAGCAGGGCCGCGACCGTCGCTTCCAGGCGATCCTCCCCATCAAGGGCAAGATCCTCAACGTCGAGAAGGCCCGCATCGACAAGATCCTCTCCAACGAGGAGATCCGCACCATCATCACCGCCTGCGGCACCGGCATCGGCAAGCACGAGGGCGACGGCGCCTTCGACGTCACCAAGTGCCGCTACCATAAGCTCGTCATCATGACGGACGCGGACGTCGACGGCTCGCACATCCGGACGCTGCTCCTCACGTTCCTCTTCCGCCAGATGCCCGGCCTGATCGAGGCCGGCTACGTCTACATCGCCCAGCCGCCGCTCTACCGCATCAAGCGCAAGAAGCGCGAGCAGTACGTCGACAACGACACGGAGATGAACCGGATCCTCCTCGAGCTCGGCTCCGAGGACGTCAACCTCCTCCGCCTCCGCGACAAGCACGTCTTCCCGGGCCAGAAGCTCGACAAGATCGTCGAGTCCCTCGCCCGCCTCGAGTCCCTCGGCGCCGGCATCGGCCGCACGGGCTGCCAGCTCGGCGAATACCTCGACCAGCAGGACCCCAGGACCCACGCCCTCCCGCGCTTCATCGTGCGTACGCGCACCGGCAACGAGGAGACCTACGAGTTCCTCGCCGACACCGACGCCAAGCAGGCCTACCTGCGCAAGGCGGGCGTCGAGGACTTCCTGGCCGACAAGATCGACCGCGAGAAGAAGCTCAAGGACGGCACCGTCGTCCAGGAGCGCGTCAACGTCATCGAGGTCTTCGAGAACGAGGCCATCACCAAGGTCCTCAAGGAGCTCGAGACCCAGGGCATGGACGTGAAGAAGTTCACCGCCGGCGAGGAGCCGCGCTACCACCTGATCGACGGCTCCGCCGCCGAGGAGGCCCCCGCCGCCGAAGGCGAGGAGGAGCCCAAGGGCGAGGAGAAGCCTGCCAAGAAGGTCGCCAAGAAGGCCGAGCCCATCCCGCTCGGCTCGATCCTCGAGCTCATCGGCCAGATCCGCCAGTTCGGCCGCAAGGGCCTGACGATCCAGCGCTACAAGGGCCTGGGCGAGATGAACCCCAAGCAGCTCTTCGAGACCACGATGGACCCGGCCAAGCGCCGCTTCCTCAAGGTCGACATCGCCGACGCCGCCGAGGCCAACCGCGTCTTCGCCATGCTGATGGGCGAGGACGTCCCCAACCGCCGCGCCTTCATCGAGGACAACGCGCTCAACACCTCCAACCTCGACGTCTGATCGTCCCGACGAATCCAAGCCTCGACCTCTTCGAACATGTACTCTGACAAGGAAAAGCTCACGTCCGCCAACATCACGGACATCATGCAGACGGCCTACATCGACTACTCGATGTCGGTCATCGTCTCGCGCGCCCTCCCGGACGCCCGCGACGGCCTGAAGCCCGTGCAGCGCCGCATCCTCTACGCGATGCTCCGCGAAGGCCTCGTCCACAACCGCCCGTTCGACAAGTGCGCGGGCGTCGTCGGCGAAGTGCTCAAGAACTACCACCCGCACGGCGACAGCTCCGTGTACGACACGCTCGTCCGCCTCGCCCAGAACTGGGTCATGCGCTACCAGCTGATCGAGCCGCAGGGCAACTTCGGCTCCGTCGACGGCGACCCGCCCGCGGCCTACCGTTACACCGAGTGCCGCCTCTCGGAGATCTCCGCCGAGCTCCTCGCCGACATCGACGAGGATACCGTCGACTTCGTCCCGAACTACAAGGAGTCGACCACCGAGCCGACCGTCCTGCCGTGCGCCTTGCCCCACCTGCTGATGAACGGCTCGACCGGCATCGCGGTCGGCATGACGACGAACATCCCGCCCCATAACCTGGCGGAGCTCGTCGAGGCCACCTGCCTGATCATCGACAAGCCCAGCGCCACCGTCGAGGACCTCGAGAAGGTCATCGTCGGCCCGGACTTCCCGACCGGCGGCGTCATCAACGGCAAGGAGGGCATCAAGCAGTACCTCCGCACCGGCCGCGGCATCATCCGCGTCCGCGGCGTCGCCCACACCGAGGAGCTCAAGAACGGCAAGGAGCAGATCGTGCTCACCGAGCTGCCTTACAACGTCAACCGCGCCTCCCTGGTGAAGCATATCGCCGACCTCTGCGCCGAGAAGGTCCTCGACGAGGTCTCCGACCTCCGCGACGAGTCCGACGAGAACACCCGCGTGGTCATCGAGCTCAAGCGCAACGAGAACCCGAAGGTCGTCATCAACAAGCTCTACAAGCACACGAACTTCGAGAACTCGTTCGGCGTCATCCTGCTGGCCCTCGACAAGCGCCGCCCGAAGCAGATGAACATCCGCGAGCTGCTCGAGTGCTTCGTCGAGCACCGCCGCGACGTCGTCACCCGCCGCACCCGCTTCCGCCTCCGCAAGGCCGAGGACCGCGCCCACATCCTCGAAGGCTTCAAGATCGCCCTGCGCAACCTGGACGACTTCGTGAAGATCATCCGCGCCGCCGCCAACCGCGACGAGGCCCGCGTCAAGCTGATGGCCAAGTACGGCCTCAGCGAACGCCAGGCCGTGGCCATCCTCGACCTCCGCCTCTACCAGCTCACCGGCCTGGAGCGCGACAAGATCGAGGCCGAATACCGCGAGCTCATGGCCCTCGTCGAGGAGCTCCGCGGCATCCTCTCCAGCGAGTCCAAGCTGCTTTCCCTCATCAAGAAGGAGCTGCGCGAGGCCGCCAAGAAGCACGTCGGCCCCCGCAAGACCAAGGTCACCGCCCAGGAAGGCGAGCTCTCGATGGAGGACATCGTCGCCAACGAAGGCTGCGTCGTCACCGTCTCGCACGCCGGCTTCATCAAGCGCACCCCGGTCGCCCAGTACCGCCTGCAGAAGCGCGGCGGCAAGGGCACCAAGGGCGCCGAGCTCTCCAAGGCCGCGTCCGACGAGGACAGCGACTTCATCGAGCACCTCTTCACGGCCAACACCCACGACCACATCCTGTTCTTCATGAACAACGGCCGGGTCTACGTGGAGAAGGTCTACGAGATCGAGGAGGCCGCCCGCGCCTCGCGCGGCAAGTCCATCGCCCGCCTGCTCGACCTCAAGGACGACGAGAAGCTGGCCGCGATGGTCTGCGTCTCGAACTTCGACGAGGGCCGCTTCCTGATGATGTGCACGGCCAACGGCACGATCAAGAAGACCGAGATCTCCAAGTACGCCAACTACCGCAAGGGCGGCATCATCGGCATCAACATCGAGCACGGCGACCGCCTCATCGCGGCCAAGCTGACCAACGGCGACAACGAGGTCGTGATGATCTCGCAGTCCGGCATGTCCATCCGCTTCCACGAGTCCGACGTCCGTTCCATGGGCCGCGACACGACCGGCGTGATCGGCATGAACCTCGACAGCGGCGACCAGGTGAAGGCGATGGAAGTCGTCGACCCGGCCTGCACGCTGCTCGTCGTCGGCATCGACGGCATCGGCAAGCGCACGCCCTTCGACGATCCCGAGACCAAGGAGCCGGTCTACCGCAAGCAGTCCCGCGGCGGCAAGGGCGTCATCGCCATCTCCACCGAGGTCGGCGTCGCCGGCGCCCTCAGCGTCCAGGAAGAGGACGAGGTCATGCTCCTCACCAAGGGCGGCCAGTCCATCCGCACCAAGGTCTCCGACATCCGCTGCACGGCGGGTCGCAACACCAAGGGCGTCCGCGTCATGCGCCTCAAGGAAGGCGAGTCCCTCCTCGGCATCTCCAAGGTCGAACGTTCCGAGGAAGAGGAGGAGAACGCCGCCAAGCCGTCGGCCTGACCGGGCTTGCCGGCCGAGCAGAAGGGGCGCCGCGCGGCGCCCCTTTTTTGCGCCCTGACGGACTGCTTAGGCGCGTTCCAGCGCCGCGATGCACTCGACGTGCCGGGTCTGGGGGAAGAGGTCGAACGGCCGCACCGAGACGACCTTCCAGTCCTTGGCGCAGAGGAATTTCACGTCGCGCGCCTGGGTGTCCGGCGCGCAGCTGACGTAGACGATGCGGCGCGGGGCGAAGGCGTGGAGCTGCTCGAGGAAGGCCTCGTCGCAGCCCTTGCGGGGCGGGTCGACGATGACCGCGGACTCCGCGCCCTTGACCGGCAGGTTCTTGAAGATCGATTCGGCCGAGCCGGCGATGAAGCGGCAGTTGAGCAGGTGGTTGAGCGTGGCGTTCTCGGCGGCCTTGCGGGCGGCTTCGGCGCTGACCTCGACGCCGTTGACGGACTCGAAGAGCCGCGCGCCGGACAGCGCGAAGAGGCCCGAGCCGCAGTAGGTGTCGACGAGGTGCTTGGCGCCGGATTCGTGGGCGAGCTTGATGGCGTGGCCGACGAACTGCTCGAGCACCGACGGGTTGTTCTGGAAGAACTCGCCGGCGAGGAACTTGAGCTGGATCGCGCCGACCTTCTCGGTGACGACCTGGCGGGAGTCGGTGACGACGCCTTCCTCGCAGTCGCGGAAGAGCAGGGTGGCGCCGCGCTCGAAGCGGCCGGGGTTGGCCTTGATGTCCTTGCGGGCGCGGGCGTAGGCCGCGTTGATCGCGTCCGTCGCGATGGGGCACTTCGGGACGTCGACCACGCGGCGGGAGGTGCCGGCGGCGAGGAAGCCGATCGGGAAATCCGCCCGGCGGGGCGTCATGAAGTGCGGGGTGATCTTGGAGCGGTAGCCGTATTGCTTCGGGGAAGGGTGGCAGGGGTCGACCTTCGTCTTGATGCCGCCGAGGCGCTCGAAGGCCTCCGCGCCCTGCTTCTGCTTCCACTCGAGCTGCTGCGGGTAGGCGAGGTTCTGGTACTGGCACCCGCCGCATTCGCCGAAGAGGTCGCAGCGGGGCTGGACGCGGTGGGGCGAAGGGACGACGACGCGGACGAGGTCGGCGCGGGAGAAGTTGGCGGCGTTATGCCAGACGCGGGCCACGACCTTCTCGCCCGCGAGCGCGCCGGCGATGAAGACGACCCAGCCGTCGACGCGGGCCACGCCCTCGCCGAGGTTCGTCAGGCTCGCGATCTCGACCTCGATCTCCTGGTGGTAGGTGAACTTGCCGGGCCGGAACTTGGAGGCGTCGGGCTTGCGGGACTGAGGCGGCTCGAAATCGGACATGGCGATAAAGTCCGCCTCCGGGCGGAGAGGTCGAGACTTATCCCCCGCCGAAGGGCTATCCTTGCCCTCGGGCGTCCCTTGGTGCTCACTTCGCCCGTGCCCGACGAGGTCATCCAGAGCCGACAGAACCCCCGCGTGCAGGCGCTCGCCCGCCTGCGGGACCGCGCCGAGCGCGAAGCCCGCTGCCTCTTCATCGCCGAAGGCCTCCGGGAGCTCTCCCGGGCCCTCGAGCGCAAGGTCGAGGTGCTCGAGATCTATTTCTGCCCGTCGATGTTCCGAGGCTCCGAGGCCGCCGAACTCGTCACCAACGCCCGCGCCGCCGGCGTCGAGTGCTGCGAACTGGGCGTCTCGGCCTTCGAGAAGGTCAGCGGGCGCGAGGGTCCCGACGGCCTCCTCGGGGTCGCCCGGACCTGGGACTGCTCGCTCGACCGGCTCAAGCCTTCGGCCAACCCGCTCCTGCTCGTCGCGGAATCGGTCGAGAAGCCGGGTAATCTCGGCGCGCTGCTCCGTACGGCGGACTCCGCCGGTTGCGACGCCCTCATCGTCTGCGACCCGGTCACCGACGTCTTCAATCCGAACGTCGTCCGCTCCTCGCAGGGCGCGCTCTTCTCCATGCCGGTCGCCGTCTGCACCTCGCAGGAAGCCGCCGCCTGGATGAAGGCCAAGGGCGTGCGTTCGCTGGCGACCTCCCCCGCGGCGACCAAGACTTTCTGGGATGTCGACTGCCGCGGTCCGGTGGCCTTGCTGCTGGGTTCGGAGAAGGACGGTCTGAGCGACTTCATGCTGGGCGCCGCCGAGGAGAAGATCTCGATCCCGCAGGCCGGCCTGTCGGATTCCCTCAATGTCTCCATGGCCGCCGGCATCGTGCTTTTCGAGGCCGTCCGCCAGCGTCGGAATTAGGCGCGGATGCGAAGCAACCTCTGCCATCTGGCTTCGTACGCGGCCTTCGGCTTAGGCAGTCTCTGTTTCTGGCTGCATCATCGGATCGGCGGCCATCTCGACGCGGACGGGTTCCTCCGTGAGCCTTTCTGGCTGCTGCCCATGGGCTGGTTTTTCGCATTTGGCGGATTGTCCTTTCTCGTCGCCTCCCTTTTCCGGCCCAAACAATGACATGCATCGTCCGCTGCTCATCGCCTCGTTAATCGGCTTCGCCGCGGGTTTCGCCTGCTGGTGGTTATATCAATGGAACGGCTCCTATGTGGATCAGGACGGGGTGCTGCACGAGCAGTTCGGCTTCATCCCGCTGGGGGTCCTCTCGTTCGTGCTGGGGTTCGTCTTGCTGGTCCTTGCCTGGTTGCTGCGCCCCAAAAAATAAGGCCGGGCTTGCGGCCCGGCCTTGCTGGAGGGACTAACGGAGCGCTCAGCCGATGGCCTTGGCGACCAGGTCGTCGAGCTTCTTGCCGTCGACGGCGAACGCACGGATGCCTTCGGCGGTCTTCTCGGTGGCCATGGCGTCCTCGTTGTGGTGCCAGCGGAATTCCTTCTCGCCCCAGGCCTTGGCGGCTTCGCCTTCGGACTTGGCGGCGGCTTCGTCGAGCACCTTGGGCACCGCGGCGGAATCCTTGGAGAGCTCGTCGAGGAGGTTCGGGGCGATGGTCAGGAGGTCGCAACCGCAGAGGGCCTTGATCTGGCCGCAGTTACGGAAGGAGGCGCCCATGACTTCGGTCTTGATGCCGTTGCGCTTGTAGTAGGCGTAGATGCGGCGGACGGACTGGACGCCGGGGTCGTTGGCGCCGGCGGAGGCGGCTTCGTTCCAGTTGGCGCCCTGGGCCTTCTTGTGCCAGTCGTAGATGCGGCCGACGAACGGGGAGATCAGCTGGACCTTGGCGTCGGCGCAGGCGACGGCCTGGGCGAAGGAGAAGAGGAGGGTCAGGTTGCAGCGGATGCCTTCCTTCTCGAGCTCGGCGGCGGCCTGGATGCCTTCCCAGGTGGAGGCCATCTTCACGAGGATGCGCTCCTTGGGGATGCCGGCGGCCTTATAGAGGGCGATGAGTTCGCGGGCCTTGGCGACGGTGGCGGCCTTGTCGAAGGACAGGCGGGCGTCGACCTCGGTGGAGACGCGGCCCGGGACGATCTTGAGGATCTCGGTGCCGAAGGAGATGAGAAGCGCGTCGACGGCGGCTTGGACGCCCTTGTGCTTGTTATCCTGGGCGGCCTTCTGGAGGAGGGCCTGGTATTCCGGCATCTGGACGGCCTTGAGGATGAGGCTCGGGTTGGTCGTGGCATCCAGAGGCTTGAAGGCCTTCATGGCGGCGAAATCGCCGGTGTCGGCGACGACCTTGGTGTGTTGGCGAAGCTGTTCGAGTGCGTTCATGTGGGAGGCTTGCGAGCGTGTTAAAGGACCCAGAGTTGTCCAGCCCGACCCGAAAAAACGGGCGACCTCGGGCGTCCGGGCATCTCTCGCTTGTTTCGGCGGGCAGGCTGGTGCAAATTACCCCATGCGAATCAAGGTCAAGCAGGCGCTCGCCGCCGAGCAGCCGCTCCAAGGCGTCACGGTCTCCGGGTGGGTCCGCACCCGCCGCGACGCCAAGGACTTCTCCTTCGTCGAGCTCAACGACGGCTCCTGCTTCAAGAACCTGCAGGTCGTGGTCGACGCCGCCGCGCCGGGCGCCGAACACCTGAAGGACGCGCTGACGGGCTCTTCGGTCAGCGTGGATGGCGAACTGGTACCGTCGCCGGCCAAGGGCCAGAAGTGGGAGCTCAAGGCCTCGGCCTTCCGCCTGCTCGGCCGGGCCGACGAGACTTTCCCGCTCCAGAAGAAGGGGCACACCGTGGAGTTCCTGCGCACGATCCCGCACCTGCGCGCCCGCACGAACCGTCTCGGCTCGATGATGCGCGTCCGCAGCCGGATGGCCATGGCCGTGCACGAGTTCTTCCAGCGGCGCGGTTTCGCCTACGTGCACACGCCCATCGTGACGGCCAGCGACTGCGAAGGCGCCGGCGAGCTCTTCCGCGTGACGACGCTCGACCCGGTCGCGCCGCCGAAGACCCCTGACGGCAAGGTCGACTGGACCGCGGATTTCTTCGCCAAACAGGCTTATCTGACGGTCTCCGGCCAGCTGGAGGGCGAGACCCTCGCCTGCGCCCTGGGCGACGTCTATACGTTCGGACCGACGTTCCGGGCCGAGAACTCGCACACCAGCCGCCACGCCAGCGAGTTCTGGATGATCGAGCCGGAGATGGCCTTCTGCGACCTCGAGGGCGACATGCGTTGCGCCGAAGAACTCGTGAAACACCTCGTTAAGACTGCCTTGGAGGATTGCGCCGACGAGCTGGCCTTCTTCAACGCCTTCGTCGACAAAGGTCTCCTGGAGCGCCTGCGTTTCGTGGCCGAGCGGCCTTTCGCCCGTGTCACCTATACCGAGGCCGTGGAGCTTCTCCTTAAGTCCGGTCGTAAGTTCGAGTATCCGGTCGTCTGGGGCGAGAACCTGCAGTCCGAGCACGAGCGTTACCTCACCGAGGAGCATTTCAAGTGCCCCGTGACCGTCCGTGACTACCCCAAGGCCGCGAAGCCCTTCTACATGCGCCAGAACGAAGACGGGAAGACCGTGGCCGCGATGGACTTGCTCGTGCCCGGCGTCGGCGAGATCGTCGGCGGGAGCCAGCGCGAGGAGCGCCTGGACCGTCTCGTCGCCGCGATGCAGGCCCACGGGCTCGATCTCGAGGCCTACGCCTGGTATGTCGACACGCGCCGCTTCGGCTCCGTGCCGCACGCCGGTTTCGGCCTCGGGTTCGAACGCCTGCTGATGTTCGTGACCGGCGAAGGCAACATCCGCGACGTCGTCGCCTACCCGCGGACGCCCGGCCACGCCTGAGCCCGGCTTACTTGGCGCGGGTCAGCTCGAGGATCGCCCGGGCGGTCGCGCAGTTGTGCCGGACCATCTGCTGGCTAGGCGTCGTCGGCTTCGCGTCCTTGGCCGCCGTGTGCGTGAGGCTCGGCGAGGTGAAGACCGGCGAGGTCGAGGCCACCATGCCCACGGCGTTGCCGAAGTGGTCGAGGATGGGCCCGCCGCTGGAGCCGCGCGCGTAATCGGCCGTGGTCTGCAGGAAGACCGCGCCCTTGCGGTCCGGCTCGTTCATCTTGAAGTAGCGGGTGATCAGGCCTTCGGAAGCGCAGCCGAACGTGCTGGCCGGGTGGCTGTAGCAGAGGATGGGCGTGCCGGCGGGGGCGTCGTCGCGCAGCGGGAGGAACGCCAGGTCCTTGGCGTCGACGCGCAGCAGGGCGACATCGTGGGCCTTGTCCGCCGCGAGCACCTCGCGCACGGCGAAGAAACGGCCGTCGGCGGTCATCACGCCCATCGCCTCGGCGTTGGCGGTCGCGGCCACGTGATGGTTGGTCGCGATGACGCCGTCCGCCGCCACGGCGAAGCCGGAGGCGAGGGTGTTGTGCCACTTCGAGCACTTGTCGCATTTGTAGGCCGAACCGATGAGCACGGCGGCCTGCGCGGCGCGGCGGTAGATCTCGGCGCCCGCCAGCGGGGCGCCGGCGGCGGCGCGGGCCTCGAGGCGGACCGCGGCGGTGCGGGCGCGCTGGCATTGCGCGAGCCTGTCGGCGCGGCCGACGGCGACGTCGCCTTGCTCGGCGAGCGCGTTCGTCTGCTGCTCCAGCCTGCGGAAGAGCTCGCGGTCATCCGCGGGGCTGTCGACGTCGAGGCCGGGGATCGTGGCGGCGCCGAAGAAGCAGGCCGCCAGCAGCGTGGGGAGGAGCATGCGGGCATTGAAGCCCGCGGCCGCGCGGAGACGAGACAATCGGCGCGTATCCGCGGAGAACATACAGGTGCGCGGCGCCCGGGAGCAGACGGTCGCGCGAGGATGGGTCCGGCTTAGTGGATGGCCGCCGACGGCGGGGCAGGGCGGGGTGAGATCGCCCAGGGAAGGGGTATCTGGGGGCGCCGCAGGGCTCGAAGGGGGGCCGAAAGGGGGTCTGACCGAGATGCCTGATAGTCAAAAAAGTGTAAAAATTGGCTAATCTCACCACAAGTCATTGATTATCAACGGACTCATGGGTGTAAGCCTCGTGTGAAAAAATACAAAAATCCGCTTGAATCACGCGGCCGGATTCTCCACTCTTCGACTTCCCTTCTCTGACAGAAGGCTGTTCCTTGGATGTTTCGGTGATCAAGCAAAGCTCTGCGCATCAAAATGCAGAAACTTGAAAAAAGACGTTGACCTAAACCGCAACGCCTTCACCGTCCGCCCTCCCTCCCCTCAACCGGAGGCCACTTTCGGTTCTTTGAGAGTTCATTTTTTGTGCGACAATACGGCCTATCGTATTAGTCAAACCTTACACCTGGTGAACCCGGCGATAATGATCGCGGGTTCTACCAAATAGAAAACGCGAATACATTTATCACCGGCGTATTCACTAGGAACTGAGATAATAAAATAGTTCGGATCCCAGGATCCGAACCTTCAAACGCCTGCTTCGGCAGGATTTTTGGAGAGTTTGATCCTGGCTCAGAGTGAACGCTGGCGGCGTGGTTAAGACATGCAAGTCGAGCGACAGTAGCAATACTGGAGCGGCAAACGGGTGCGTAACACGTGAGCAATCTGCCCTTAAGACCGGAATAGCCCAGGGAAACTTGGATTAATACCGGATGTGGAGGAGTCAGGCATCTGACTTCTTCCAAAGCTTGTAACGGCGCTTAAGGAGGAGCTCGCGGCCTATCAGCTAGTTGGCGAGGTAACGGCTCACCAAGGCTAAGACGGGTAACTGGTCTGAGAGGATGATCAGTCACACTGGAACTGAGAC
>VHCL01000003.1 GCA_016871725.1 Verrucomicrobiota bacterium | reverse complement strand
GGACGACGGGGTCGACCTGCTCGTTCGGCTCCTGGCCGAAGCCCCAGGGCGACGACGCGAAGACCTTGGCGCGGGTGCGCAGCTGCACGTGGACCTCGAGGCCGATGACGACTTCCCAATCCGAAGATACGTGGCTCATAGGGCGGCTTGCTGGTGGGCGAAACCGTGGGCGGCCTCGAAGAGACGGCCCGCGGCGAGGAGCTTGGCTTCGGAGAGCGGCGCTCCGACGAGATGGAAACCGACCGGCAGGTGACCGGACTTGCCGCAGGGCACCGAGATCGCCGGGAGGCCGGCGAGGTTGGCGGGAATCGTGAAGATGTCCTCGAGGTAGAGCTGCAGCGGGTCCGAAGCCTTCTCGCCGACCTTGAAGGCGGGCGTCGGGACGGTCGGAGTGAGGAGCACGTCGACGCCGGCGAGGGCCGCGAGGTACTCGGCGCGGATCTTCGCGCGGGCGCGGAGGGCGCGGACGTAATAGGCGTCGGCGTAACCGGCGCTGAGCACGAAGGTGCCGAGCAGGATGCGGCGCTTCACTTCCGGGCCGAAGCCTTCGGAGCGGCTCGCCGTCATCATCTCGACCGGCGTGCCGGCGACGGACGAGCGGTGACCGTAGCGCACGCCGTCGTAGCGGCCGAGGTTCGAGGAAGCCTCGGCGGTCGCGACGACGTAATAGGTCGGCACGGCAAGGTCGGCGGAGGGCAGTTCGACCTCGGAGATCGCGCAGCCTTGGGCGCGGTAGAATTCGACGGCGGCGTTGACCGCGGCGGCGACCTCGGGGGCGACGCCCTTGCCGAGGAAACCCTTCGGGATGCCGATGCGGAGCTGCTTGGCGTCGCCGGCCGGCGTCAGCGCGCGGTCGGACGGGCCGAAGCAGGTCATGTCACGCGCGTCGGCCGAAGCCAAGGCGTCGAGCAGCAGCGCGCAGTCCTCGACGCTGCGGGCCATCGGGCCGATCTGGTCGAGGGACGAGGCGAAGGCCACGAGGCCGAAGCGGGAGATGAGGCCGTAGGTGGGCTTCAGGCCGACCACGCCGCAATGTGAGGCAGGCTGGCGGATGGAACCGCCGGTGTCGGAACCGAGCGAGAGCGGCACGAGGCCGGCCGCGAGGGCCGCGGCGCTGCCGCCGGAGGAACCGCCCGGGATGCGGGCGAGGTCCCAGGGGTTGAACGTCTTACGCAGCGCCGAGTTCTCGGTGGAGGAACCCATCGCGAACTCGTCCATGTTCAGGCGGCCGTAGAGGATCGCGCCGGCCGCGCGGAGGCGTTCGGCGACGTGGGAATCGTAAGGCGAGACGAGCGGCGCGAGCATCTTGCTCGAGCACGTGAGCGGCTGGCCCTTCACCGCGATGTTGTCCTTGATCGCGACCGGGATGCCTTCGAGCGGGCCCCTGCCCTGCCCGGCCTGGCGGCGGGCATCGGAGGCGTCGGCCTGCGCGAGGACGTCGGCCTCGTCGAGGTGCGTGAAGGCGCCGACCTTGTCGTTCACCGTGCGGTAACGGGCGATGAAGGCTTCGCAGAGGGCGCGGGAGGTGAGCGTGCCGGCGGCGAGGCGACGGCCGAGCTCGGCGGCGGAAAGCGTATGGAGCGCGTCGGCCATGGCTCAGGATTCGTCGTCCACGACGCGCGGGACGGAGATCTGCCCGTCGCGCGCGGCGGGGGCGATGCGGGTGACGGCTTCGGCGCCGAGGACCGGACCCGGCGCGTCGGAGCGGAGCGCGGCCTCGTCGACGACGCGGGCGTCGTCGATCGTCGCGGGGAGGTCGGCCTGCGCCAGCGCCTGGAAGTGGCCCAGGATCTGGCTGAGCTGCGAGGAGTAGAGCGCCTTCTCCTCGGCCGTGAGGCTGAGGCGGGCGAGCTTCGCGAGGTGGTCGATGTCGAAACCTTCGGCCATGGGGATCAGCGGCGGACGGTCCAGCCGGCGCCCTTCTCGAGCGTCGCGATGACCACGCCGAGGGCTTGGTTGGTCTCCTCGTCGGTGAGCGTGCGGGCCGCATGGCGCCAGCGGATCTCGAAGGCGAGGCTGCGGTGGGCTTCGGGCAGGCCCGGGCCGGTGAAGACGTCGAAGCAGTTGACCGACTCCAGGGCGAACTCCTTGCCGGCGGCCTTGGAGGCGCCCTGACGGACGCGGCTTTCGACTTCGGCGGCGGCGACGCCGACCGGGACGATGACCGCGACGTCCTTGGTGACGGGCGGGAAGGACGAGAAGGCCTCGAAGCGCGGCACCTTGCGGGCTTCGGCGAAGGCCGTGCGCGGGAAGCAGACTTCGCCGGCGATGACGGAGCTCTTCAGGCCGAGCGAACGGGTCCAGCGGAGGTCGAGGACGCCGCAGGCGCCTTCCGCGGCGCGGCCGCGGTCGACGAGGGCGGCGGCGTGGCCGGCCTGCCAGAGACCGCCCGTGGCGGCGGCGAACGAAAGCCGCACGGAGGCGACGCCGGCGAGCGCGGCGGCGTCCTGCAGCAGGCGCTTGGCGCGGGGGGCGTCGAAGGCCTCGCGGGATTTCCAGGAACGCGTCACCGGTTCGGCGACGATCGCGAAGGCGACCGAGAGGAATTCGCGGACCGTGCCGTCGGCCTGCGGGCGGAAGACCGTGCCGACCTCGAAGAGGCCGCGCGGGTCGGCATGCACCGAGAGATTGAGCGCGAGGGCGCCGGCGAGGCCGGGGACGAGCGAAGCGCGCAGGTGCGTCTGCTCGGCGGTCAGCGGATTGTCCATCGCGACCAGGGCGGCCTTGTCGGCGCCGAGGGTGCGTTCGAGTTCCGCGGCGTCGCGGAGCGAGTAGTGGCAGCACTCCGTGAAACCGGCGCCGACGAGGCGGGCCGAGACTTCGCGGGTGAAGACGGACGTCAGGGCGTCCTCCTCGCCCGGCAGCGGGGCGATCGGGCGGCCGGCGGGCACCTTGTCGGTGCCGTGGATGCGGATGAATTCCTCGACGAGGTCGATCGGACGGGTCACGTCGGAGCGGAACGAAGGCACCCGCACGGAAGTGCCGGCGGCGGAAGGCTGCACCGTGAAGCCCAGGCGGGCGAAGGCCGCGTCGACGTCGGCGTCGGCGACCGGCGTGCCGAGCTTCGCGGCGACGTAGCCGGCCGGAAGCTCGATGGTGACGTCGGCGCGCGGAGGCTGGCCGACGGCGACGGCGAGGCCGACGACCTGGGCGCCGGCGAGCTCGACGAGGAGGTCCGTGGCGAGGCGGGAGGCGAGCTCGACGCCGGCCGGATCCACGTCACGGGCGAAACGATGGGAGGAATCGGTCGAGACGCCGAGGCGGCGGGCGACGCGGCGGATCTCGCCGGGGCGGAACCAGGCGGCCTCCAGGAGGACGTCGGTCGTGGCTTCGGTCACGCCGGAATCGGCGCCGCCCATCACGCCGGCGACGACGAGCGGGCGCCGGGCGTCGGCGATGACGCAGACGCCGGGCTCGAGCTTCACCTTCTTGCCGTCGAGCAGGACGATCTCTTCGCCTTCGCGGGCCGGACGGGCTTCGATGCCTTCGGAGACTTTCTGCGCATCGAACGCGTGGAGCGGCTGGCCGAGTTCGAGCAGCACCCAGTTGGTGATGTCGACCACGTTGTTGATCGGACGGAGGCCGGCGGCCTCGAGGTCGCGACGGAGCCAGGCGGGGCTCGGACCGACCTTCACGTTCTTCAGCGTGCGGAGCGTGTAATAAGGGCAGAACTCGGAGGACGAGCGGACGAACTTCACCGCGTCGGCGGCGGCGGGCGCGGCGGCGAGGCCGGCGGCGGTCTTCACCGTGAGCGGCTTGAGCGTGAGGCCCAGCGCGGCGGCGAGGTCGCGGGCGACGCCGCGGAGGCCGAGGCAATCGCCGCGGTTCGGGGTCACCGAGATCTCGAGCACCGTGTCCGGCGCGCCGTAGAGGGAATTGAGCGGCGTGCCGACGGCGGGCTGGCGCGGCGTCAGGATGAGCAGGCCGTCCTCGCCCTTGCCGAGGCCGAGTTCCTCGGAGGAGCACATCATGCCCGCCGAATCGACGTCGCGGAGCTTCGAGACCTTGATCTCGAAACCGCCGGGCATGACCGTGCCCGGGAGGGCGACCGGCACGCGGTCGCCGGCCTTGAAGTTCTTGGCGCCGCAGACGATCTGGCGGAGCGAGCCTTCGCCCGCGTCGACCTGGCAGACGCTGAGTCGGTCGGCCTTCGGGTGCTTCTCGAAGGACTTGATCTCGGCGACCACCGCGAGGGGCAGCGGGGCGAGGCCGAAGGTCGTGACCGACTCCACCTCGAGGCCGAGCATCGGGAGGACCTCCGCGACGCGCTCGGGGGTGACGCCGGCGAGGTCGAGGTGGCGGGAGAGGGCTTGGAAGGAGACTTTCATGGCTTAGGCGAACTGGCGCAGGAAGCGCGTGTCGTTGTTGTAGAAGTGACGGATGTCGTCGATGCCGTGGACCAGCATCGCGATGCGCTCGAGACCGAGGCCGAAGGCGAGTCCCGACCATTCCTGCGGATCGAGGCCGCAGAGCTCGAGGACCTTCGGGTCGACGAGGCCGCAGCCCATGATCTCCAGCCAGCGGTCGGAAAGACGGCCCAGGTTGGGCGAGCGGAGGTCCATCTCGAAGGACGGTTCCGTGAACGGGAAGAAGGACGGACGCAGGCGGATCTCGGCGTCGGCGCCGAAGGTCTCCTTCACGAAGAAGTCGAGCACGCCGCGGAGGTCGGCGAGGGTCACGTTGCGGTCGATCCAGAGCCCTTCGACCTGGTGGAAGTTGGCGGAGTGCGTCGCGTCGACCGCGTCGCGTCGGAAGCAGCGGCCCGGGGCGACGATGCGGAAGGGCGGCTTGCGCGAGAGCATCGTGCGGACCTGCACGCTGGAGGTGTGCGTGCGGAGGAGGATGGCCTCGTCGGCCTTGCGCGGGGCGTCGGCGGAGCGGAAGGCCTTCGGCATGTAGAGCGTGTCCTGCATGTCGCGGGCCGGGTGGTCGGCGGGCGTGTTGAGGGCGTCGAAGCAATGCCACTCCGTCTCGACCTCGGGGCCTTCGGCGACGACGAAGCCCAGCTTGCGGAAGGAAGCCAGGATGCGCTCACGGGTGCGGGAGAGCGGGTGGAGCGAGCCGGCCGGAGCGTCGGGGCTCGGCAGGGTCGGGTCGACGGGCGCGCCGAGGGCGGCGGCGATCTCGGCGTTCTCGACCTTCACCAGGAGGGCGGCGAGGAGCTCCTCGACGGACTTCTTCGCCTCGTTGATGAGCTTGCCCACGACGGGGCGTTCTTCCTTCGAGAGGGCGGCCATCCCCTTCATCACCTGGGTCAGGGAGCCGTTGGGGCCGACGACGCGCGCCTTGAAGGCCTCGAGCTCGGCGCGGGTGGCGACGGCGGAGGCTTCCTGGGTGGCGGCGGCGACGAGTTGGGCGAGCTGCTGCTGCATGGGTTGATTTGTGCGTTGGCGGAGAAAGTCGGCAAGCGAAAGCACCCTGAAAACAAAGAAGCCCCGGAGGGCCGGGGCTTCGTGAAGGGACGTGAGGTCGTCTTAGGCCAGCGCGGCCTGGGCCTTCTTGACGATCGCTTCGAAAGCGGGGGCGTCATGGATGGCCAGTTCGCTGAGGTTCTTACGGTCCATCGTGATGTTGGCCTTCTTCAGACCGGCGATCAGACGGCTGTAGGAGATGCCGAGGGGACGGCAGGCGGCGTTGAGACGCACGATCCACAGCTGACGGAACGTCGACTTGTTCTTGCGGCGGTCGCGATAAGCGAACTTCTGCGCGCGCTGAACGGCCTCGAGGGCGTAGACGTACAGACGGGACTTGTTTCCGAAGTAGCCCTTGGCGGCTTTGATCGCGCGCTTCTTTCGGGCCTTGGTGGCCGGGCCATTGGTTGCTCTAGGCATGTTGGTATGTGTTTTGGGTTTGGGTTAGTGGCCTCGGGGTCGCCTTAATGAACACCCGTTCGGCCAAAAGTGGGTCGCCGGCTTAGGCGAAAGGCATCGAGGCCAGCATCTTCTTCTCGAAGCCGGAGTCGACGCGCTTGGCCTTGTTGGCGCGACGGCGCTGCTTGCGGGACTTGGAGCTCAGCAAGTGGCGGGTGTTGGGGGAGCGGCGCATCACTTTGCCGGTGCCGGTCACCTTGAAACGCTTGGAGATGGACTTGCGGGTCTTTTGCATGGCGGAAAGGGTCGGAACAAAGGGTGTCGGCGGGGACTTGTAAAGGGGAAAGGGCCGCCCGCGCGGAGAAGTCCGCACTTTCCGGACCTGGGCGGATCGGGCCGGCCGTTTGACATTCCCGGCCAAGCCCGCTCCCCTGCCCTGCACCCAACCCTCAAAACCATGCTTTCCCTCGGAAAAAAGCCCAAACTGACCTTCAAAGTGGACGCCTACGTCGACGGCAAGGCCGTCAACGTGCCCTTCGCCTCCCTGCTGGACGGTCCGACCATCGTCTCGGTCTACATGCGCAACAACACCTCCGCCTGCGATAAGCAGGCCGCCGAGATGGACAAGAACGAGAAAGCCATTGTCAGACAAGGGTTTAGGTTAATCGCCGTCTCCCGGGACACCTGCGCCTCCCATGCCAAGTACGCCGCCAAGCACGGCTACAAGTTCACCCTGGTCTCGGACCCGGAGGACCTCTTCTCCCAGGCCATGGACGCCATCGTCGAGAAGTCCATGTACGGGAAGAAGTACCTCGGACCGCTGCGGGCCGCCTACCTCTTCGACGGCGACGGCAAGCTCGTCGGCACCGTCCCCAAGGTCGAAGCCGCCGAGCATGGCAAGCAGCTGCTCGCCGCGATCGCCGCGGCGAAGTAAGCGCGCCGCCGAGGCGGGCGCCGGGGTGAATCGGTGCTTGAACCATCGCGGTTAAACAGGGAGTTTAACGCCGAGACACCACCGCAGTACCTAATGCCTTCGCCCTATCGTCCTAACAGCCCCCGCCCGAACAACAACAATAACGGGGGTCAGAACCGCGGCAACTTCCGCAAAGAAGACAAAGGGCCCAAGCGCAACGACCGCATCCGCGCGACCGAGGTGCGCGTCATCTCCCCCAAGGGCGAGATGATGGGCATCATGCCCACCCAGCAGGCGCTCGACCTCGCCCGCGAGTTCGGCGTCGACCTCATCGAGATCGCCGCGTCCGCCGTGCCGCCCGTCTGCAAGCTGCAGGAATACGGCAAGTACCTCTACGAGGAGGCCAAGAAGCACAAGCATCAGAAGTCGGCCTCCAAGGTGAAGGAGATCAAGCTCCGTCCCCGCATCGACGACCACGACCTCTTCATCAAGGTCCGCCGCGCCGAGAACTTCCTCTTCCACGGCCACAAGGTGAAGCTGCTGCTCCAGTACCGCTACCGCGAGCTCGAGCACCCGGAGATCGGCGTCGCCACCATCACCAAGGCCATCGAGGCCCTGACGCACATCAGCACGCGCGACAACGAGCCGAAGCGCTCCGGCCGCGCCATCGTCGTCGGCCTCACCCCCGTCCAGCAGAACAAGCGCAAGCTCGTGCACAACGAAGCCCCGGGCGAAGAGGACGGCGAGGACGATTCGGCGGTGGACAACGAAGAAGGCGACGCCGAATAAGCCCGTGCGGCGCATCGCGGCGATCCTCCTGCTCCTGGCCGCCGGCGCCCTGCTCCGCGCCGCCTCGACGGACTATCTCCTCGGCGAATCCGTGCGGCAGCTCGGCCTGCGCGACGCGGCCCGTCAGGGCGGCGACGGGCGGTCCTCCGAACGTTACGCCACCCGCGGCGGCCTGGGCCTCTACGCCGAATACAGCCGCGACCACGTCGTCGTCGACGGCATCAAGGTGATGCTCGACGACCCCGTCGGCTCGCAGCGCGGCCACCTCACGATCTCCAAGCGGGACTACGACAAGGTCTTCGTGCCGCTGTTCTGGGACGGCCCGCGGAACGCGCCGCGGCGCATCCTGCTCGACCCCGGCCACGGGGGCAAGGACACCGGCAAGGTCAACGGCCCCCTCAAGTACACCGAGAAGTCGGCCACGCTCGACACCGCCGCGCGACTCAAGATCCTGCTCGAGAAGCAAGGCTATGAAGTCTTCTTCACCCGGACCAAGGACGTCTTCCTCGATCTCGATGACCGGGCCGCGCTCGCGGGCAAGCTGGGCGCCGACCTCTTCATCAGCCTCCATTACAACGCCGGCCCCGCCGGCGACACCAGCGCCGACGGCGTCGAGACCTACTGCCTGACCCCCGCGGGCCAGCGCTCGACCAACGCCGGCAAGGCCAAGTCGACGACCGCCGCCGAACCCGGCAACCGTTTCGACTCCGCCAACGCCCTGCTCGCTTGGAGCATCCAGCGACGGATGATCCGCGCCACCGGCGCCGACGACCGGGGCGTCCGCCGCGCCCGGTTCGCGGTCCTGCGCACCCTCTCCTGCCCGGGCGTCCTCATCGAAGGCGGCTTCATGTCGAGCCGCCGCGAAGGCGCCCTCATCGCCGACGGCGCCTACCGCCAGAAGATCGCCGAGGCCATCGCGGCGGCCGTGGGCGACTACGCCGGCCGGGTCCGGCCGGCGGCCAAAACGGGCCGCTGAGGCCGCTTTTCCGCCCGCGCGAGGCCCAGAATCCGCTTGCCAACCGGTCGGACGGACAGTTCGTTAGACCTTCCTTTCGGCCCGTCGGCATGTGTCGGCGGAATCTCCGGAGGGAAAACCCAAAAACCAACCAAACCCTGGAAACGTCCTCCGCGACGGCCAGGACAAACAGTCCGAAAACAACATGAGCCTAATGGAAAAACTGCTCGCCGAATCCAATTTCGGCGCGCTCAAGCAACACTCCGTGATCACCGCCACGGTCACCGAGATCCGCGAAGACAAGTTCGTCGTCGTGGACATCAGCGGCAAGTCCGAGGGATTCATCCCCCAGACCGAATTCCCCGACATGGCCGAAATCCAGGTCGGCATGCAGCTCGAGGTCTACCTCGAGAAGCTTGAGAACAAGGACGGCACCCCGACCGTCTCCTACGACCGCGCCCAGCAGATCCGCAAGTGGGAGAGCATCGAAGCCAACTGCCAGGAAGGCTCCATCGTCCAGGGCCGCGTCAAGTCCATCGTGAAGGGCGGCCTCATCGTCTCCGTCGGCGTCGACGCGTTCATGCCTTCCTCCCAGATCGACGTCAACCCGCCCAAGAACCTCGAGCAGTTCGTGGGCCAGACCTTCGACTTCAAGATCATCAAGATCAACAAGGAGAAGAAGAACCTCGTGGTCTCCCGTCGCGAGCTCATCGAAGAACAGCGCGGCGAAAGCCGTCGCAAGCTCCTCGAGGAGGTCAAGCCGGGCGTCATCCGCCGCGGCGTCGTCAAGAACATCACCGACTACGGCGCGTTCGTGGACCTCGACGGTCTGGACGGCCTGCTGCACGTGACCGACATGTCCTGGGGCCGCATCGGCCACCCGAGCGAGGTCGTCAAGGTCGGCGAGGAGATCTCCGTCATGGTCGTCGAAGTCGACCGCGAGCGCGAGCGCGTCTCCCTCGGCCTCAAGCAGACCCAGCCCAACCCGTGGGAAGGCATCGAGAAGCGCTACCCCGTCGGCCAGAAGGTCCACGGCAAGGTCGTCAACCTCGTCGCCTACGGAGCTTTCATCGAGATCGAAGGCGGCGTCGAAGGCCTCGTCCACGTCTCCGAGCTCTCCTGGACCAAGCGTGTCCAGAAGCCGTCCGACATCCTCAAGGTCGGCCAGGAAGTCGACGCGGTCATCCTCAACTTCAACAAGGAGGAGCAGAAGATCTCCCTCGGCATCCGCCAGCTGGAGACCAATCCGTGGGAGAAGGTCCGCCACAACTACCCGGTGGGCGCCCGCGTCCGCGGCAAGGTGCGCAACCTCACCAACTACGGCGCCTTCGTCGAGCTGGAAGACGGCATCGACGGCATGGTGCACGTGTCCGACATGAGCTGGACGCGCCGCATCAACAACCCGGCCGAAGTCATGAAGAAGGGCGACGACGTGGAAGCCATCGTGCTCGACGTCGACGTCGACCAGCAGCGCATCTCCCTGGGCGTCAAGCAGACCCAGACCGACCCGTGGTCCGAGATCGACCGCAAGTACCGCATCGGCGACCTCGTCAACGGCAAGGTCTCCAAGATCGCGAACTTCGGCGCCTTCATCGAGCTCTCCGATGAGATCGACGGCCTCGTCCACGTCTCCCAGCTCGCCGAACAGCGCGTCGAGAACGTCAAGGACGTCGTCAAGGTCGGCCAGGAAGTCACCGCCCGCGTCATCAAGATCGACAAGGAAGACCGCCGCATCGGTCTCTCGATCAAGGCCGCGAACTACGACGCCGAGCGCCTGCAGGCCGAGATCACCAGCTACGACCGCATCAAGGGTCCGTCGACCGGCGGCGCCCCGGCCCCCTCGGCCGGCGGCTCGTCCTCGTCCTCCTCGTCGTCGGGCAGCGGAGACTTCAACAGTCTCGGCGACCTCCTCGACAAGGCCGGCAACTGAGCCTCGTCCGCCAGGACCCAGAACAGACCCCGGGCGACCGGGGTCTTTTTTTGTGCCCATAGGCCGGCGAGCGGCTAGGTTCGGGGCATGGTCCCGTTCAAAGGATACGGCCGGCTGACCCGCAGCACGACGCTCGCGCTGGCGGCCGCGGCCGTCGTCCTCGGCGCGGAGGCGGCGGGCCTCCTCCCGCCGGACCTGATGCTGGCCATCGCGGTCGGGTGCAAGGTGTACGTGCTGCTGCGCGTCCTGCGCGCCCGGATCTCGCCCGCCTACCTCCTCCTCTGGGGCCCGCTCGCCTGGTTCTTCCCCGTGCCGACGGCCTTGCTGCTCTTCGTCTTCGGGGGGCGCAAGCACGTCGCCCTCGCGGCCGCCAAGAAGGAGGTCAACCGCGTGGCCTGGCGCCTGTGCGACGCGCCCGACTTCGGCGGCAACCGCGTGCGGCTGCTCGGCGACCGGCACGGCCGCGACACGCTCGAGGCCCTGCGCGCGCAGATCCGCGGGGCGCAGCGCCGGATCAGCGTCGCGACCTACATCCTGAGCGACGACGCGATCGGCCGGGAACTGATCCGGCTGCTGGCCGAGCGCGCGCGGGCGGGCGTCGAGGTGCGGCTCCTCGTCGACGCCATCGGCAGCTTCGGCATCCCGCTCCGCCTGTGCCGGCCGCTCCGCCGGGCCGGCGGCGAGATCGCGCGCTTCAACCCCGCCCTGCCCATGCGCGGCAAAGGTTCGGCCAACTGGCGCAACCACCGCAAACTCGCCGTCTTCGACGGACGCGCGGCCATCATCGGCGGCCAGAACCTCGGCCTGCGCTACATGGGCGGGACGCCGTCGAACCGCCGTTTCCGCGACTGCTCCTTCCTGATCGAAGGCCCGACCGCGGCGGCGCTCGAAAGCGTCTTCATCGCCGACTGGTGCCAGGCCACCGACGAGAATCCGATGACGTTCGCGACCGCCCTGCGCGAACGCTCGCCGCACGTCGGCGCGGCCCGGGTCGAGGTCATCGCCTCGGGCCCCGACTGCGAGGAAGACCCGCTCTGGGACGCCTACGTGAAGCTGTTCTCCGAATGCCGGGAATCCATCACGGTCGTCACGCCCTACTTCGTCCCGGACCAGACCCTGTTCACCCTGCTGGCCACCGCCGCCCGCGCCGGCCGCCACGTGAAGATCCTGGTGCCGCGCCGCTCCGACCATCGCCTCCTGGACTTCGCCCGCCGCTGGTACCTGCGCGAGCTGAAGGAGGCCGGCGCCGAGATCCTCTTCTTCAAGCCCGACGTCCTCCACGCCAAGCTGGTGGTGGTCGACGGCGAGCACCTCGTGGTCGGCTCGGCCAACCTCGACATGCGCTCGCTGTTCCTGAACTACGAGATCGGGGCGGTGGTGCGCGACCCGGGGACGATCGCCGAGGTCGGCGCCCTCATCGCCGGCTGGGAGCAGGAATCCACGCGCTATACCGAGGACCTTTACCGCCGCAGCCGGACATGGCTCGGCCGGACCGTCGAGACGGTCTCGCACGTGATCGCGCCGCTGCTCTGATCAGCCCAGGAAGGCGTGGAGGCGGACCGCGAGCCCGGTGTCGGGCAGCAGGAAGCCGTCGTGACCGGCGTCCGTGACGACCTCATGGTAGGCGGCGTTGACGCCGACCGCCGTGGCGGCGGCGAGGAGCATGCGCAGCTCGCTCGTCGGGTACAGCCAGTCGCTCGAGAAGCCGACGGCGAGGACCTCGGGACTGTCGGGCGCGAAGAGCTTGCCGGCCGCGGCGCGGGCGGTCAGGTCGAAGCGGTCCACCGCGCGGGTGATGCGCAGCCAGCTGTTGGCGTCGAAACGCCGCACGAAGGAGGCGCCTTGGTGCTCGAGGTAGCTCTCCACCTGCCAGTGGACGGGGTCACCCGCGGCGGCGCCGGGCACCTTGGCGCGGCCGAACTTCTGCTCGAAGGAAGCGGGCGAGAGGTAGCTGATGTGCGCGAGCATGCGGCCCACGGCCAGGCCCGAGTCGGGCCCTTCGCCGGGCGCGTAATGTCCGCCGCGGAAATGCGGGTCGCGCTCCACGCAGGCGCGCGAGACGGCGTTGAGGGCGATCGCCATCGGCGACTGGCTCAGGCCGGCGGCCAGGACGGCGATCCGCCCGACCTCGGAGGGATAATCGGCGCACCAGAGGAGCGCCTGCATGCCGCCCATCGAACCGCCGACGACCGCGTGGAGGCGGCTGATGCCGAGGTGACGGACCACGAGGCGCTGGGCCCGGACGATGTCGCCCAAGGTGATCTCGGGGAAGAAACCGCCGTAGGGGCGGCCCGTGCGGGGGTCGGTCGACAGCGGGCCGGTCGAACCTTGGCATCCGCCGACGCAGTTCACCCCGATGACGAAGAAACGGTCGGTGTCGATGGCCTTGCCCGGGCCGACGAAGCAGTCCCACCAGCCCGGCTTGCGGTCGGAGGGCGCGTAGCGGCCGGCGACGTGATGGTCGCCGCTCAGGGCGTGCGGGACGAGGATCGCGTTGGACTTGTCCGGCAGCAGCGTGCCATAGGTCTCGTAGCGCAAGGTCAGGCCGGGCAGCTCGCCGCCGAGCTCCAGCGGGAAAGGCTCCGCGGACACGAGATCCCGCCAGGCGACTGGGCAGAGCTCGCGGGGTGAGGTCGGTTGGGCCGGACAGTCGGACATGGACGCATCCAGCCAAGCCAGACCCGGGCGGGAGGCAAGTGGCCATTCGTTGTTGCCTCGTCATAAACGAGCCCAAACCTTGGCGGTCATGTCCCCCGGCCACCGCCACGACGAAGATTGCTGCGGGGCGGGCTCCGGCGACCGCGTCGAGACCGCCCTTCAGCGGATGAAGGAGAAGGCCATGCGGATCACCTCTCCCCGCCTCACGATGCTGCGGATCCTCGCGGCCGCGAAGCACCCGCTCAGCGCCGAGCAGATCCACGAGGCCGCCGGCGACGACAAGCTGGACCTCGTGACCGTCTACCGGAGCCTCGTCGCCATGGACGACGCCGGCATCGTCCAACGCCATCCCCTCGAGCGGGGCCGCAGCCTCTACGCCCTCGTCACCCCGGGTCACCATCACCATCACGTCATCTGCCGCCGCTGCGGACGCATCGAGCGCCTGCCCGGCTGCGATTCCTCCCGCCTCGAGGCGGCCGCCAAGGCCAAGGGCTTCGGCGAGCTGACGCACGTGATGGAAGTCTACGGCATCTGCCCCGGCTGCGCCGCCTCTTCCCATGCCTGATTTCCCCCGCACCGCCTTCCTCCTCGGAGCCGGCCTCGGCACGCGTCTGCGGCCGCTCACCGAAAACCGGCCCAAGCCCCTGCTCCCGATCGCGGGCCGCCCGATGGTCCTGCAGGCGATGGAGAAGCTCCGCGCCGCCGGCACGCGTCGGTTCCTCATCAACACGCATCACTGCCCGGAAGCGTGGGCGCAGGCCTTCCCGGACGGCCGTTTCGGCGAGGCCGAAGTGAGGTTCGTCCATGAGCCCGTCCTGCTCGAGACCGGCGGCGGGCTGGCCAACGTCGCCGGCCTGCTCGGCCCGGACGACCTCGACCTCGTCGTCTGGAACGGCGACATCCTCTCCGACTGCGACATCGCCGGAGCCGTCGCCCACCATCGCGCCAACGGCGGCGAAGCCACGCTGGTGGTCCGCGAGGAAGGGCCGAACCGCAACGTCCGCGTCACCGACGAAGGCGCCGTGACCGACCTGCGCGACCGCCTCGGCGCTTCGGAGCCGGCCTACCAGTACACCGGCATCTGCGTCGTCACGAAGGCCTTCGCCCAGGGCGTGCCCGCGACGATCGAATCGCTCGTCGAGCATTTCCTCCGCCGCACGCAGGCCCGCCCCGGCAGCATCCAAGGCTTCCTCGACGGCTCGGCTACCTGGCATGACCTCGGCACCGTCGAGGAGTACCAGTCCGTGAAGGCCCGGCTGGAGAGACCCGTGCGCGGCGCCATCGCGCCGGCCGACGCGGCCCGGGCGCACGGCTACGAGCTCGCCGCCGGCGGCGAAGTCCTCAAGGGCGGCTCGGGCCGCAGGTTCCATCGTCTGCGCAAGCCCACCGGCGAGACCGCCGTGCTCTGCGTCTACGACGATTCGCGCGCCGAGAACCAGCTCTACGGCGACATCGCCCGGGTGCTGCGCGACCAGGTCGGCGCGCAGGTCCCGCAGGTGCTGGCCGCGGACAAGGACGCGGGCGTGCTCGTGCTCGAAGACCTCGGCGACACCGACCTCTGGTCCCTCGCCCAGGCGGGCGCCTTCCCCTGGGCGCCGGTCGCCTCCGCGCTCGAACAGGTCGCGGCCATCCATCGCCACGGCGTCGACGCCTTCGCGACCGCGGGCGTGCCGCTCATGGAAGCCTTCGGCCCGAACCTCTACCAGTGGGAGCGGCAGTACTTCCTGGACAACGCGCTCGGCGGCCGCAAGCCGGACCGCGCCGTCACCGACGAGATGGCCTCGCTGGCCAAGGAGCTCATGGGGCAGCCCGTGGTCACGATCCACCGCGACTTCCAGTCCCAGAACATCATGGTCCGCGACGGCTCCGCCTGGCTCGTCGACCTCCAGGGCCTGCGCCACGGCTGCATGTTCTACGACTACGCCGCGCTCGCCTTCGACCCTTACCTCACGCGGACGGACATGGACCTCTGGCGCATCGAGATCGAGGACCACGCGCGCGAAGTCTCCGCCTGGAAAGGCTCCGGCGACGAGTTCTCGCACCTCTTCCACGTCGCCGCGACGCAGCGCCTCCTGCAGGCGTGCGGCGCCTACGGCTTCCTCGGCCACAAGAAGGGCCGCCCGGAATACCTCGCGCACCTGCCGCAGGGCCTGCGCAACCTGACGGTCGCCGCCTCCCTCTGCGGGAAGCGACGGCTCGCCAGGCTGGCGGAAGAGCTCGCGGCCGCGCCCGCGAAGGTCAGCCGTTGACCTTGTCGTCGAGGAAGCGGACGACCTCGTCCTCGGTCATGCGCACCTGCTCCAGCGTGTCGCGGTCGCGGACCGTGACGCCGGCGCCCTTCTCGACGGTGTCGAAGTCGATGGTGATGCCGTACGGCGTGCCGATCTCGTCCTGGCGGCGGTAGCGGCGGCCGATGGCGCCGGCCGCGTCGTAGAAGACGTTGTGGCGCTTCTTGAGGCGGCGGTAGAGCGCCTCGGCGCGGGCGACGAGCTCGGGCTTGTTCTTCACCAGCGGGAAGACGGCGGCCTTGAAGGGGGCGACGCGGGCCGGCAGGCGGAGCACGACGCGCTTCTCGCCCTCGACCTCGTCCTCATGGTAGGCCGTGGCGAGGAGCGCGAGGAAGACGCGGTCGACGCCGACGGACGGCTCGATCACGTGGGGGATGTAGCGGGCCTTGGCGGCCTCGTCGAACCAGTCGAGCTTCTGGCCGGAGACCTCGCTGTGCTGGGTGAGGTCGAAGTCGCCGCGGGCGGCGACGCCCTGGAGCTCCTGCACGCCGAAGGGGAATTCGAACATGATGTCCGTGGTGCCCTTCGAGTAGTGGGCGAGCTTCTCGGTCGGGTGCGGGTAGAGGGAGAGCTTCGCGCGCGGGATGCCGATGGATTCGAACCAGGCGAGGCAGCCCTCGATCCAGTCCTTGTGCGCGGCCGCCCAGTCCGCGGTCGGGGCGATGAAGTACTCGATCTCCATCTGCTCGAACTCGCGGGAGCGGAAGATGAAGTTGCGCGGGTTGATCTCGTTGCGGAACGCCTTGCCGACCTGGGCGATGCCGAAGGGCAGCTTCACGCGGCCCGTGTCGACGACGTTCTTGAAATTGATGAAGATGCCCTGCGCGGTCTCCGGGCGGAGGTAGGCGGTGGCCGAGGCGTCCTGCATGGCTCCGACGTAGGTCTGGAACATCATGTTGAACGAGCGAGGCGGCGTGAGCGAACCCGGCTTGCCCGTGGCGGGCGAAGGGATGAGCGCATGCTCCTCGGGCCTGGCTTCGGTGTAGTCCTTGAGCACGACGGGCTCGAGCGCGCCCTGCTTGGCGAGCTTGCGCTTCAGGTCGTTGGCCATCTCGTCGGCCTTGGCCTGCATGCCGTCGTCTTCGAGGACGGAGACGTACCCGATGGTCTCGCCGCCGACGCGCACCGGGGCGAAGAAGAGCTGGTCGGCGCGGTAGCGCATCTTGGACTCCTTGCAGTCCACGAGCGGGTCGGTGAAGTTGTCGATATGGCCCGAGGCCTTCCAGGTGGTCGGATGGTGGATGATCGAGGAATCGAGGCCGACGATGTCGTCGCGGCGGTGGACGAAGTCCTGCCACCAGGCCTGCTTGATGTTGTTCTTCAGTTCGACGCCGAGGGGACCGTAATCGAAGAAGCCGTTGAAGCCGCCGTAGATGTCGGAGGACGGGAAGACGAACCCGCGGCGTTTGCACAGGTTGATGATGGACTCCATCTTGTCGGTCGGGTCGGCCATGGCGGGTAAAAGCCCCTCACCTATCCCCGCTCCGGGGGTCCGCCGCAAGCCTGTTCCCTCAGCGGGGACGGGGCTCGGTCGTGAGTCCTTCCGCCTTCTTCTTCCAGGTCCGGGCGCCGGCGGAGACCGCCCGGAGGACGCCGGTGACATCGCCGGCGGCCGCGGTCATGGCAGTCTGCGACCCTTCGAGGGCCGCGCCGAAGGAAGCGAGGGCGGCGGCCGCGTCGGCGAGACGGACCTGCAGGAGGGCGAGCGTCTCGTCTTCGAGTCCGCGTTCCGCCTGTTCGACGGTCGCGCGGAGCCGGTCGGAGGCGGCGGCGAAACGCCGGGCGCGTTCGCCGAGGACCTCGGCGGCGGTGGCGTCGCGGACGGCGGCGGTGCGCGCGACGAGGTCGGCGGAGAAGCGGGCGGCGCGGGCCGGATCGGCCGCGGTCAGCCAACGGTCGAGGTCACGGTCGAGTTCGGCGGCCAGGCCCACGAGGTCGGCCTGCGCCAGACGCTCGAGCTGTTCGACGAAGCCCTCGAGCCGGCGACCGTCCGCGCCGGCCACGGAGGGCAGCTCGTCGCGCCGCAGGCCGGCCGGCGGCGGCGCCGCGGCGGGATCCCAGACCAGTTCGACCTGCAGGAGGCCGGAGGCGGGGTTGACCGTGATGAGCCGGGCGCGAAGCCCGCGGGCGACTTCCTCGCCGAGCCGGTCGCCCCGGAGGCGATCGGCGAAGCCCCGGTCTTCGAGCGCGGCCGGATCGATGCTTAGGTTCAAGAGCGGACGCAGGCGGCCGGACGCGTCTACGTCGAGGCCGACGGAGGCCACCTGGCCCACCACGACGCCCTTGACGCGCACGGGCGTGCCGGTGGCGACGCCTTCGACGGAATAAGGCGGACGGAAGACGAGAGGCACGAGCGGGGCGGACCACGCCCGCCACCACGCGAAGGCGGACCACAGGACTCCCGCGAGCAGCACGGTCAGCATCAGGCCGCCGAGCGCGCGTCGGGTCATCCGGCGGTCTGCGGGTAGCTCCCCAGCCATTTCACGACCTCGCAGCGGCGGCGGAGGTCACCGACGGCCGCCTGGACGGCCGGCGTCTCCCAGTGGCCCGGGAAATCGATGAAGAACAGGTACTCCCACGCGCGCCGGTGGCTCGGGCGGGACTCGATACGGATGAGGTTGATGCCGCGGTCGGAGAAGGCCGCGAGGGCCCCTTGCAGGGCGCCGGGCTCGTGCTTGAGCGTGAGTACGACGCTCGTGACCTCGTCGGGGGCGCCGACCGCGTTGGCGGACTTGGCGATGACGAAGAAACGGGTGGCGTTGTCGCGCCGGTCCTGGATGCCGCGGGCGAGGACGGGGACGCCGCGCGATTCGGCCGCGGTGGCGGAAGCGACGGCGGCCTGGCCCTGCGGCGAACGCGCGACCTGCTCGACGGCGGCCGCGGTGCTGTCGGTCTCGACCAGCGCGGCCGCGGGAAGATGGCGGGAGAGCCAGCCGCGGCACTGAGCGAGGGCGATGTCCTTCGAAAGCACCTTGGTCACCTGATCGAGGGGACCTTGGCCGACGAGACACTGTTCGACCGAGAGCGTGACCTGCGCGACGACCTTGAGTTCGGATTCCGCGAGGAGGTCGAGCGAATGGCTGACGACGCCTTCGGTGGAGTTCTCGACGGGGACGACGCCGTAGGAGGCCTCGCCGGACTCGACGGCGGCGAAGACGTCGCCGATGGCACGCAACGGCAGCGAGGGCACGCTGGTCCCGAAGGCGCGGACCTGGGCCTGCTGGGTGAAGGAGCCTTCCGGCCCGAGGTAGGCGACCGGCTTGGCCATCTGGGCGCCGATGGAGAGCGAGATGATCTCGCGGTAGACGGCGCGCAACCCCGAAGCGGGGATGGAGGGGGCGGCCTCGGTGATGGAGCGCAGGAGCTGCTCCTCGCGCTGCGGGGCGTAGACCGGTGCGCCGGACTTGAGCTTGGCCTCCCCGATGGCGCGGGCCACCTGCAGGCGCTCGCCGAGCAGGCGGAGGATCTCCCGGTCGATGCGGTCGACTTCGCGACGATGGTCTTCGAGGCTCATGCGCCGGGGGTCTCGGGGGCGGGCGGCGGTTCGGTCGCGACCGCGGCGGCGGACTGGTCTTCGAGCGGCAGGCCGACCTCGGCGTCGCCGACTTCGACCGGGGTCGTGGCGCGCGCGATCCACTCCGAGATCTGCGCCGGCGACAGGACGTCGGAAGCCGGGAGTTCGCCGAGGGAGCGCAGGCCGGTGAAGTCGAGGAACTTGTCGGTGGTGCCGTACTGGAGCGGGCGGCCCGGCAGGTCGGCGCGGCCGGTCACGGCGACCAGCTCGAGCTCGAGCAGGCGGGTCAGCGCGCTGTCGACGGAGACGCCGCGGATGGCTTCCATCTCGGAGCGGGTGACCGGCTGGCGGTAAGCGACGATGGAGAGCGTCTCGAGCGACGCCGGGCTGAGGCGCTGCGGGCGAGGTTCGCCGCGGAGCAGGCGGACCCAGTCGGCGTAGGCCGGGGAGATCACGAGCCGGAAGCCTTCCGGCCCCTGCAGGATGCGGCAGGCGTCGTTGGCGTCGCGCATCTCGGCCTCGAGGGCGTCGACGGCCTCGCGGATCTGGGTGGCCGTCAGCAGGGTCGGCACCTGGTCGATGATGTCCTGGATCACTTCCTGGACGGGCGGGCCGGCCGGCAGGACCGTGGGCTCGCCGGCGGCCTCCAGCAGGTCCGGCTGCTTCTCGGCGGCGGCCTGGGCGTGGTAGCGCTGCACGACCTTCTGGATGTCCTTGATGGACACCGCCTCGGAGGTCGAGAACAGGAGGGCCTTGATGATTTTCTTGAGATTGAATTCCACGGGACGAGGGAGTCTTAAATCGGATTGTAAGGGAGCGTCCGGGCGGTTCAGTGTCCGGCTCCCTTCCCTTCATGTCTAAGGGGCGACCATCCCCTGACAACCGCAGACTTTTCACATCCCATGAGCACTCCCGAGCACGCCCGCCAACATTCCGCCGCCGTCGTCGACGGTCCCGACCGCGCCCCCAGCCGAGCGATGCTCCGGGCGGTGGGCTTCGGTGACGCCGACTTCCAGAAACCCGTCGTGGGCGTCGCCTCCACCTGGTCCATGGTCACCCCGTGCAACATGCACATCGACCGCCTGGCCACCGAGGCCGCCAAGGGCGCCGACGCGGCCGGCGGGAAAGCGGTGATCTTCGGCACGATCACCGTCTCCGACGGCATCTCGATGGGCACCCCCGGCATGCGCTACTCGCTGGTCTCCCGCGAGATCATCGCGGACTCCATCGAAGCCGTGACCGGCGCCGAAGGCTTCGACGGCCTCGTCACCATCGGCGGCTGCGACAAGAACATGCCCGGCTGCGTGATGGCGATGGCCCGCCTCAACCGTCCGTCCGTGTTCGTCTACGGCGGCACCATCGTCCCCGGCCTGCATAAGGGCAAGGCGGCCGACATCGTCACCGTCTTCGAGGCCGTCGGCCAGCACGCCGCCAAGCAGATCGACGACGCCGAGCTCAAGGAGATCGAGAAGTGCTCGATCCCGGGCGAAGGCTCGTGCGGCGGCATGTACACGGCGAACACCATGGCCTCGGCCATCGAAGCCATGGGCCTGAGCCTGCCGGACAGCTCCGCGCAGCTGGCGAACTCCAAGGACAAGCTCGTCGACTGCGAGCGCGCCGGCCAGGCCGTGCTCCAGCTGCTCAAGAAGAACATCCGCCCGCTGGACATCATCACCAAGAAGGCGATCGAGAACGCCATCGTCACGGTCATCGCCCTCGGCGGCTCGACCAACGCGGTACTGCACCTCATCGCCATCGGCCACTCCGCGGGCATCCGGATCACCCTCGAGGACTTCGAGCGCATCGGCCGCAAGGTCCCCGTGCTCGCGGACCTCAAGCCCAGCGGCAAGTACAACATGGCCCACTTCGTGCGCATCGGCGGCCTCCAGCCGCTCCTCAAGATGCTGCTCGACGCCGGCCTGCTCCACGGCGACTGCCTGACCGTCACCGGCAGGACCGTGGCGGAGAACCTCGCGCACGTCGGCGCCTACTCCGCCGACCAGGACGTGGTGCGCCCGATGAGCAACCCCATCAAGGCCGACAGCCACCTGCGCGTGCTCCGCGGCAACCTCGCCCCGGACGGCGCGCTCGCCAAGATCACGGGCAAGGAGGGCAGCTCCTTCACCGGCCACGCCATCGTCTACGAATCCGAGGAGGCCTCGCTCCGCGGCATCCTCGACGGCGAGGTGAAGGACGGCCACGTGATCGTCATCCGCAACGAAGGCCCCAAGGGCGGCCCCGGCATGCGCGAGATGCTCGGGCCCACCAGCGCCGTCATGGGCAAGGGCATGGGCAAGACGGTGGCCCTGATCACCGACGGCCGCTTCTCCGGCGGCAGCCACGGCTTCGTCGTCGGCCACGTCTCCCCGGAAGCCGCCTCCGGCGGTCCGCTCGCCATCGTCAAGAACGGCGACCGCATCCGCATCGACGCGGTGAAGAACGAACTCAACCTCGACCTGTCGGACGAAGAGATCGCCCGCCGTCTCAAGGAATGGAAGCCCGCCCCCTGCAAGGAGAAGCGCGGCGTCCTGGCCAAGTACGCCAAGCAGGTGAAGTCGGCCTCGGAAGGCGCCATCACCGACGGCGACTGAGGCTTTTCCTGAGCGGAAATGACAGGGCGGCCGCCGCGGCGGACCGCCCTTTTTGTTGCAAGCCTCCCGTGGCGTGGAAGTATCCGGACACCGTGGCCTCTTCCTTCGACCTCTACCGCCGCCAGCTCCTCAATTTCCCTGAGCTCGGGATTTCCCTCGACTTGAGCCGGGCGCCCGCGCCGGCGGGTTTCGCCGAGAAGATGGCCCCGGCCATGGTCCGGGCCTTCGCCGACATGGCCGCCCTGGAAAAAGGGGCGGTCGCGAACCCCGACGAGAAGCGCATGGTCGGCCATTACTGGCTGCGGTCGCCGGAACTGGCCCCCGACGCGAAGATCGCGGCCGACGTGAAAGCGACCGTCGGAGCCATCGCCGGCTTCGCCGCGCAGGTGCACGCCGGCCAGGTCAAAGGCGCGGCCGGCAATTTCACCGACCTCCTCTGCATCGGCATCGGCGGCTCGGCCCTCGGCCCGCAGTTCGTGGCCGACGCCCTGGGAGGCAAAGCGGACAAGCTCCGCGTCCACTTCATCGACAACACCGACCCCGACGGCATCGACCGAGTCTTCGACGGTCTCGGCGGCCGGCTCGGCACCACGCTGGCGATCGTGACTTCCAAGTCCGGCAGCACGCCGGAGCCTCGCAACGGTCAAGTCGAAGCCGCGCTCCGCTGGAAGCAGGCCGGGCTCTCTTTCGCCGCCCACGCCGTCGCCGTCACCGGCGAAGGCAGCCAGCTCGACCAGGTCGCCGTCACCGAGAAGTGGCTGGCGCGTTTCCCCATGTGGGATTGGGTCGGCGGCCGCACGAGCGAGATCGGACCGGTCGGGCTCCTGCCGGCCGCCCTCCAAGGGCTGGACATCCGCGGCCTGCTCGCCGGCGCCCGCGAGATGGACGCCCTCACGCGCGTCCCGGACGCCGGCCGCAATCCGGCCGCGGCGATGGCCCTCGCCTGGCATCACCTCACCGAAGGCCGCGGCTCCAAAGCGATGGTCGTCCTGCCTTACAAGGACCGCCTGCTGCTCTTCTCCCGCTACCTCCAGCAGCTCGTCATGGAATCCCTCGGCAAAGAGCACGATCTCCAAGGCCGCCAGGTCTTCCAAGGCCTGACCGTCTACGGTAACAAAGGTTCGACCGACCAGCATGCCTACGTGCAACAGCTCCGCGACGGTGTGAATAACTTTTTCGCCGTGTTCATCGAGGTCCTCAAGGACCGCGAAGGCGCCTCGCCCGACGTCGAACCCGGCGTCACCTCCGGCGACTACCTGCAGGCCTTCCTGCTGGGCACCCGGGAAGCCCTCTCGGGCAGCGGACGGGACAGCATCACCATCACGCTCCGACAGGTCGACGCCCATGCCATCGGCATGCTGATCGCGCTCTTCGAAAGGGCCGTCGGACTGTACGCCAACCTCCTCGGCATCAACGCCTACCATCAGCCCGGCGTGGAAGCCGGCAAGAAGGCCGCTTCCGAGACCCTCAAGATCCGCGCGGCCGCCCTGGCCGCCCTGGCTAAATCCAAGGGCAAGTGGCTGTCCGCCCAGCAGGTTTGCGAGGAAATTGCTCTTGAGGGGCGGGAGGAATTGGTGTTCAAAGTCCTTCTGCACGTTTCCGCCAACCCCGGGCCGATCACTCGACAGGATTCTCCTGATCCCGGGCTCACTCTCTATCGTCATTCCTAACCTCCTTCCTACCCCTACCCCATGAAACCGAAGCTCAACGCCTTCCTGCGCATCCTGACCGTCGTCGCCGCCCTCGCCGCCGTCGTCTTCGCTTACCTTCTTAAAGGCAAGATGGACACCGCCCTCACCCAAACGGCTTGGGCCATGAAGGACGAAGAAGTGAAGGCCGGCAAGGAATTCGACGCCCGCATGACCTCGCTCGCCGGCCTGCCGGTCATCCTGGACGCCAAGCGCAAGTCCATCGCCGACCTCGAACTGACCAAGAAGGACCTGCTGGCTGATGTCGCCGACAAGAAGACCAAGATCGAAGGCCTCACCGCCGCCAACACCACCCTCGAGGGCGAGCGTGCCGAGCTCACCCGCAAGCGTGACGAACTGGCCGCCCAGCTCACCGACGCCAACAGCAAGAAGGACGGCGCCATCGCCGAACTGACCACCGTCAAGGAAGACCTCGTCCGCGCCACCGAGAAGGCCGCCGGCATGTTCACCAAGGAACAGCTCGCTGAGATCGAAGCCAAGGCCACCAAGGCCGAAGAGCTCGCCGCCGCCCTCCGCGGCAAGTACACCGCCCTGCACGCCTGGGCCTCCCGCGCCGCCGACAACAACGCGCCCGGCGGTTTCCAGCGCGACCCCTTCGGTGAGCCCGCCAAGGAAGGCGAAGCTCCGACCGCCGTCGCCGTGACCGTCGAAGCCGCCACCGACGCCGTGCTCACCAACGTCCTCGCGCTCGACGCCAAGTCCGGCATCGTCGCCTTCTCCGTCGGCGAAGCCAACGGCATCAAGGAAAAGGCCGACTTCGACGTGAAGGCCGACGGCAAGAAGATCGGCCGCGTCCGCATCACCTCCGTGAAGGGAACCATCTCCTACGGTCAGCTCCAGGCGGACAAGGATCTCGACCTCGGCGCCATCGCCAAGGCCGCCGCGGTCTCCCTGGTGCCCTCCACGAAGCTCGCCAGCAAGTAAGATGTCTTCCCGTCTCACCATCGCGCTCGCCCTCCTCGCCTGCCTCTCGGGCCTGGTCGGCTGCGAGACCGTCGAGAAGCCGGCCGACTCCATGCTGCCCCAGTCTCAGCCCGCCAACTGGCAGGGCGGCCTCCCGGGCGTCTCCACGCCCGGCTCCGGCTACCGCCGCTGATGACCGCCCCCGACGCAGGCGCCGACGGCCGAACGGCCGGCCGGCTCTGGGTCGTGGCCACCCCGCTGGGCAACCTGGGCGACATCACCGCCCGGGCCCGCGAAGCCATCGCTGATTGCGACCTGGTGGCTTGCGAGGACACGCGCGTGACCGGCGGACTGCTCCGTCACCTGGGCCTCTCGAAGCCGATGCTCGCCTACCACGAGCACAACGAGAAGGACGCCGCGGTGATCATCGCCGACAAGGTGGCGGGCGGGGCGCGCGTCGCCCTGATCACCGACGCCGGCACGCCGGGGATCAGCGACCCCGGTTTCCGCGTTACGCGCGAATGCCGGCGGCGCGGCCTCACCGTCACCCCCCTGCCCGGTCCATGCGCCATCGTGGCCTTGCTCTCCGCGTCGGGCCTGCCGACCAACGCCTTCCGGTTCGTCGGCTTCCTGGCGCCCAAATCCGCCGCCCGGCGGCGCTTCCTCGAGGGCCTCACATCCGCGGACGAGACCGTCGTGCTGCACGAATCCTGCCATCGGATCGGCGACTTCCTCGATGAGATGCTGGAGATCCTCGGGCCGGCCCGGGTCGTCTGCGTCGGCCGCGAACTCACCAAGCTCCATGAGACGATCCGGACCGCGCCGCTGGCCGAGCTCGTCCCGGCGCTGAAGAGCGGCTCGCTGAAGGGCGAATTCACGGTGGCGATCGCGCCGGCCGACTTCGTCCTCTGACCCTTATCGCGGGTTGACCAGGAGGGCGGTCCGACCGCATCCTGTCGGCCAATGGCGGGTTTCGACGACAGTCTGGTCCGCGAGTACTTCGAGATGAACGGTTTCTTCGTGCGCCAATCGCGCAAGTACGCCGTCCAATCCCGCCGGAAACGCGCCGACGAAGAAGGCGACCTGCTGGTGATCAATCCCTCGCCCCGCCGCGGCGGCGAGACCCCTTTCCAGCTGTTCAGTTCCGACCTGCCTGGCCTGTCCGCGGCCGTCGTGGCGGTGAAGGCCTGGCACACGACGAAGGCCATCACGCCGACGATGATCAAGAAGGGCGACCTGCTGGAATTCGTCCGCAAGGAGGCGGTCGAAGCGGCCAAGGAAGCCTTCGCCGACCTCACGCCGACCGAGGGACAGCCCCTCGCCAAGGTCCTCGTGCTGCCGGGCATCCCGGCGACCGAGCCGCAGCGCTCCGAGAGCATCACGTTGCTGCGGGAAAGCGGCGTCGACCACGTGCTCACCTTCCGGACCATCCTCGAGAACCTCGTCCAGGCGGTCGAATCGAACCAGAGCTACGCGAAATCCGACACCTTGCAGTTGCTCCGCCTGCTCCGGGTCTACGATATGGTCAAGGCCGCCCAGCTCGAGCTGTTCGGCTCCGCCCTCCCACCGAAGTGATCCATCCTTCCGCCCAGGTCCACCCTTCCGCCCGCCTCGCGCCCGACGTCGAGGTCGGCGCGTTCGCGATCATCGAGGCCGGCGCGACGCTCGGGGCCGGGTGCCGCGTCGCGGCCCAGGCGATCGTGAAGGCCCGCGCCCGCCTCGGCGCCGGCGTGCGCGTCGACCACTTCGCGGTCGTCGGCGGCGACCCGCAGGACCTCTCCTTCGATCCGGCGACGGCCTCCGGCGTCGTCATCGGCGACCGCACGGTCATCCGTGAGCATGCCACGGTCCACCGGGCGACGAAGGCCGGCGCGGATACGGTCGTCGGCGCGGACGGCCTGCTCATGGCCGGCAGCCACGTCGCCCACGACTGCGCGCTCGGCGACCACGTCATCCTCGCGAACGGCTGCATGCTCGGCGGCCACGTGCACGTCGGCGACCGGGCGTTCGTCAGCGGCGGCGTCGCGGTCCACCAGTTCTGCCGCATCGGCGGCGGCGCCCTCGTCTCCGGCAACGCCGTCATCACCGAGGACGTGCCGCCGAACGCGCTCGCCCACGGTCGCAACCTGGTCGCCGGCCTCAACCTCGTCGGACTGCGCCGCCGCGCGGTGCCGGCCGCGGCCGTGGCCGAGATCAAGCGCGCCTATCACGCCGTCTACGCCACCCACGGCGCCTGCGCCGCGCTCGCCCAGTCGGCCCTCGCGTCCGGCGCCTACCAGACCGCGGAAGCGCGCGATTTCCTGAACTTCTTCCTCGGCGGCAAGCGCGGCCGCTTCGTCTCGCCCGCATGAGCGCCTTGCCCATCGCCGTCACCTGCGGGGATCCGGCCGGCGTCGGACCGGAACTGTTCGCGTCCTGGCTGAAGGCCCACCCGGAGCAGGCGGATGCGGTGACGCCGATCGGTCCGGCCGACTGGATCGCCTCGCTCGGCCGCGGGCTCGCCGTCGGGCCGGCCGACTACCGGACGCGCCCCGGCCAGCCTGACGAAGCCGGCCAGCTCATCGCGATCGAAGCGATGGAGCTCGCCGCCCGCGGCACGACCGGCGGCCGTTTCGCCGCCGTGGTCACCGGCCCGGTGAACAAGAAGGGGCTCGCCGGCGTGGGCTATGATTTCCCCGGCCAGACCGAATTCTTCGCGTCGCGCTGGCACGGCGAGCCCGTCATGGCCTTCGCCGGCGGCAGGATGACCGTCGGACTCGTCACCTGGCACGTCCCGCTCGCCGAGGTCCCGCGCGCCGTGACCGGGGCGGACGTCCGGCGCACCGTGCTCGCGCTGATCGCCCTGCGCGCGAAGCTGGGCGACGCGCGTCCGCGGATCGCCGTCTGCGGCCTCAACCCGCACGCCGGCGAAGGCGGCCTGCTCGGCCGGGAAGATGACCGAGTCATCCGTCCCGCCGTCGACGCCTTGCGCGCCGCCGGTCATGACGTCACCGGCCCGCTGCCCGGCGACACGGTCTTCCATCGCCATCTGCAGGGCGAGTTCGACGCGGTCGCCGCGATCTACCATGACCAAGGCCTCGCGCCGTTGAAGGCGGTGGACTTCGCGACGTCGGCCAATCTGAGCCTCGGCCTGCGGCACGTCCGTACGAGCCCCGACCATGGCACCGCCTACGAGCTCGCCGGCAAAGGCAAGGCGGACCGCGGCAGTTTCGACGCGGCCATGCGCCTCGCGCGCCTGCTCTCCGCATGATGCGCGCGTTGCTGCCTTGGCTCGTCGCCTGGCTGTCGCTGGGAGCGGGCGAACGACGCATCGCCAGCTACAGCCCGGGCGCGACGCAGACCTTGCTCGACCTCGGCGGCGGCGCCGAGATCGTCATGGCCACCCGCTGGTGTCCGTTGCCGAAGGAGCATCCGGCCGCGCGGGACGCCGACGTCTTCCTGCCTGACCTCGAAAGACTGCTGCAGACCAAGCCCGACCTCGTCATCCTGCCGCGCATGGCGAATCCGCTCTGGGCGGAGAAGTGCGCCGGGGCCGGCTTACGCACCTTGCTCCTGCATCGGGAGTCGGCCGATTCCGTCAGCCGCGACCTCCGGCTGCTCGGCCAAGCCATCGGCCGGGAAGACCAGGCGCGGAGCCTCGGCGGCGAACTGACGCGGCTTCCGGACAAGACGCCGCGGCCTATCCTGATCGTGTGGGACGGCGTGATGGCGGGACCGGAAAGCTACCTCGCCGGCCCCTTGGCGGCGGCGGGCTGGAAATCCGCCTTGACCAAGGGAGCTTGGCCGAAGTTCGACTGGGAATTGGTCGCCAGCACCAAGCCGGCGGCCGTGCTATGGATTCAGAACGGCCCCAAAGACGGCACGGTCGGTCCATATCCCGAGAAGCTGGCCGAAATGAGGCGGCTTCCCGCAATCCAAGGCCTGTACTGTGTGGTCAAAGAACGGATTTACCGGGTAGATAACCACAGCAACTGGTTGCCTGGCAGCGGTTTAACAAAAAGCATCCCGGACCTCCGCACCCTGCGCGACAGGGTGGGCCCCTGAGGGAATCCCGAGCCAAGTTTGGGCGGCCGTCGATTGACAGCGGATCGATTTAAGCGAAAGTAGGGTTCCACACCATGAACTCCAAGTTCCTCAAGCTCCTCGCTCTCACCGTCGGTCTCCTCGCCGTCACCGCTTCCTTCGTCAGCGCCGAAGAAGAGAAGAAGGATGGCAAGTGCCCCTGCGAAAAGGAAAAGCCCAAGGCCTCCGTCGTCGCCGAAGAAAAGAAGGAAGACAAGTGCCCTTGCGAAAAGGAAAAGCCCAAGGCTGTCGCCGGCGAAGAGAAGAAGGACGGCAAGTGCCCCTGCGAGAAGGAAAAGCCGAAGGCCTAACCTACCCGCTCAGGCGAACAAAGGACGAACCTCCGGGTTCGTCCTTTTTGTTGGCTCAGAAAGCCAGCTTAAGCTCCACGCGAACGAAAGCCGGGAAGTCGTCGTGCACCGCGAAGCCCCGCGCCGCGGCCTGGACCAGCTCCTCAGGCTTGGCCGCGCCGCTGCGCATCGCGCAGGAGCGGATGCCGGCGTTGAAGCCCGCCTCCCAGTCCGTGACCCGGTCGCCGGTCATCCAGCAGCGGGCCGGATCGAGTCCGTGCTCCGCGATCTTCTCGAGGATGAAACGAGGGCTAGGCTTGCGATAAAGAGAGGGCTCGTCGGGACGTTCCGGCGCGGCCTTGATCTCGAGGATGCCTGGGGCCGGCAAGGCGAGGAGTTCCAGCATGCGGCGGTTGCAGGCATGATACTGCTCCCATGTGAAGATGCCGCGGTTGATACCGCTCTGATTGGTGAGGATGAAAAGGCGATAACCGACCTGGAGACAGGCTTCCAAGGCGGGTTTGACGCCCGGAATCAGCTCGATCTGCTCCTCCCGGCAGGTGTGGTGATGGTCGCGGATCAGGTTACCGTCGCGGTCCAGGAAGAGGGCGGGATGGCCGGGCATCGGCCCAGCCAATCAAACCGGGCCACAATCGCAAGGGAATGGAAAGGGGGCTTGACCGAGGGGGCGGGAGGGGTAGAACCGACCCTCATCCAAGCGTAGAACCATGGCCAATCCGAAACGTAAACAGTCCAAACGCCGCAGCCGACTCCGCCGTGGCGCCAACCAGTTCCGCGCCCCGAAACTCGTCAAGGACGCCGAATCCGGCGCCCTTCGTCGCTCCCACCGCGTCGACCCGACCACGGGTAAGTATCGCGGTCGTCAGGTCTTGGACACCGGAGCCTAAGCTCCACCCCGGGCTCAGCCCGACCTCATGACCGAAGCCACTCCGAAGAAAGGCCACCGTATCGCCCTGGATTGCATGGGCGGTGACATGGGCCCTTCGGAAGCCGTGGCCGCCGCAGCCCTCGCCTTCAAGGAAGGAATCATCGGCCCCGAGGACATCCTGGTGCTCGTCGGCCATGAGGACAACCTCCGCATGCTGGCCTCAGAGCATCGGGCGCTGCGGAATTCCCGGGTCACGTTCCGTCAGGCCGCCAGCATCGTGGCGCCCGACGACGCCCCGATGGCCGTCCTCAAGTCCAAGCGCGATTCCTCCATGGTGATCGCGCTCGAGATGCTCAAAGCCGGCGAAGTCGACGCCGTCGTCTCCACCGGCAACACCAAGGCCCTCGTGGCGGCCGGCACCATCAAGGTGCGCCCGATGGAAGGCGCCGAACGCCCCGCCCTCGCCGCCATCATGCCGCGCCGGGAAGGCCATTTCATCATGCTGGACGTGGGAGCGAACCCCGAAGCCACGCCCGCGCAGCTCTTGCACAACGCCGTCCTCGGCTCGATCTACGCGCAGAGCGCCCTCGGCATCGCCCGGCCGCGCGTCGGCCTCCTGACCGTCGGCACCGAGGAGGGCAAAGGCGGCCCGCGCATCAACCGCACGCACGCCCTGCTCAAGGCCATGGGCGACCGGATCCATTACGTCGGGCCCGTCGAAGGCTTCGACGTCTTCGGCGACGCCTGTGACGTGGTCGTCACCGACGGTTTCACGGGCAACATCATCCTCAAGACGCTCGAGGGCCTGGTCTACATGGTCCGCGACATGGTCGGCAGCAAGGTGAAGAGCAACCCGGTCTACCTGGCCGGCGGCATCGCCATGTTCCCGCTGCTGCGCGACCTCAAAGGGAAACTGAAGCCGGAACGTTACGGCGGAGCGCCCTTGCTCGGCCTGACCGGACTGGTCATGAAGGCCCACGGTTCCAGCAACCGCCAAGGCATCGCCAGCGCCATCCGCCTGGGCCTCGAGGCCCTCGGCCATGGCGCCGGCCACCGCATGCTGACCTCGCTGGCCGAGGCGAACGCCGTCATCGCCGCCACCCCCGAGGAGGCCTGAGGTTTTAGTGTTCCCTTCCCCGCCCAAGGGGTCTTTTCTCACGCATCGATGAGCAGCGCTGAGCTTTCAGTCTTCATTCGGGCCGTCGGGGTCCGCACGCCGGAACGCAAGCTCACGAACGCCGAGCTCTCCAAGATGGTGGATACCTCGGACGAATGGATCCAGACCCGCTCGGGCATCCGCGAACGCCGGATCGCCGGTCCGGGCGAGAACCCCTCGGACCTCGGCGCCCACGCCGCCGCCCAGGCCCTGGAGCGCGCCGGGCTGACGCCGGCCGACGTCGACCTGCTCATCGTCGCCACGATGACGCCGGACGTCCCCTTCCCTTCGACCGCCTGCCTCCTGCAGGCCAAGCTCGGCCTGCGGCGCGACATCCCCTGCTTCGACGTCTCCGCCGCCTGCTCCGGCTTCGTGTACGCGCTTCAGGTCGCCCGCGACATGATGCGCTCCGGCGCCTACCGGCGGGCCCTCGTCGTCGGCGCCGAGAAACTCTCCAGCGTCGTCGACTGGTCGGACCGCACCACCTGCGTCCTGTTCGGCGACGGCGCCGGCGCGGCGGTCCTCGAGACCACCGCGGAACGAGGCGTCGGCCTGCTGGGCAACCTGCTCGGGGCCGACGGCAACAACGCCGAGCTCCTGCATTGCGCGGCCGGCGGCTCCGCCGCCCCCGCCACGGCCGATTCGCTCCGCGAAGGCCGCCATTACCTGCGCATGAACGGCAAGGAGGTCTTCCGCCACGCCGTCCGCGTGATGGCCGAGTCGTGCGAACGCGTGCTCGCGCAGTGCGGCGTCACTTCCGCGGAAGTCGCCTGGTTCATCCCGCACCAGGCCAACATCCGCATCCTCGAGGCCGTCGCCAGCCAGCTCAACGTCGGCATGGAGCGCTTCCCCTCGAACCTGAGCCGCTACGGCAACACCTCGGCGGCCTCCATCCCGCTCGCGCTTGAAGAGGCCTGGAAAGACGGCAAGATCAAGCACGGCGACCTCATCCTGATCGTCGCCTTCGGCGCCGGCCTGACCTGGGGCGCGACCCTCCTTCGCTGGCATGAACCCTCCCGCTAAACTCCTCCTCGCCGCGGCGCTCCTGCTCGGCGCCCACGCCCATGCCGAGTTCGTCCGCGTGGACGGCGCCTGGCAGGTCAAGCCCGGCACGCCCGCCGACGTCACCCCGCCGGCGCGCCTGCCCGTCCTCCTGCTCGCCATGGACCACGCCTCCGCCCGCCTCGAGGCCGGCGACGTGGGCGGCGCCCTCAAGGAATGGGAGATCATCGGCGAAGCCAACGTCGGCGCCGAAGCCGAGGCCATCGCGATGCTGACGCGCGCGCGCCTCTTCGTCGGGCGGGGAGAATTCGAGAAAGCCACCGAACTCATCGACGGCCTCTTCGCCCGCCACTCCGGCTTCCCCGGCTTCGCCGCCGCGGTCGAGCTCCAGATCGAGATCGCGAACCGCCTGGCCGAAGGCGAACGCCGGCGGCTCGGCGGCTGGTTCCCCTGGTTCAGCGACCGTGACGGCGCCGTCGGCGCCTGGGAGAAGGCCATCCGTCTCGCGCCCAACGGCCCGCGCGCGGACGAATGCCTGATCCGCATCGCGCGGCTCGGCATGGAGCGCGACCTGACGGCGAAGACGAACGACGCCCTCGAACGCCTCGTCAGCGACTACCCGACCTCGAAGTTCGCGCCGGAGGCGCTGGAGATGCTGGCCACCCTCCGCGCGAAGGAATCCCTCGGACCCGCCTGGGATCAGGCCACGACGCTCGAAGCCGCGGACCATTGGCGGACGCTGGCGGACCAGTTCCCTGACGACCCCCGGGCCAAGGTCGCCATCGAGCAGATCGCCGTCCTCCGGGATCGCGCCGCGCGGGCCCGGCTGAGCCTCGCCCGTTTCTACTTCTTCAACCGCAACAACCCCGAGGCGGCGAAGCTGATGGCCAACGCGTGCCGTAACATCGCGCCCGAGTCGGCCGCGGCCAAGGAGGCCGAGACCCTGCTCGCCGCGATCGAGAAGGACCCGAATCCGCCGAAGACCCTCGCCGACCGGCTCCTCGGCGCCATGCCCCGCCCGCGCGGCGTCACGGAGGCCAAGCCGCAGGTCGTCGGCGAGGACCTCGACGCGCTCGGCTTCAAGAAGGAAGGCGCCAAGGCCCCCGTGGGCCCGGACAACCGATGAAGACCTGGCTGCTCCTCGCCTCGGCCGCGTTGCTCGCCGGCTGCTCCGCCTACCAGGCCGGCGGCCCCAAGCCCGCCTTCCGCTCGCTGGAGATCGCCCCGGTCCGCAACGCCACCCCGCGCACCGGCACGCACGCCGTCCTGCACGGCAAACTGGTCGACGCGTTCGCCGGCGACCCCCGCGTGCGGCTGGCCCCGGGCGACGCCGTGCTCGCGACGGAAGTCACGGATTACCAGCGCACCGGCTTCACCACCAAGCCCGGCGACGCCTTCGCCTTCAACAGCTTCCGCGTGACGTTCGTGGTCCGCGCCACGCTGACCGCCCAGGGCGGCGCGCGCACGCTCTTCAAGGACCGCGTCTTCCGCGCCACCACCACGCTCCAGAACGCCGGCGATCCCGTGGCCGAGGAGCTCAGCGTCGCGCCGACGCTCTTCGCCGACATCGCGTCGCAGATCCGGCAAGCCGCCACCACGGCCTGGTGACATGAACCAAGCCGTCGTCGCTCCGTCCCTCCTCGCCGCCGACCACGGCGCGTTCGCGCAGGGCGTCCGCGCGGTCGAGGCGGCCGGCCTCGGCTGGCTGCACGTCGACATCATGGACGGGCACTTCGTGCCCAACATCAGCTTCGGCCCGCAGGTCGTCGCCGACCTCCGGCCGCTGACCAAGCTGCACTTCGACGTGCACCTGATGCTCAGCCATCCCGACCGCTACGTGGCCGCGTTCGCCAAGGCCGGCGCCGAACGCCTCACCGTGCACGTCGAGGCCGACCACGACATGGCGAAGACGCTCGCCGCCATCAGGGCCGCCGGCCTCTCCGCCGGCATCGCGATGAACCCGGACGCCGATCCTCGGCGCGTGCTGCCCTACCTCGGTGACGTCGACCTCGTGCTCTGCATGACCGTCTTCCCGGGCTTCGGCGGCCAGGCCTTCATGCCTTCCGTGCTCGACAGCATCCGCTTCGTCGCCGCCGAACGCGCCCGGCGCGGCGCGGACTTCCGCCTCGAGGTCGACGGCGGCATCAACGTCGAGACCGGCCGGCTCTGCCGCGCGGCCGGCGCCGACACCTTCGTGGCCGGCACGGCCTTCTTCAAGGCCCCGGACCGCAAGGCCTTCGCGGCCGCGCTCACCGCCTAGGCGGCGGCGGGCGGCGGATCGAGGCGCAGTTCCTTCTCCTTCTGCAGGCGCAGCTGGCCGCAGGCGGCGTCGATGTCGTGCCCCTTCTCGCGGCGGAGCGTGGCGGTGACGCCGAGCGCGCGGAGCTCCTTCACGAAGCGGTCCTGACGGGTCAGCGAAGGCCGGACCCACGGCAGGCCTTCGACCTTGTTGTACGGGATCAGGTTGACGTGCGCATGGAGCTCGCGGGCGATCGCGGCGAGCCGCTTGGCCTGGTCGAGCGAGTCGTTGATGTCCTCGATCAGGATGAACTCGAGCGTCAGCATGCGGCCGTGCTTGCGGGCGAAGGCCTTGGCCGCGGGGATGAGCTCCTCGAGCGGGAACTTCCTGTTCACCGGCATGATCTGGTTGCGGACCTCGTTGGTGGCGCCATGCAGGCTGATCGCCAGGCGGAACCCCAGCGGCTCGTCGGCGAGCCTGAGGATCTTGGGCACCACGCCGGAGGTCGAGATGGTCACGCGGCGGGCCCCGAAACCGAAGCCCCAGGCCGCGTTGACCGTGCGCAGGGCGGCCAGGAGGTTGTCGTAATTGGCCAGGGGCTCGCCCATGCCCATGACCACGATGTTGTCGAAGGAAGCCAGCCCTTCGGCGGCGCGGGCCGGGTCGGCCTTGTCCTCGATCCGGCAGACCTGCACCAGCTGGGAGACGATCTCGCCGACCGAGAGGTCGCGCTTCCAGCCCTCCAGTCCGGAGGCGCAGAACTTGCACCCGTAGGCGCAACCGACCTGGGTCGAGATGCAGATCGTCCGCCGGGACTTCTCCTGGCCGACCCCCTCCATCGGGGCGCGGATGATGACCGTCTCGATGAGGGAGCCGTCCCGGAGCCGCTGCAGGATCTTCTGGGTGACGTCGGAGGAGGCCTTGCGCTGGACCAGGGCGGTGGCCTCGAAGTCGTAATGCTCGGCCAGCCAGGCCCGCAGGCCGGCCGGGAGGTTGGTCATGGCCTCGGCCGATTCGGACCGTCGCGGGTAGAGCCACTCGAAGATCTGACCGGACCGGTAGCGGGGGTGCCCGGCCGCGACCAGACGCTCGCCGAGGGTGTCGGGAGTTTCGCCGTGGATTGAGGGTTTTTCGGGCTTAAAGGCCATGGGAGGGGCAGGACCAGCGGGCTCGGAGGCTCAGGAGCCCGAAACCCCCGCCTTCCTGCTTGCAAGTGAGAATTGTTATCCCCAAAACCCACTTTTGCAATGAGCAACAAGGCCCTGACCCCACAAGGTGGTAAAATGAACTCCCTCCAGGCCGCCATCGACCTGGTGGCCACCGGTCAGCCGGCCTTCTGCCTCCACCAAGCCTGGGGCATCGGTGTCATCCGTTCCTACGACGAGTCCACCAAGCGCCTGGTCATCGATTTCCCCGAGCAGAACAAGAAGGGGCACGCCATGGACGCCGCCTTCTTCCTCGGTAAGATCGAGTTCATCAACCCCAACGGCGTCGTCGCCAAAGCCTACGCCGAAGGCACCAAAGCCGAGATCGCCAACCTCGTCGCCAACGACCCCGCCGGGCTCGTCAAGGCCCTCCTGGCCGAATACCCGACCGGCGAGTGCACCTCCTACGCCCTCGAGGCCAACCTCGACCGTGTCCATTTCGCCTCCCTCGCCGCCGGCAAGGACCGCGCCGCCGCCTTCAAGGCCTGGTGGACCAAGGGCCGCGCCGCCGTCCGCAAGGACCGCGCGATCCTCGTCCCGGAGCGCAAGGGCGGCCTCTACGCCCTGCTCGAAGCCCCCAAGGATCTCGGCGAAGACCTGTTCGCGCAGTACGAAAGCGCCCCCAATTTCGAGCGTAAGCTGCTGCTGCTCGAGGAACTCGCCGGCGCCGCCGCCGCCGAGACCCGCTCGGCCGCCACGGCCGCCAACCTCGACAAGGTCTCCGCCGACCTCCTCAAGGAGATCAAGAAGCTCGAGACCGCCCGCAAGCGCGACAACCTGCCGGCCATCCTCGGCGGCATCTGGAACCGCGACAAGTTCTTCCGCTCCGCCGTCGAGAACGTCGAGACCGTCAGCCCGACGGCCTCGGAGATCATCGCGCTCTGCACCGAGGCCGACCTCGCGTTCGTCGCCCTCAACATCCCGCACACCACGGAGAAGATCCGCAGCCTGCTCGACCTCGTCCGCGCCCACCACGGCGACCGCTGGGCCGACCGCGCCTTCGACCTCCTCCGCAACCGCGACATCGGCGGCACCAAGAGCGGCTCCGCCAAGCTCGTCTCGGAATCCATCGCCTACCTCTGCGACCAGGACCTCGCCGAGGCCGTCGCCGAACGCTTCGCCCAGTGGCTCGAGACCCGCGAACTGCGCGCGCCGGTGATCATCTGGATCATCAAGAACCGCGACTCCAAGAAGTACGCCCCGATCGTCGGCCGCCTGATCAACCCCGCCCTCCTCGGCGCCATCCTCGCGTCCATCGACACCGAGTCCCTCGAGTCCAACTCCACCGCCCGCATCCCGCTGGCCAACGAGCTCATCAAGGACAAGGAACTGATCGCGAACATCCTCACGCCGGCCGAAGGCAAGAAGGCCGACAGCGAGACGATCTTCGACCTCACCCGCACGATGATGAGCAGCCAGGGCTTCGACGAGATGACGAAGAAGGCCCTCCTCTCGCGCCTCGCGAAGATCGAGCCGCACGTCCAGCGCCTCGCCAAGTCCAAGCACGCCGGCTCCGAAGCCGAGGAGAAGGAGCTCCTCGTGTCCAAGGCCTCCAAGGAGGAGAAGGAACGCGAGCTCGAGGACATCGTGAAGGTGCGCCTGCCCGCCGTGAAGGAGGCCATCCAGGTCGCCAAGGAACACGGCGACCTCCGCGAGAACTCCGAGTACAAGATGGCCCGTCAGGACCACGACACCCTCTCCGCCCGTCGCGCCGAGCTCGACGGCCTGCTCAAGAAGGCCCGCGTGACCGACTTCAGCGAGGCCAAGGCCGACGCCATCAGCGTCGGCTCGAGCATCGTGCTGCGCCGCGGCTCCGACCAGGCCGAGGTGCCTTACGACATCCTCGGCGCCTGGGACGGCCAGCCGGAGAAGAACATCCTCTCCTACATCTCGCCGCTCGCGAAGCAGTTCCTCAACCACAAGGCGGGCGAGACGTTCACGACCAACATCAACGGCAAGGCCGAGAGCTGGACCGTCGTGAAGATCGGCCGCTGGGTCGACAAGCGCTGAACGGACCGCGGTCCCGCCCCGACGAAGCCCCGGCGACGGGGCTTCCTCTTTTGACAAGCCCGCGCCCGCCGCCCATCCTGCCCGCATGCCCGACCCTTGGGAATCCCTGCGCCTGCTGGCCGACCCCACGCGCTCCCGCATGCTGCATCTGCTGCACCGCGGCGAGCTGGCCGTCGGCGAGCTGCAGGAGATCCTCGGGCTCCCGCAGTCGCGCATCTCGACCCACCTCGCCCTGCTCCGCAAGGCCGGCCTGGTGGTCGACCGCCGCGACGGCAAGAAATCCTTCTATGCCGTGGCCCGCGACCTCCCGCCCGGCGTCGGCGGCGTCATCGACGCGGCCCTGGCCGCCTGCGCCCGCGAGCCCAAGGCGGCCGCCGACCAACGCGCCTGGCAGCGCATCGTGGAGAAGCGCCGCCAGAAGGCCGAACAGCACTTCAACCACGTGGCCGACCGCCTGGGGCGGAACTACTGCCCCGGCCGCTCCTGGGAGGCCATCGGCCAGATGCTCTTCCTGCTCACGCCCCGCATCCGGATCGCCGACCTCGGGGCCGGCGACGGCACCCTTTCCCGCCTCCTCGCCCGCCAGGCCGAAAGCGTCCACTGCGTGGACAGCTCCCCGCGCATGGTCCAGGTCGGCCGGACGCTGGCCAAGAAGGAGCAGCTGCGCAACCTGACCTACGTCCTCGGCAACATCGAGAAGGTGCCGCTGCCGGACCGGAGCATCGACCTCGCCTTGCTGAGCCAGGCGCTGCACCACGCCGAAAACCCCCGCACGGCCCTCGCCGAGGCTTTCCGCATCCTCAAGCCGGGCGGGCGGCTCATCGTCCTCGACCTGCGCGCCCACCGCTTCGAGAAAGCCCGCGAGCTGTACGCCGACCGCTGGCTCGGTTTCAAGGAGAACGAGCTCCACGACTGGATCGAGGAGGCTGGCTTCGCCCAATCGGAGGTCCGCGTGGTGGCCAAGGAGCCCAAGGAGCCCGGATTTGAGACCATCCTGGCGACCGGTCTCCGCCCCGGCGCCTGAACTTATTCACAGCCGGGCCCTCCGGCGGCGGACATTCGCCCCTCGGAGGGGGCTTATTGCTTGGCATCCCTCGGACGCTTGGGCTATTCCTACGCACCCCCGACGCGGAGCAATACGCTCCCCTCACCCGATGCTTATCCAAGAGTCCCGCACCTACCAACTGGCCAAGGCCGCCTTGCTCGCCGTCCTCCTCGCCGTGACCCCGGTCTCCGGCGTCCTGCGCGCGCAGTCCAAGCCCCTGCCCACCGCGGAAGTCAAGGAGGACCCCCTGAACGTCCTCTACAAAGCCGCCGACAAGGCCTTCGAGGAGAAGAAGTACAAGGAGGCCCTCGCCCTTTTCGAGGAACTCGAGGAGAAGGCCGGCGACGTCGCCGCCAGCATGAAGGCGGTCCTCTCCTTCCGCAAGGCCACCTGCCTCTTCTTCATGAAGGACTGGCCGAAGGCCCAGGTCGAGCTCACCGGCTTCCTGGACAAATACCCGAAGGGCACCGAGGACTTCTTCGACAACGACAACCGCCGCGGCACCGCCGAGCTCCTGCTCATCGAGGCCTTCTCCAAGCAGGGCAAGTGGGACCAGGCCCTCGCCCGGCTGGAGAAGCTCCGCACCAACACGCTCGCCCGGCCTGAGGAGCGCGTGAACGCCTTCACGCTTTCGGCCCAGATCGTCGTCGACCGCGCCAAGAGCTCGACCGACGACCTCAAGAAAGCCGCCTACGCCCAGGCCATCAGCCTCCTCAAGCAGGCGACCGCCGAAGGCATCAACACCCCGGAACGCCGGGAAGCGGCCTACAAGCTCGTGGAGATGTACACCAAGCTGGGCCTCACCAAGGAGGCGTCCCAGCTCAAGAGCGAGATCGACGCCCGCAGCAACGGCTCCCCCGTCGAGGTGGTCCGTTCCAACTTCCAGCGCCTCGAGATCGGCGACGCCCGCTTCGCGGCCGCCGAATCCGCGGCCGACGAGGCCTTCCGCGGCGACTTCTACCGCCAGGCGCTCAACAACTACCAGGGCACGCTCCGCCGCGCGAACCTGACCCGCTCCTTCGCCCGCGCCATCGAGACCAAGCAGACCGAGCTGGAGGGCATGATCAAGGCCGCCCCGAAGCCGAACCCCGAGCAGGCCGACGCCATCCGCCGCGCCCAGCTCGACCTCGAGCAGTTCAAGAAGATCGAAGCCGAGTTCAAGGCCAACAAGGACTACGACGCGTTCATCTCCTACCGCATCGGCCTCTGCCTGCTCGAACTGAAGCGCCCGTGGGAGGCCCACGTCGCCTTCCTCGACATCTTCGAGAACAGCCCGGAATTCAGCCGCATCGCCGGAGCCTACTACTACCACATCGTCGCGCTGCGCCGGATCGGCCGCAACAACGAGGCCCAGGCGAAGTGCAAGGAGTTCATCCAGAAGTTCCCGAAGGACGAGATGGTCTCGTCCATCGCCCTCATCCTCGGCGACATCTCGCAGGAGCGCGAGGAGTTCCCCGAGGCCATCGAGCATTACAAGTGGGTCCAGGCCAACGTGACGAACCTCACCCCCGAGGTCGCCGAGGAGATCGACTTCCGCATCGCCGCCTGCCTCTTCTCGCAGGTCGACTGGGCGCCGGCGCAGAAGGCCTTCGAGGCCTTCCTCAAGAAGTACGAGCGTTCGTCCGTCCGCCAGCAGGTGCTCTACATGAACGCGCTCTGCTCGTTCTTCCAGGGCAAGTACAAGGAGACCAAGGTCGACTTCGACAAGTACGAGTCGGAATACCCGAAGGGCCAGTTCATCCCCGACGTCCGCTACCGCCAGGCCATCGTCAAGTTCGGCGTCAACCCGCCCGACATCGCCGGCACGATCAAGCTCTGCGAGGACTGGCTGAAGGACTACGCCAAGGACCGCACCGACGAGGTCATCGCCCAGACCCCCGAGGTCCACACGCTGATCGGCGACGCCTACATCCGCATGGCCGACGAGCTCGACAAGAAGGTCAAAGCCGCCGACATCGACCTGCGCGTCAACCTCAAGACCCCTGACCGCGCGAAGTTCGCCGCCATCAAGGACAAGCTCGAGAAGGAGAAGGAGGCCGCCACCGGCAAGGCGATCGACGCCTACGAGGCCGCCGCCAAGAGCGCCCGCACCAACCCGCAGGCCCTGGAGTTCGTCCTCGGCGAGCTGCGCAAGCTCCTCCCCGGCCGCGGCGAGCACAAGCGCATGCGCGACCTGTTCAAGGAGATCTTCGACTGGGACCACAACGACCCCAAGGCGATGACCTACCTCTACGAGGTCATCCGCTCGACCGAGCGCATGGGCGACATGCCCGAGTTCGCCCAGCAGGCCGAGAAGGTCCGCAAGGAGTTCAGCGCCAAGCTCGCCGACGCCCGCAAGGCCGTCGACCAGACCGAGCGCAAGCAGGGCGTCACCCGCCCCGAGATCGACGCCGCCAAGGAGGCCGTCAAGAAGCTCTCCGCCGAGCTCGAGGCCGAGCTCGCCAAGGTCGAGGCCAAGCGCCAGGCCTCCATCGCCGAGCAGAAGAAGCGCGCCCTCAAGATCCTCTCCGACGCCGTCGCCGAATCCATCAACGACCGGAAGCAGGAAGGCACCGAGAAGCTCATCGTCTTCCTCGCCGAGAAGCTGGCCCGGAAGATCAAGCGCGTGAAGGCCGGAGCCAAGCCCGAGCCCGGCGCCTACACCAGCGCCGACGCCGAGAAGGAGCTCACCAAGCTGCTCCGCCTCGACGAGAACCGCGCCTCGCTCGTCGCCCAGGCCCGCGGCTTCTTCGCCCTCGGCCAGCTCGCCGTGTTCACCCGCGAACCCGAGAAGACCGCCGCGAACTTCGCCAAGATCGCCGCCAACTTCAAGGCCGAGGAGCTCAACCCGACCATCCTCGCCCTCGTCGGCGACAGCCTCCTCGCCAAGGGCGACCTGAAGAAGGCCGAGGAGTTCTTCCGCTACATCCTCGAATTCGCCCGCTCCTCCGAATACGCCGACTACGGCTTCGCCGGGCTCGCCGACATCCGTTTCGGCGAGAAGAAGTACGCCGAGGCCCTCTCGCTCTGCAACGAGGCCATCGACAACAACATCCTGATGTCGAAGGAGCTCGACCTCCGCTTCACCCGCGCCCGCTCGCTCGCCGAGCTCGCCAAGTACAAGGAAGCCAAGGAGGAGTTCGAGGAGATCGCCAAGACCAAGGAATGGCGCGGCGAGAAGACCGCCGCCTCGCTCTACTGGCTCGGCCTCATGGAAGAACGCCAGGCGGCCGACAAGGACGGCTACGCCCGCGCCGTCGCCTACTACCGCCGCTGCTACATGACCTGGAAGAAATACGAGGTCTGGGCCGCGAAATCCTACTTCGCCGAAGCCAAGATCCTCGCGACCAAGCTCGACCAGAAGGACGGCGCCAAGCGCCTCCTCCAGGAGATGCTCCAGAAGGAACGCATCAAGGACACGCGCGAGGCGGAAGAAGCCAAAGCCTACCTCCTCGGACTCTGAACGCCATGCGCCGCCCCCTCCTCCTCACCGCCCTCGCGCTCCTCGCCGCCGCCTCGTCGCCGGCCCAGACCTTCGTCTTCAAAGGCGAACGCTGGGAGGTCAACGATCCCTTCAAGCTGGACAACTCGATCCCGCCGAAGCCAGTCGTCGACGAGAAGAAGGGCGTCATCAACGTCATCAAGGGAACCGTCGACCGCACCTCGAACCGCGGCGGCTTCGTGTCGACCGACACCCGGAAGCTCTCCGAAGTCACCGAGATCATCTGGCCGATGCCGGCCCGCCTCCAGGAGGCGCAGAACAACGTCAACCGCGGCGAGCCGGCCAAGGCCCTCGACAACGCGGAGGCCGTGCTGAAGTTCTTCGAGCCCCTCAAGAACGTGGCCGGGTCCTGGTGGACCAAGGCCGCCCTGATCAAACTCGACGCGCTCGACCGCCTCGAGAACGACGCCGCCACCAACGGCTTCCTCGCGACCCTCGAGAAGGAGGAAGCCGCCAAGAAGCCGGAAGTCGCGACCCAGATCCAGCTCGCCCGCCTCATGCTGCGCGCCCGCAAAGGCGAGCATGACGCCGTCATCCGCGAGGCCACCGAGCTGCTCACGAAGGTCGACAGCTCCGAACTCCAGGCCCGCCTCCACCTGACCAAGGGCAATTCCCTCCTCGCGGCCAAGAAGTACGAGGCGGCGATGACCACCTACCTGCGCGTGCCGGTCTTCTTCGGCTCCGAGACCGAGATGATCCCCAAGGCCCTGCTCGGCGCCGCCCGCGCCTTCCGCGGCATGGACAGCCCGGCCCTCCGGGACCAGAAGCTCGAGGCGGTCTCCAACCGCTACCTGTACGACATCATCGTCTCCTTCCCGGTCTCCAAGGAGGCCGAGGAGGCCAAGAAGCTGCTGCCCCCCGAGGAGCGCGCCAAGGCCGAAGCCGACCAGAAGAAGATCGCCGCCGGCGGTCCCCTCCCCGAAGGCGTCATGCTGGCCAAGCCCAAGCTGGCCGCCGAAGAGAAGGTCGAAGGCAACAAGTGAGTCCTTGCCCCTTTCCAAAACCTAACCTAGATACCAACCTACACCCCATCATCATGAAGATGAACCTACGTTCCGCCCTCCTCAGCACCGCCCTCCTGGGCCTGCTGACCCTCACCGGCTCCGCCCAGGAGGCCGCGCCGGCCGCCGTGCACCACAAGACCCTCGCCGACCTCTTCATCGAAGGCGGCTGGGTCATGTACCCGATCACCCTCTGCTCCGTGGCCATGATGTGGTTCATGGTCGACGGCTTCATCAAGACCAGCGCCGGCAAGATGTACCCCGCCGAGCATGTCACCCAGCTCCGCGAGCTCTTCAAGAAGGGCGACTACGTCGGCGCCTACGCCTTCGCCAAGACCGCCGGCTCCCCCGTAGCCGATGTCGTGCGCGCCGGCGTCGCCTTCACCCCGGATGGCAAGACCATGACCGAAGAGGCCATCCTCTCCGAGATCGTCCGCATCCAGGGCGAACTCAAGGGCCGCTCCTCATACCTCTCCGTGATCGGGGTCTGCACCCCGATGATCGGCCTCACCGGCACCGTGACCGGCATGATGAGCGCGTTCGAGACCCTCGGCACGTCCGGCGTGGGCGACCCCTCCAAGCTCTCCGGCGCGATCGGCGAAGTGCTCGTGGCGACCGCCTCCGGCCTCTTCATCGCGATCCCGGCGTTCATCGCCTACTACCTCCTGGCCAACCGCATCAACAAGGGCATCCACGACATCACCGAGATCGTGACCGGCCTCTTCCGCGCCTTCCCCTACGAGGAAGTCGAAGGCCGCAAGGTCGGCGACGAAGAGATCTACGCCGCCAAGCCCGATTGGAGCGCGTCCTCCAACGTCCAGGGCTGAGCCCCTCCCACCCCTAATCCCACGGCACACCCATGGCAGGCGGAGGCGGAGGCGGAGAAGGCGAACCGGAGTTCCAGGTCGCGCCGATGATCGACGTGCTCCTGGTGCTGCTGATCTTCTTCATGTCGATCACCTCCTCCCAGGTGCTCAAGGTCGACAAGAACATCTCGCTCCCGGTCGCCTCCAACGGCGTCAAGCGCGACGACAAGGCCGCGGCCGGCCTGATCAACATCTCGTGGGACAAGACCACGGGCCAGGCGAAGTACAAGCTCGACGACCGCGAGCTCGACCCGAACGACAAGGAGGGCATCGCCAAGGAGCTCGCCGACCGCAAGGGCTCCAACGAGAAGTACCGCCTGCTGGTCCGCGCCGACAAGGAGTGCCACGCCAAGTACGTCTCCAAGGCCCTCGAATGGGGCGCCGAGGCGGGCATCGACAACATCGCCTTCTCGGGCCTCAACCACGAAGAATAAGCCATGAAGCAGAAAGAACAGCCGGCCGACGCCGCCCCGGGCTTCCAGATCGCGCCGATGATCGACGTGGTCTTCGTGATCATGCTCTTCTTCATGGTCATGGCCGGCGCCGTCAAGGTGGAGCATGAGCTCAAGACCACCCTGCCCGGCAACGCCGAGACCGCCAAGGAGACCGAACTCCCCGACGAGGTCACCATCGGCGTCAGCGAGACCGGCGAAGTCACCCTCAACGAAGACCCGGTCGGCCCGCCCGGCGACAAGCTCCTCGAGAACCTCTACAACCAGATGAAGCTGATGGGCCAGGCCGCCGAGCAGTCCAAGACCAAGCTCCTCATCACGGTGCAGGCCGAAGAGAACGCCCGCTACGAGCGCGTCATCAACGTCCTCGATATCCTGGCCAAGGCGAACATCACGAACGTGACGTTCGCGGTGTCCGACACCGAATAAGCCGGCCGGACAGCCGCCGAAGACCGCCGCCGCAAGGCGGCTTTTTCGTGCCCGGACTCAGCGGCCGAAGCCGGCCTCGGATTCGAGGACCTGGCGGACGGCCGCGAAGTCGTTGCCGATCCGGAGCGGCGCCGGCGCCGGCAGCTCGCCCGGGAAACGGGAGGCATGGGCGTCGCCGAAGGCCTGCTCCAGGACGTCGGGGAACTTGGCGGGGTGCGCGGTGCCGAAGACGATGACGTCGTCGAGCTTGGCGCCGTCCCGGGCCAGGAGGTCCTCCGCGGCCTTCCAGCCGACGGCGGAGTGCGGACAGAGGACGTAGCCGCTGGCGTCGCGGACGCGACGCATGGCGTCAAGCGTGGCCCGGTCGTCCACGGTGACGGCCTCCACGGCGGGACCGCCCTCGCGCCAGGCGAGCAGGCGGCTGAGGTTGTTCGGGTCGCCGATGTCCATGGCGTTGGACGCCGTGGGCACGGCGCGCCGCGGACGGTACTCGCCGGTGGCGAAGAGGTCGGGCAACGGGGAGTTGGTGTTCGTCGCGGCGACGAGCGCGGCGACGTCCAGGCCCATGCGGCGGGCGAGCTGCACGGCGCCGACGTTGCCGAGGTTGCCGGAAGGCACCACGATGCCCATGCGCCGGCCGGGAGCCAGCAGGCGCTTGGCATGGAAGGCGAACGGGACCTGCGCGATCAGGCGCACCGGGTTGATGGAATTGGCGGTCAGCAACGGGCGGCGCCGGCGCAGGGACTCGTCGGCCAGCGCGCGCTTCACCATCGCCTGGCAGTCGTCGAACGTGCCGTCGACGGAAAGGGCGACCACGCCGGGGCGGGGACGCGCGATCTGGGATTCCTGCACGCCGCTGACGCCGACGCGGGGATAGAGGACCACGGCGCGCACGCCGGGGACGCCGGCGCAGGCTTCGGTCACGGCGGCGCCGGTGTCGCCGGAGGTCGCGGCGAGGACGGTCAGCTGCGGGAACTCATCGCCGAGGACGCGCGCGGTGACGCGCACGAGCGTGCGGACGGCGAAGTCCTTGAAGGCGGCGGAAGGCCCCTGGAAGAGTTCGAGGACGGCGATGCGTTCGGCCGGGGTGCCCTTGAGCTTCTCCGGGCGCACGAGCGGCACCGGGAAATTGAAGGCTTCCTGGCAGAGCTCGCGCAGCGCCGCCGGCCCGAGCACCTCGCCGAAATACGGGGCCACGACGGCCTCGGCGAGGTCGGCGTAGGAGGCGTCGCGGTGACGCTCCACGAAGTCGGAGGCGATCTGCGGGATCCGCGTCGGCACCCAGAGGCCGCCCTTGGCCGGCATGGCCGAAAGCAGCACGTCGCGGAGGGAACCGCGGCAGGACGCGTCGGCGGTGGAGACGAATTCCAGCTTAGGACTCGGAGAGGACATGGACACCCTTGGGATTGATGCGCGAGACGTAAGGCGTGGCCTTGATCGGCACCGAGGAGAACACGGCGGCGACGGCGGCGGCGACCTTCCGGGCGGTCTCCTCGCCTTCGCAGAGCGCGAACACGCTGGGGCCGGCGCCGGAGATCGAGAAACCGAGCGCGCCGGCGGCCATGGCGGCGGCCTTGGCGCGATAGAATTCGGGGATCAGGCGATGGCGATGGGGCTCGGCGATGAGGTCGTGGAGCGAACGGCCGATGAGCGCGTAGTCGCTCTTGAAGAAGCCGCACAGCAGGCCGCCGAGGTTGCCGCTCTGCTGCGTCGAGGTCTCGAGCTGGACCTGGCGCGGCATGATCTCGCGGGCGACCTTGGTCAGCACGACGATGTCCGGGTGCACGACCGCGGCCCAGAGACGCTCGGGGATCGTCACGTCCATGACGTCGAGCTCGGCGTTGGAGCGGATGAGGGTGATGCCGCCGAGGAGGCACGGGCCGACGTTGTCGGCATGCCAGGCGCCGTCGGCCGCGGCTTCGCCGGCGACCACGAAAGGCAGGAGCTGACGACGCGTCAGCGGCTCGCCGAGCAGGCGGTTGACCACGAAGGCGCCGCCGACCGCGCTCGCGGCGCTGGAGCCGAGGCCGCTGCCGAAGGGCATCTTCTTGTGGATCTCCATCTCGATGCCGACGTCGCTCTTGCCGAGGTGGCGGAGGAGCGCGTGGGCGGAGACGCCGGCGGTGTTCTTCTTGGAGTCGAGCGGCAGGCGGCCGTCGTCGCCGGTGATCCTGGTGATGCGCAGTCCGGGGGTCGGCGAGAAGCGGGCCACGATCTCGTCGCCGGGGGCGTCGATGCAGAAGCCAAGGACGTCGAAACCGCAGGCCACGTTGGCCACGGTGGCAGGCGAAAAGATACGGACTTCTTTGAGCGGCTGAGCGGACATAAGGCCCCCTTTGACAGGGTTGGGCAGACCTTTCGGGTTGCCTCCCCTTCGGTCAACGGTGAACATGACGGATACCAGTCCTTTGATGTCCAACCGCATCCACCAGCACGGTTTCGTGACCGTGGCGGCCGCCTCGCCGGCCCTCCGTCTGGGGGACCCTGCGGCCAACGCCGCCCTGATTATCCAAGCCCTGGAAAAAGCGGCCCAAGAGGGGGTGGAAATCGTGGTCCTGCCTGAACTCTGCCTTACCGGCTACAGCTGCGGCGACCTCTTCGGCCAGCGGACCCTCCTCAACGGCGCCCTGAAGGCCCTAGGACACGTCGGCGAGGCCACCGCGAAGCTGGGCCTGACCGCCCTCGTCGGCGCCCCCCTGGAGGTCAACGGACGCCTCTTCAACGTGGCCGTGGTGCTCTCCCGCGGCAAGGTCCTCGGGGTCGTCCCGAAGACCCACCTGCCCAACACCGGGGAATTCTACGAGCAGCGCTGGTTCGCCTCCGCCCGGGTCGCCCCGGTCGCCGAGATCGAACTCCTCGGCCAGAAGGTCCCGTTCGGCACCGACCTGCTCTTCCAGGCGACCGACATGCCGGACTGCGTGCTCGGCGTCGAGATCTGCGAAGACCTCTGGGCCGTCGAGCCCCCCAGCGGCGCCCAGGCCCTCGCCGGCGCCACCCTGCTCTGCAACCTTTCGGCCAGCGACGAGCTCCTGACCAAGGCCGCCTACCGGCGCGACCTGGTGAAGTCGCAGTCCGCCCGCTGCCTCGCGGCGTACGTCTACGCCGCCGCCGGCGCCGGCGAATCGAGCACAGACATCGTCTACAGCGGCCACGGCCTGATCGCCGAGAACGGCGTCGTCCTCGGCGAATCCGAACGCTTCCGCTTCGACCTGGCCCTGATCGTCTCGCAGATCGACCTCGACCGCCTCGCGGCCGAACGTCGTCGCAACAGCACCTTCTTCGGCGCGCCCGTCGCCGTCCGCCCGCGCATGGTCGGCTTCACCCTCGGCGTCCCGGCCGGCCAGACGCCGAAGCTGCGCCGGCGGTTCAGCCAGCACCCGTTCGTCCCGGCGGACCCGCACCGTCGAGACGAGAACTGCCAGGAGATCTTCGCCATCCAGTCCACCGGCCTCGCCCGCCGGCTCCGCCACACGGGCCAGAAACACGTCGTCATCGGCGTCTCCGGCGGCCTGGATTCGACCCTCGCCCTGCTCGTCACGCTCGAGGCCTTCCACCGCCTCGGCCTCGACCGCAAGGGCATCATCGGGCTCACCATGCCGGGCCCCGGCACGTCGGCCCGTACGCGGGTCAACGCCATGCGCCTCATGGAGGCGCTCGGCATCACCGCCCGGGAGATCCCGATCGGCGAGGCGGTCGAACGCCACCTGCGCGACATCCAGCACCCCGCCGGCAAGCACGACGTCACCTTCGAGAACGCCCAGGCCCGCGAGCGCACGCAGATCCTGATGGACGTCGCCAACCAGAGCCACGGCTTCGTCGTCGGCACGGGCGACCTCTCCGAAGCCGCGCTCGGCTGGTGCACGTTCAACGCCGACCACATGTCGATGTACCACGTGAACATCGGCGTGCCGAAGACCTTGGTGAAGCACCTCGTCGCCTGGGCCGCCCACGCCCGCCACGTCGGCACCGAACGCGCCATCCTCGAGGACATCGTGGCCACCCCGGTCAGCCCGGAGCTGCTCCCGCCCGGCGCCGACGGGGAGATCGCCCAGCAGACGGAGATGCTGGTCGGCCCCTACGAGCTCCACGACTTCTTCCTGTATCACGTCATCCGCAACGGCTTCCGCCCTTCGAAGGTCCTCTGGATCGCCGAGCACGCGTTCGCCGGCAAATACGACCAGACGGAGATCCGCCACTGGCTGCGCACCTTCCTGAACCGCTTCTTCAGCCAGCAGTTCAAGCGCTCCGTGATGCCCGACGGGCCCAAGGTGGGCTCGCTGGCCCTGTCCCCCCGCGGCGACTGGCGCATGCCTTCCGACGCCGAGGCGACGGCGTGGCTTGCCGAACTGGGCTAACCCTGCTTGATGGGAGGCGTGAGCCTTCCCGCCCAGACGCATCCCGCCGCCACCCAGGCCCTCCTGGCGAAGCTGGGTCCGGATGTCGTCCGGACCGACGAGGCGGCCTGCTTCGCGGCGTCCTTCGACAACCTGCGGCTGTCCTTCATGCCCGAGGCGGTCGTCCGCCCGGCCACGGAGGACGACATCGGCGTCACGCTGCGGCTCGCCAACGCGCATCGTGTGCCCGTGACGGTCCGCGGCCGCGGCACCGGCACGACCGGCGCCTGCGCCCCCGTCCAAGGCGGCTGGGTCATCCACCTGGACCACTGGGACAAGATCGAGGTCGATCCGGTCTCGGCGATGGCGACCGTCCAGCCCGGGGCGATCACCGCGCACATCAACGACCTCGCCGCGCCGCACGGCCTCTTCTTCCCGCCCGACCCGTCGTCGGTGAAGCACTGCAGCATCGGCGGCAACCTCGCCACCAACGCGGGCGGCCTGCGCGCGGCCAAGTACGGCGTGGTCCGCGACCACGTCTACGCCCTCGAGGGCTTCCTGCCCACCGGCGAGAAGGTCCGCTGGGGCGCCCCGCTCCGGAAGTTCGTCAGCGGCCTCAACCTGCGCGACCTGTGGATCGGCTCCGAAGGCACGCTCGGCGTGATCACGCAGGCGACGCTGAAGCTCTCCGCCCTGCCCGCCGCCCGCCGCACCTTCCTCCTGGCCTTCCGCACGGACGAAGCCGCGCTCGAGGCCGCCATCGAGCTCATCTCCCGGCGCGTGAATCCGTCGGTGCTCGAATTCCTCGACGTCCAGACGGTCGCCGCGACCGAGAAGCGCCGCGGGAAGCGCGTCTTCAGCGACGCCGAACTGGGCGGCTCCGCCGAGACGCACGCGGCCCTGCTCGTCGAGCTCGACGGACACCCCGCCGCGCTCGCCGACGATGCGGCCCAGGTCGTCGCCTGGGCGAGACGTCACGCGGTCGCCTTCCGCGCGCCCGAAGACCCCGCCGAAGCCGAAGCCCTCTGGGAGCTCCGCCGCACCTGCTCCCAGGCGATGTTCGCCCTGGGCGACGCCAAGCTGAACGAAGACGTGGTGGTGCCGATCCGCAGTTACGTCGCCCTGCTCCGCTTCACCCGCGAGGTCCGCGACCGCATCGGCCTGGCGACCCCGACCTTCGGCCACGCCGCCGACGGCAACTTCCACGTGCACATCATGTACGACCGGTTCGATCCGGAGCACTGCCGGAAGGCCGAGCAGGCCATCCGCGAGGTCATGGAGAAGGTCGTCGAACTCGGCGGCGCCATCACGGGCGAGCACGGCATCGGCCTGGCGAAGTCCCCTTTCCTCTCGCTGCAGCACACGCCGGAGGAGATCGCCGCCATGCGCGCCGTCAAACAGGCCCTCGACCCGAACGGCATCCTCGCGCCGGGCCAGATGTTCGAACCCTTCAACGTCTGGGAGCATCGCCCGATCAAGGTCACGCTGCCCTGGGACAAGCATTGAACCATGCCCCGCACCGTCGCCGTCTTCGACTGGGACGGAGTCGTCATCGACTCCTCCGTCGCCCATGAACGCTCCTGGGAAGCCCTCGCCAAGGAGGAGAATCTCCCGTTGCCGGCCGACCACTTCAAGCGCGGCTTCGGCAAGCGAAACGAGCTGATCATCCCGGACATCCTGAACTGGACGCGTGACCCCGCCGAGGTGAGGCGCCTTTCGAACCGCAAGGAAGCCCTCTACCGCGACATCGCCCGCACCGGCCACGTCCGCCTGCTCCCCGGCGTCCGCGAGCTCTGCGGCGCGCTCAACGACCTCGGCATCCCCTGCGTGATCGGCACGTCGACGCATAAGGAGAACCTCGCCCTCTCGTTCGAACTCTTCGGCATCGGCCATTTCTTCGCCGGCGCGGTCGCCAGCGAGGACGTCACGAAGGGCAAGCCCGACCCGGAAGTCTTCCTGAAGGCCTGCGCCCTCGGCGGCGGCGACCCGGCGACGTCCTTTGTCTTCGAGGATTCCTTCTCGGGCCTGCAGGCCGGCCTGGCCGGCGGCTTCATCACGATCGCGCTCGCGACGACCAACACCCGCGAACAGCTGGCGCCCGTCGGCGCCCACCGCATCGTGCAGGACCTCTCCGAAGTCGACCCGCGGTGGCTCGCCCGCGGGCGCCTGGGCTGAGATGGAATTCCGCCTCAAATCCGACTACCGCCCGATGGGCGACCAGCCGGCCGCGATCGCCGCGCTCGACGCCTCCCTCCGCGCGGGTAACGGCCGCCAGACGCTCCTCGGCGTGACGGGCTCGGGCAAGACGTTCACGATGGCGAACCTGATCGCGCAGCAGCAGCGCCCCGCGCTCATCATCTCGCACAACAAGACGCTGGCCGCCCAGCTGTACTCGGAATTCAAGAACTTCTTCCCCGAGAACGCGGTCGAATATTTCGTCAGCTACTACGACTACTACCAGCCCGAGGCCTACGTGCCGGCGACGGACACCTTCATCGAGAAGGACTCGGCCATCAACGAGGACATCGAACGCCTGCGCATCAGCGCCAGCAGCGCCCTGCTCTCCCGCCGCGACGTCGTGGTGATCGCCTCGGTCTCCTGCATCTATGGCCTCGGCTCGCCCGAGGACTTCCTGGCCGCGATGATCGCGCTAAAGGCGGGGATGACCCTCCGCCGCGACGAGCTGCTGGCCAAGCTCGTGGCCAACCAGTACGTGCGCAACGACGCCATCCTCGAGCGCTGCAACTTCCGCGCGCGCGGGGAGACGATCGACGTCTGGCCGGCCTACATGGAATCGGCCGTCCGCCTGGAATTCTGGGGCGACACGCTCGAGGCCATCCGCGAGCTCGACCCGGTGAGCGTCAAACCGGGCAAGCAGCTCCAGAAGTTCGACCTCTACCCGGCCAACCAGTACGTGATGGCCCCCGGCCGCGTGAAGGCCGCCGGCGACGCCATCCGCGCCGAGCTAGAGGAACGCGTGGCTTATTTCGAGAAGCAGAACCGCCTCGTGGAGGCCCAGCGCATCCGCCTGCGCGTCGAGCATGACCTCGAGATGCTCCGCGAGACGGGCTTCTGCCCGGGCATCGAGAACTACTCGATGCACATGTCCGGCCGCCGCCCTGGCGAGCGCCCGCACTGCCTCCTGGACTTCTTCCCGAAGGACAAGCTGGTCTTCATCGACGAGAGCCACGTCTCGGTCTCGCAGATCGGCGGAATGTACCACGGCGACCGCGCCCGCAAGGAACGCCTCGTCGAATTCGGCTTCCGCCTGCCCTCCGCCCTCGAGAACCGTCCGCTGCGTCCGGAGGAGTTCGACGCGCTCGTCGATCAGGCGGTCTACGTCTCCGCCACGCCGGCGCCCCACGAATACAAGGTCTCGTCGGTCATCGCCGAACAGGTCATCCGCCCGACCGGCCTGCTCGACCCGGTCATGGAAGTCCGCCCCATCGCCGGCCAGGTCGAGGACATCATCGGCGAAGCCAAGGCTTCCGCCGCCCGCGGTCACCGCACGCTCGTCACGACCCTCACGAAGCGGATGTCCGAGGACCTCGCGAACTTCATGCGGGAGAGCGGCCTGAAGGTCGAATACCTCCACTCCGACATCGACGCCATCGAGCGCGTCGAGATCCTCCGCCGCCTGCGCGCGGGCCACTTCGACGTCCTCGTGGGCGTCAACCTGCTCCGCGAAGGCCTCGACCTCCCCGAAGTCGCCCTCGTCGGCATCCTCGACGCCGACAAGGAAGGCTTCCTCCGCAGCGAGACGAGCCTCATCCAGACCGCCGGCCGCGCCGCGCGTCACCTCGAAGGCAAGGTCCTGCTCTACGCCGACGTGATGACGAAGTCGCTCACGCGCGCCCTGACGATCTGCGGCGACCGCCGCAAGCGCCAGGAGGCCTACAACACGAAGCACGGCATCACGCCCAAGAGCACGCAGCGCAGGATCGAGGAGAGCCTGGTCGAGCTGGAGGCCGACGCGGCGCTGGCGGTGGCCGAAGGCACCGACGACCGGGACATCGCGCGCGTGCTGGCCGACATGGAAGCCGAGATGCTCGCGGCGGCGGACGAACTGCAGTTCGAACGCGCGGCCACCCTGCGCGACCAGATCGAGGCGCTGCGGACAGGCAAGCCGGCCGCGCCCAAGCGCCCCAAGGGCCGCCGCTGATCAGCCGAAACGGCGGGTCAGGTCCGCGTCCGTCCACTCGACGTACGTCCGCCGGCCCCGCGGGCACGTGCCCGGCTGGGCGGTGCGGAACAAGGCCTGTACGAGCTCCATCAGTTCGGCGTCCGACAGGCTGTCGCCCTTGCGACGGGCCTTGTTGACGGCGAGCTTGGCCAGGGCGTCGTAGGCCAGCGAGGGCCGGCCGAAATCGCCCTCGCGGCGGGCCATCTCGGCCAGGAGGTCGCGCACGAAGGCCAGGGCCTGCTCCGGCTCGAGCCACGCGGGCAGCGCCTGGATCCGCCAGAAGTTCCGGCCGTATTCCTCGAAGTCGAAGCCGGCGGAGGCCAGCAGCGGCAGGCGCTCCTTGAGCACCGCGGCGGGCAACGGCTCGAGCTCGATGCTCAGCGGGACCAGGAGCGGCTGGCTGACGGGCTTCTGCGCGGTGAATTGCGCGAGGATGGATTCGTAAAGCACGCGCTGGTGCGCGGCGCCGAGATCGAGCACGGCCAGTCCGGCCGGAGTCTCGAAGACGGCGCGCTCTTCGCGCAGGCGCGAGAGCAGGCGCCAGCCGAGGCGGACGGCGGGCGCATGGGCCGGCGAGACCGGGGCGGGCGCGGACGGCGGCACGTAGGCCGGCGGCGCGGAACCGACGGAGACCGGCGCGCTGACGCTCGGGGCGTCGACGGCCATAGGCGCGGCGGGCATGACGGCCGGGACGGTCTCGGCGGGCAGACCTTCGTCGCCCCGGGCGCGCAGGACCGCGAGGACGGACTCGATGAGGAAATTGCGGACCTTGGCCTCGTCGCGGAAACGCACCTCGCGCTTGGAGGGGTGGACGTTCACGTCGACCCACGCCGGATCCATCTCGAGGAAGACGAACGCCAGCGGGTAGCGGCCCTTCGGGATCAGCGTATGGTAGCTCTCGGTGAGCGCGAAGGCCATCGTGCGGCTGTCGACCGGCCGGCCGTTGACCACCGTGACGAGGTCCTGGCGGGTGCCGCGGCTGACGCCCGGCTTGCCCAGCAGCCCGCTGAGACGCATGCCCGGGCGCTCGAAGACCGGCATCAGCGTGACCTCTTCGGCCACCTGCCGGCCCCAGATCTCACGGACGCGGTCCAGCAATGGCGCGTCGCCCGGCGAACGGAAGATCTCCCGGCCGTCTTCGCGGAGCAGGAAACCCACCTCCGGATGGGCGACCGCGTAAAGACGGACGAGGCGCACGATGTGCGCGGCCTCGGTCTCGTCGGACTTCAGGAACTTGAGCCGGGCCGGGACGGGATGGAAAAGGTTGGCGACCTCGATGCGCGTGCCCGGGGCCATCCCGTGTTCGCGCCGATGGATGAGCTTGCCGCCGTTGACCGCGATCTCCGTGCCCGCGGGGGCCGCGGCCGGACGCGTCTGCAGCGTGAAGCGCGCCACGCTGGCGATGGAAGGGAGCGCCTCGCCGCGGAAGCCGAAGGTCGCGATGCGATCGAGGTCGGCGGCCAGCCGGATCTTGCTGGTCGCGTGGCGCTCGAGGCTCAGCAGGGCTTCGTCGCCCGTCATGCCCTTGCCGTCGTCCTCGACGATCATGCGGGCCTTGCCCCCGCGGGAGAAGTCGACCGTCACGCGGCGGGCGCCGGCGTCGAGGGAGTTCTCGAGCAGCTCCTTGATGACCGCGGCCGGGCGCTCCACCACCTCGCCGGCGGCGATCTGGTTGGCCACGGTCGGCTCAAGGATACGGATGGTCGACATGGTCAGGCAGGCCCGGCGACGGACCGTCCGGAGGGACGGCCAAGGACGCGGCTGGGGCGGACGGAAGGCACCCGGAGACCTTTGACCCTGACCCCCTCCCCTGCAAGACGAACGGCTCGGAAACGGTCTTTGTTGCACCCGGCCGGCGGATGCCAACCTTGCTGGCGTGTCGAACCGCCTGGCCCAAGAAAGCTCGCTCTACCTCCGCCAGCACGAGGCCAACCCCGTGCACTGGTGGCCCTGGTGCGCCGAGGCCTTCGCGGAGGCCAAGGCCAAGGACAAGCCCGTCCTGGTGTCCGTCGGCTACTCTTCCTGCCACTGGTGCCACGTCATGGCCCGAGAGTCCTTCGAACAGCCCTGGGTCGCCGACCTGATGAACCAGCATTTCGTCTGCATCAAGGTCGACCGCGAGGAACGCCCCGAGGTCGACAAGCTGATGATGGACGCCGTGCAGATGATCCAAGGCCACGGCGGCTGGCCGCTCAACTGCTTCTGCCTCCCGGACGGCCGGCCGTTCTTCGGCGGCACGTATTTCCCGCCCGAGGACCGCGGCCACGGCCAGGTCCCTTGGCCGCAGCTGCTGATGCGCGTCGCGGACTTCTACCATCGCAACAAGTCCGAACTCGCCGCGAACGCCGACGCCATCGCGCAGAACCTGACCCACCTCACCCGGGCGCCCGACGCGGACGGCACCGCGCCGACGCCGGAAGACCTCGTCGCCGCCGCCCGTCGCATCTGCGAGCAGCATGACGACACCTTCGGCGGCTTCGGCGGCGCGCCGAAATTCCCCGCCCCGCACACGCTCAACCTCCTGCTCGGCCTGCGCGGCGCCGCCGCGGTCGAAGCCGACCGCGCCCTCGCCACGCGCGTCGACGCCGTCCTGACCGTCACCCTCGGCGCCATGGCGCGCGGCGGCCTCTTCGACCAGTTCGGCGGTGGCTTCCATCGCTACTGCGTCGACCGCGACTGGACGGTGCCGCACTTCGAGAAGATGCTCTACGACAACGCCCAGCTGCTCGGCACCTACGCCGAGGCCTGGGCCCGTTACCGCGACCCGCTCTACGTCGACATCTGCGAAGAGACGGTCGACTGGCTCCTCCGCGAGATGCGCACGGCCAACGGACTGTTCGCGGCCTCGCTGGACGCGGACACGGATCACCACGAAGGCACGACGTACGTCTGGACGGCCCCGGAAGTGGCCGCCGCCCTCGGCGACGAAGCCTTCGCGTTCGCGCAGGCCTACGGCCTTTCGGACCAGGGCAACTTCGAAGGCAAGAACATCCCCAAGCTCAGAGGCGACCACGCGGCGCGCCGACGCTTCGCCGGCGCCCGCGCCAAGCTCCGCGCGCTCCGCGACCGCCGCCCGCAGCCCGCCCGCGACGACAAGAACCTGCTCAGCTGGAACGCCCTGCTCGTCGGCAACCTCGCCAAGGCAGGCTGGATCCTCGGCCGGCGGGACTGGATCGAACTCGCCCTCGAGACCGAGGCGAACCTCTGGGCGCGCTTCGCCCGCGAGGGCGGCGCCCGCCTCCGGTCGGTCGCGCACGGCGACAAGACGACCCTCGACGGCAACCTGAGCGACTTCGCCACGGGCGACGAAGCCGAGCTGAGCCTCGCCGCCTACGCCCCTTGGGCGCGCCCGGGCGCCGCGCACCCTTACGCCACGCGCGCCGAACGCCTCCTATCCGCCACCGTGGAGCGCTTCGGCGACCCGCACGCGATCGGCGCCTTCGTCGTGCCGGCCGACCGCGAGGACCTCTCCGTCCGCCAGAAGGACTGGTTCGATAACGCCGTCCCCGCCGGCAACTCCTCCCTGCTCCACGGTTTCGGCCAGTTGCAGATGCTGTCGGCCGACCCCCGCTGGGCCCGGGAGTTCGCGGAGCTGACCAAGGCCTACGGCGGCCTCTGCAAGAACGTCCCGAACGGCGTCGCCCACGCCTTGGACGGCATCGCGCGCTTCGCGCTCGGTCACGCGACCGTTAAGGCCCCAGGCGGCTGGGACGACCTGCGGGCCGCGCTCAACGGCGACGCCGGGACCGCGCCGCACGCCCGCCCCTACCGGCCCGTCTTCCTGCTCCCGTCGCCCGGAGAGGCTGGTTTCGCCGTCTGCGTAGCCCAGACCTGCCTCGCGCCCGTCCGGACCGCCCAGGAGGCCGCCGCGAGCCTCTGACGGGTAATCCGCTCTTGCCCGCCCCGAAGGGGAGCGGGAACATCCCCGCAGGCATGTCAGCCGACCCCCATTACGTCTACGGCCAAGGGCAGAGCTCGCGCTCGAGCCACCCCATCCTGCTGGGCACGGTGACGGTCGAGGTCATCGGCTACAAGGAACGCCGCTACCGACCGAACTGGCGGCGGATCGGCCTGCTGACCCCGTTCGCCCTGCTGCTCCTCTGGGTCGCGCTGTCGGAGGCGAACTACTTCAAGGAACGGTTCATGAACGGCATCCCGTCGACGCGCCGGGCCGACATGTACCTCTACCTGCCGGACACCGTGGGCAACTCCGCCGCGAACCTCTTCCTGAACAAAGAAAACATCCGTCTCCGCGAGCGGGCGAAGCTGCTGTCGGCGAAGGATTCCTACGGAAGGTCGGCGCACCTCTACCGCAAGGGCGAATACTACGTGAGCGTCGCGAAGGAGGCCCTCGCCCGGCAGGATTACGCCGAGTTCGCCCGCTACATCGGCACCGGCGCGCAGCTCAGTCCGGCGAACCTCGAGGCCCAGCGCCTGTGCGCCGACCTCTTCTTCGTGTTCCAGCGTCCGCTGGACGCCTACCAGCTGCTCGAGGAGTCGCTCGTCTTCGCCAAGCAGGACCGCGAATACTTCCGCTACTACGTCCAGCGGTGCTTCATGCTGGACCAGGACGCCCGCCTCATCGCCACGGCGACGAAGCATCTGGCGGACCCGGCGGTCGCCGAGGACATCCGCGCGGACCTCCGCCTGGCCGCCGCGCAGGCCCACTTCCTCCGAGGGGACTTCGCCGATACGGCGCGGCTGATCAAGGAGCACCGGCTGGACCAGACCGCCGACGGCTACCTGCTCAACTGCCAGCTGCTCTGGGAAAGCGGCGACCGCGAGGGCGCGCTCGCCGAACTCGACGCGGCGCTGGCCGTCTTCCCCGCCGGCGTCCGCCTGCTCGAGATGAAGGCGCGCTGGCTGAAGGAGAGCGGCGAGCTCCGCCGGGCCCAGGACACCCTTGATCTGCTGAGCATCAGCCAGCCCGGCCGGCCCGGCCCGCTCATCCAGTCGCTCTACCTCCTGCCCGGTGAAGCCGACCGGCCCCGGCGGGCGGCCTTGGTCGAGAAGATCATCGCGACCTACGGCAACCAGGAGCAGCCGATGCTCGACCTCGCGCGGTTCGGCAACGACACCGCGGACGTCGCGCTCACGGCCCGGCTGGCCAAGCTGGCGCTCGAGCGTAAGTTCGGCAACCGCGTCCGCTTCGACCTCGTGCACGTGGAATGCCTGCTCAATGCCGGCCGCGCCCGCGAGACCATCCTACTCGTTGACGCGCTGTACAAGCAGGCCGAGCGCGACCAATGGGTGGCCGAGACACGCATCGCGTTCGACGCCCTCCGGACCATCGCCTACTTCGCCGACGGGCAGACGGAGATCGGCTCCATCAACCTGCAGAAGCTGATGCAGCACCGGAAGGTGCCGCCGCAGGTGCTGGTCGCCGCCAGCCGCAAGCTGATCACGGCGAAACGTTACGACGAGGCCAACGACGTGCTCATCCAGGCCCACCTGCAGAACGAGACCAACCAGGCGATCCTGATGCAGATCGTGCAGCTCAAGCTCGACCACCCGCGCATCGCCGCCGACCTCGAGACCTACCTGCGCCGGCTGATGCTCAACCGTCGTCCATCGCCGGAAGTCCTCCGGGCCGCCTTGCGCCGGCTCGGTTCGGACACCTACCTCTTCTCGAGCGACCGCGAGACGCTGCTGCGCGACGTCGAGGCGAAGCTCAGGTAGCCGCCCCTTCGGAGGAAGCCGGATTGGCCGCAGGCTCCGGGCGTTCGGTGACCTCGAAGTAGGTCACGGACCCGAGCTTGGTGCCGTCCGGCAGCCAGAGCCCGCGGCTGCAGCCGCGGTTGACGAACTCCTCGGCCTCCGCCGGGGACAGGACCGCCCCGACCATGGCGAGCCCTTCGGCTTCGAGGGCGGAAGTCGCGATCGCGCGCACCGGTCCGGCGAGCGTGACGGCCTGGCCGGTACGCGGATCGACGAGATTATTACGCGCGGGATCCGCGGTCTTGCTGGCCATCGCGAACCGGCAGAGTTTGAGCTCGGAACGGGGACCGACGCCGATGCGCCAGCCGGCGGATTCGCCGGGCGGATCGAGCGCGAGGGTGACGCTGCCGGAGGCCATGAGCAGGGCGCGATGGATGCCCCAGCTGCTCTCCAGCATGTCCGCCATGCGGTCGAGGGCGTAACCACGGACGATCGCACCGAAGTCGACGGCGCCGCCGAATTTGTCGCAGTGCAGCTCACAGCCCTCGAATCGGAAAGCACCTTCGCGGTAGGCGGACATGACCTGAGTCCAGGCGGCGTCGTCAGGATTGAAACCGAGGTCGCCGCGCTTCTGCCAATAACTGAACAGGGCGCCGGCGGTGGCGTCGAAGGCCTTGCCTGAGTCGGCGCTGACGTCCTTCGAGAAATTCCACAGCGCCTGGACATGCTCGGAGACGGCGACCATCGCGCCTTCGGGCATCTGGTTGATCGCGGTCACCGGACCGCTGTCATGACGGAGGTCGGTCTGGAAATCCAGGTCATCGAGCAGCTGGAACAGGCTCTCGGCCGCGTTGCGGGCGTAGACGCCGTCTTCCGCGGCGATGCGCACCCAGAAACGGGAGCCGAAGGCCTCGTGGGAGAAGTTGTGGATGATCGGGGTGTCTTCCATGGCTTACTTCTGGACAAGGAAACCGCTTTCGTAGCCTTTGGCAACCAGCACCCAATAACGGTCAATCTCATGGTCGGCCCGCAAAGACAAGGGCCCCAACGCCACATAGCCAGGCACGAAAGGCCGGCTGTCGTCATGCGCCGGAATGAGTCGAAGGGGCGCCTTGGCCGCCTGGGGGAAGTCGCCGTAACCGACGGGGTAACGCCGCAGGTAATAGGGCAGCGGCCAGTAGTGACCACCCTCCACCGCGACATAGAACTTGGGTCCGTAGGCCTTTGCCACCGCCTCGACGCTTTGATTGAAGAAACCCAGGCCTTCGGTCCGCGAATGGGAGGACAACGGCCCTTTGGCCATTCCGGTGACAACGATGAGTCCGAACGCCAGCGCGGCCATGCGCCCGGCGCCTCCGACGAGGAGATACGGCAAGGCAAGCGTCAGCGGCAGTGAGAAGACCGCCAGCAGGAGCCACGGCGTCTTGTAAGGCAAAGCCAGGTGGAAAAGGAAGACGAGGCCGGCGACCAGACAGGGCAGGTCGGCGGCGTGCCGGGTACGCCAGCCGGCGCGCGCGAGACCGGAGCGAGCCAGCGCGAAGACCGCCAGCCAGACGGCGGCCCAACCCCACGGCGCCAGGCTCTCGGCGTAGAGGGTGTCCTCGGATCGGCCGCTGGCGACGCCGAGCGAACGCGCCAACTGCACCCACCAGGTCTTCAGGCCCGGCGCATCGGTGAAGCCGACCGACTGAAACAACGCCCAGGAAGCGACCAGGCCGAAGCCGAAACGCAGCCAACGGCGGTCGGGCACGAATTGACGCAGGAGCACCAAGGCCAAAAGGAAGAAGACGAGGTAAGCCGCCGCGGTGACCTTGCAGGCCAAGGCGAAGCCGAACGCCGCGCCGGAGAGCAGCCACCAGCGGGAAGTCGGCGGCGATCCTTCGGCGCGCATCCACAGGGCGACGCCCCAGACGAAGCCCGTCACCAGCAGCATCTCCTGGACGTAGTAGTAGCCGAAAGGCGTGCAGCCGCCGGTGAGCACGATGAAGGCCGCCGTCACGTACCGCGGCCCTTTGTCGACGCCCGGCAGGATCAAGACCGACGCCGCCATGAGCCCGAGGAAGACCGAGACGACGCTGCGCAGGTAATCCTCGCTCATGTCCATCGGCGCCGTGCCCGTCGCCTTGGCGGAGATGAGCAGCGCCGTCGCCAGCGTCGGCCCATGGAACTTGTCCTGGTGCGTGCTGTAGGGAGTCCCCTCCGAGAGTTCCTTGGCCAAGGACCACTGGACGGCTTCGTCCGCGTGCAGGAGGCCGGGGGGCACGAAGGCGATCGCCGACCAGAACAGGGCGATGGTGACGACGAGGGCGAGGCCGAACCGCGAGACCGTGCCCGACTGGTTCGTCGCTTCCGCCATCAGACGCCGAAATGCTTCTGGAGCGCCGTCTTGACCTCGAGCGGCACGAGGGCGGCCGACATGGGGCCTTGGGCTTCGCGCCAGGCGTAGACGGTGGTCAGGGCGCCCTTCGCGACGGAGCGTTCTCCCACGGCGGCGGTGAAGCCCCAGACGAGCTTCTTGTCGCCGATCTCGATCGGCGTCAGCGCGACGGTCACGACGTCCTCACGGTAGATCGGGGAAAGGAAGTCACACTCCACGCGCACCCGGGGGAAGCCCGTGAGCTTGGCGCCCTCGGTCCGAAGGAAAGGTAGCTTGAGATGACGGAAGAGGGCCTCTTCGGTCGCCTCGACCCAGAAGAACACCGTCGAGAAATGCACGATGCCCGCGGCGTCGGTGTCGGAGAAATTCGCGCGGTAATCCGCCGTGAAAGGGGCCATGCGCCTATGCAAGCCGTCCGGCCCGCCGGCGCAACCGTCAAGGCGCTTTCCGGCCGCCTTTGCGGAGCCAGGACACCGAAGTCCAGGACCCGCCGGAGGCCGTCACGCAGGCGCGTAGGAAAGCCTGTGGCTCCTGTTGGACGCTGAAGAGGTACAGCCTCGGCCCACGGCCTTGCGCGCCCTTGCCGAAGGCCTCCAGCCATTCGCGCTGCCAGCGGGTCGGGGCTTTCGGCGGCCCTCCGAACTTATGATAGGAGCTGTCCGAGTAGACCATCTTCGGCTCACCCTTCTTCGTCTCGTAGAGGCGGACCCCGTCCTGGAAATCCGAGAATACCACCAAGGCGTCGTAGGGCTCGGCCAAGAGCCGATCCATCCACGCGCCCAGCGAACCCTTCTCGCAGGCCGTCCGGACCTTCGCCTGCACCAAGCGGCCGTTCGGCGTCAGGGTCTCGACGACGGTCTGCGTCGGCCCTTCGCGCAGGCGCGGCGCCGGACCTTGGAAACCGCGGCCGTGGACGACCTTGTCGCCCAGTCCGACCACGCGGGCCCCGTCGAAGCGGAAGACGTCGGCATCGGGAAACTGCTTCCGGATCTCGGCCTCGACGCGGGGGAGATAGCTGCGCATCGAGCCCGAGCAATCGAGATAGACCGCCACGCGTTGCGCCCGGATGAACGCGCCCATCACCGGACGGCCGACGAAGCCGGCGCGATGGCCCAAGCCTGCCCCGAGGCCAGCGCCACCGAAGCTTCCGCGACCTCGGCCGAAGCCGCCCTTCCCTTGCCCCGCGGTCAGCCCGGCCAGCCCCACCTCAGGGGTCATGGCCTTCATCGGCGGCAACGCCAAGGTCGCGGTCGCGGACTTAGAGACGAGACGCTTCGCAGGCACGGTGACCTTGGGCTTACGCTGCACAGGGTGGACGGAAGCCGGTGCGCCGGACCTGCCCCCGGCGACGGCATGGGCGACGAATTCCTTCGCCGCCGGCGGCCGGGTCGGCGTGCGCAGGACGACCCAGCAGGCCAGCACCACGAGCACGCCATGGAAGAGCAGCGACGAGGCCAGGCTGCGCCAGGCAGGAGAGCGCGGGCGCGCGGCCACGAAAGGATCCGCCGAAGACATCGCCCGCAGGTTAGCGGACGGGCGCCAGACTCAACGCCAGGGCCCGTCAACCATCCCCGAGGCGTCGCTCCGAGGAAATCCCCAGGGGCGAACCTCAGTGAGACCGGGCCACGGATCCACGAAAACGAACGCCCCTCGCCGGCCCGGAGGACGCGAGGGGCGGAAACCGACCGGATGAGGGTCAGCGGGCGGGCGCGCCGGAACGGTTGCTGCCCGCGCCGGAACCCGCCGGACGGAAACGCAGGACGCTGTTGGCGCCGGCGGCCGTGGCCGGGGCGGACATCTCGACCGTGTAGAAGCCGGGCGAGGTCTTGTTCGGGGCCACGGAGACGATCTTCGTGCCGGCCGGGAAACGGTTGTCCTGGATCAGCATGCCGGAACGGAGGTCGATCGAGCCGGAGACGTCCTCGATGGTCTTGGAGTCCTTGGCCAGGGTGCCGACGGCCTGGATGAGCGGGATGAAGGCGAAGACGGCGTTGAGGGAATCCTCGGTCAGCGGCGCGGAGATCGTCAGCTGCTTGTCGATGACGCGTTTCATGCGCTTCTTCTCGGGATCCTCGGGGTCGACGATGTTCTTGAAGGTCGGCATGGCCGTGAGGACGGCGCCGTCGGGGACACCGCGGCCGCTGACCGGCATGCCGACGTAGAGGTCGTCGTAATTGTGCAGGTCGTCGAGGGTGTTCGCGCCCTTCTTGCCGTTGCCGAACTTCACCATGATGGCGCTGCCTTCGGAAGCGGAGACGCAGCGCTGGAAGATCGTCCCGGGCTTGTTGCCGTAGGCGCGCGAGGTGCTGATCAGATAGAGGCGGGGACCCTTGTTCTCGCGGGCGCCGGCGAAGGCCTTCTCCCACTCGTCTTCCCACTTACGCTCTTCGGGGAAACGCTTGTCGCCGCCGTTGTTGCAGGTGATGCGGCCGCTGGCGAGGGCCGTGAGGGGCTTGCTGAGGGTGAAGCTGACGTTCTCCTTGATCTCGGTGACCGTCGTGCCGGGCGGGATGCCGGCCCCGAGGGCGACCATGCCGACGATGAGGCCGGAGGTGTCCTTGCACTGCACCACGTTCTGGCCGGAGCCGCCGCCGCTGGCGATGAGCGTCACCGAGCGGGCGAAACCGCCGCCTTGGTTGGTGCGGTCGGAGAAGACCACAGGCGGGTCGGGACGCATGCCCTTGTCGGGTTTGTAAGCGGGCACGTTGCCGATCGCCTTGGTGCGGATCTGGCGGACGCCGTCCTGGAAGTCGGAGAAGATGATGAGCGCGTCGTAGGTGCGGTCGTCCTTGAGGATGTCGACCCAGCCGCCGACGGAGCCGACCTTGAAGTTCTGGGCGTACTTCTTATAGATGGCCCGGCCCTGGGTGGTGAGCTTGTTGACGTTGGTCTCGGTCGGGACGAGTTCGCCCTTGGCGTTCTTCTTGGCGCCCGTGCCGGTGGGACGGTTGAGGTAAGGCGTGCCCTTGAACTTCTCGCCGCCGACGATCTCGTTGTCATGCACGTCGATGAAGACGCCGTTGCTGAGGAAGACGTCCGCGTCGGGGAACTTGTCGCGGATCTCGGCCTCGACGCGCTCGAGGTAGGGCAGCATGGAAGCCGAGGCGTCGAAGTAGACCGCGAGGCGCTGCGAGAAGATGTTCGCGCCCATGACCGGCTTCGCGACGAAGTTCTTGCCGCCGCCGGAGCCCATGCCGCGGCCGGTGCCGATGCCGCCGCCGGAGCCGCCGCCGAAGCCCTTGGAAGAGCCGCCGGCCATCGCGCCGGAGATCATCGAGGACGCCGAAGCGGAGTTCGGCATGTCCGGGAGGGCGATGGAGGCGGAGGCGCTCTTGGAAGTGATGCGCGTGGTCGTCTTGGCGAGCGACTTCACGTTCTTCGGCTTGATCTTGTGCTGGGTGTTCTTGACGCGCTCGCCGCCGGAGCCGCCGCCCGCGCCGGTGGCGAACTGGTTGGGATCCTTCTTGGCGTTGTCCGTGACGGTCGAGACGACGAAGGCGGCCGCGATGAAGACGAGCAGCGCGTGGAAGGCGATCGACACCGAGAGACCGCTGGCGCCGATCCGTTGCCAGAAGGATTTCTTGGCGCGCTTGGTGCCCAGGACCTCGTCGGTCTCGACCTCCTTGACGGGGGCCGGGGAGACTTCGCCGGGGGGAGGCGTAGGGGTTTCTTCGCTCATCGTTTAAAGGGGTGGTCAATCTTCCCCCCTGCCCCGCCTGCTTCAACCCTTTTTGGGCAGGGGCATGCCCGATAACTGGCACAAGAAATGGCTTGCGGGGCGGCCCGCCTGCCCTTCTCCTTCGCCTTCCACTGATTGCAGGGTGGAGCAGCCCGGTTAGCTCGTCAGGCTCATAACCTGAAGGTCGTAGGTTCAAATCCTACCCCTGCACCCAATTTCAAAGCCCTGAGGGGTAGTCACTTACGATCGTGACTAAAAAGATGCGGATTTCACTTGAACCGATCGGAATTAAATGCACGGTATCAGGTATTAAATTTGTCCTACGGGACAATGGGGTAAGTAAGATAAAGCAGTAAAAAACAGGCGGCTTGCATAGGGGTATGCAAGCCGCCTCCTTTTTCGGGGGTCACTCCCCTGCCCTGGACACGAAAAAGCCCGGCTCCTCGCGGGCCGGGCTTCGTCGTGGACGGGAGGGACGCTCAGCCGCCGCCGGTCATCTTCGTGATGAGCGCGATGAGCGGGAGGAACATCGCGAGCACGATGGTGCCGACCACCACCGCGAGGAAGACGATGAGGATCGGCTCGATGATCGAGGTCAGCGCGGTCACGGCGTTGTCGACCTCTTCGTCGTAGATGTCGGCGACGCGGTTGAGCATCTCCGGCAGCTGGCCGGTCTCTTCGCCGACCTGGATCATGGAGGTCACCATCTGCGGGAAGACGCCGGACTGCTCGAGCGGGATCGAGAGCGGCTCGCCGTCGCGCACGCGGTCATGCACGCGCTCGAGCGACTGGGCGATGACGACGTTGTCGAGCGTGTCGCGGGTGATCGTGATCGACTGCAGGATCGGGACGCCCGAGGCCATCAGCGTGCCGAAGGTGCGGGCGAAGCGGGAGACGGAGACGATCTGCACGAAGGCGCCGACCTTGGGGAGCCGGAAGATCATCTTGTCGAAGACCGCCTTGCCCTTGTCGGTAGCGAGCCACGACTTCAGGCCGAAGTAGAGGCCGAAGACCGCGATCGGGGTGGCCCACCAGAATTCCGTGAGGAACTTCGAGATGCCCACGACGAACTGCGTCAACGGCGGCATCGTGGTCTTCTGGCTGTCCAGGAGCTTCTGGAACGACGGGACGACCTTCACCATCAGGATGTACACGATGATGAGCGCGACGGACATGACGACTCCCGGGTACACCATCGCGGACTTGACCTTCTTCTGGATGCGCTCGGCCTTCTCGCGGAACTTCGCGAGACGGTCGAGGACCTTGTCGAGCACGCCGCCCGCCTCGCCCGCGCGCACCATGTTGACGAAGAGCTTGTCGAAGACCTTGGGGTGGGCCTGCAGGGCCTCGGAGAGGTTGTTGCCTTGGGAGACGCTCTCGGCGATGTTGGCGAGGACGGCCTTGAAGGCGGGGTTCCGCTCCTGCTTGGTGATGAGCTCCAGCGCGCGGAGGAGCGGCAGGCCGGCGATGATCAGCGTCGCCAGCTGGCGCGTCATGACGGTCACGTCGTTCTGCGTCACCTTCGAGCCGAAGGAGAAGCCGGCCTTGGCCGGGGCGGCGGCGGCCGCGGGCTTGGCGGCGGCCGAGTCGGCCACGAGCGTGGTGACCATCAGGCCTTTCGCCATGAGCTTCTGGCGGGCCTGCGCGTCGTCGGCGGCGTCGATCCGGCCGGTGGCCTGGGCCCCGTTGCGGTCGATGGCGGTGTACTTGTAGTCGGGCATGGGAGGTGCGGTGGGGTGTTGAAGTTCAGGTGTACTTGAGGACCTCCTCGATGGAGGTGTGGCCGTCGAAGATGCAGCGCAGGCCGTCCTCGCGGAGCGGACGCATGCCGGATTCGATGGCCTTCTGCTTGAGGACGAGGGTCGGGGCCTTCTGCGTGATGAGCGCGCGGAGCTGGTCGTTGATGGTCATCAGCTCGAAGAGGCCCTGGCGGCCCTTGTAGCCGGAGCGGTTGCAGTCCGGGCAGCCCTTGCCGTAGTAGAACTTCTTGTTGGCGATCTCGAGGGCGTCGACGTCGAGCATGTTGACGACGTCCTTGTCCGGCTCGTAGGGCGTCCGGCAGGTCTTGCAGATGCGGCGCAGGAGGCGCTGGGCGAGCACGCCTTCGAGCGAGGCCGAGATGAGGAACGGCTCCAGGCCCATGTCGATCAGTCGGGTGACGGCGCCGGGGGCGTCGTTGGTGTGGAGCGTCGAGAGCACGACGTGGCCGGTCAGCGAGGCCTGGACGGCGATCTGGGCGGTCTCGATGTCGCGGATCTCACCCACCATGATGGTGTCGGGGTCCTGACGGAGGAACGAACGCAGCGCCGCGGCGAACGTCAGGCCGACCTGGTGGTTGATCGGGACCTGCATGATGCCTTCGACCTCGTATTCGACGGGGTCCTCGGCGGTGAGGATCTTCACGTCCTCGGTGTTCACCTCCTTGAGGGCCGAGTAGAGGGTGGTCGTCTTGCCGGAACCGGTCGGGCCGGTGACGATGAAGATGCCGTTCGGCCGGCCCACCATGGAGCGGATGCCTTCCTTGATGTCGTCCTGCATCGAGAGCGCCTCGAGGCTCAGGTTGACGACGGTCTTGTCGAGGATTCGCAGCACGACGGACTCTCCGAACTGCGTCGGCAGGGTCGACACGCGGAGGTCGATCTGCCGGCCGCCGATGGTGGTCTTGATGCGGCCGTCCTGCGGGACGCGACGCTCGGCGATGTTGAGCGAGGAGAGCACCTTGACGCGGGCGATCACGGCAGAGGCGAGGTTCTTCGGCGGCGGCGCCATCTCGTAGAGCGAGCCGTCGATGCGCAGACGGATGCGGAACTCGGTCTCGAAGGGCTCGAAGTGGATGTCCGAGGCCTTGGCCTTGACGCCTTCCTGCAGCACGAGGTCGACGAAGCGGATGATCGGGGCCTGGTTGGCCTGCTTGGAGACGTCCTCGTCGGTGACGGCGACGGCGTCGACCTCGCCGAACTCCCCGAGGAGGTCCTCCATCGAGGAGGAGGTCGCCTCGCCGTAGACGCGGACGACGCCCGCTTCGACCTGGGCGGGGTCGGCGACGCCGAGCTCGATGTCCCGCTGGAGGATGAAGCCGAGCTCGTTGATGACGGAGGAATTGAAGGGGTCCTTGGCCAGGAGGGTCAGCTTGCCGGCCTCGTCGGCCACGGGCAGCACCACGTACTTGTGGGCCTGGGCGGGCTTGAGCAGCTTGACGAGCGCGTCGCCGGGGTCGGCGGGCACGGTCGAATAGAAGGGGGAGCCGAGATGGTCGGCGATGGCCTGCAGGAGCGCGGGTCGGTCGGCCAGGCCGGCGTCGACGAGGCTGTCGGCGAAGGACTTGCCCGTGGTCGAGGTGGACTCCCAGACTTCCTCGGCCTGGGCGGGCGTCACGAGGCCGGCCTCGAGGGCGATGTCACGGATCAGATCACTATGGTCGTCGAACATGGGGAAAAAGGGAAAGGGTCAGCGGGCGGCGGCGCCGCCGCGCATGCGCTCGCGCATGGCTTCGGGGTTGAGGCAGTAGCTGAAGACCTCCTCCTCGGTCACGAGGGCCTGGGAGAAGAGGGACAGCAGGTCGCTGTCGAGGGTGCGCATGCCGCGCGCGCCGCCGGTCTCGATGTCGGTGAGCAGCTGGAAGGTCTTGCCCTCGCGGATCTTGGCGGCGATCCCGTCGGTGCGGATCATGATCTCGAAGGCCGCGACGCGGCGGTCGTCCGTGGTGTGCAGCAGGCACTGCGAGATGACCGCGGTGAGCGAGGTCGAGAGCTGCGCGCGGATCTGGTCGCGCGCCGAGGCCGGGAAGGCGTCGATGATGCGGTCGATCGTCCGGGTGGCGCCGGAAGTGTGCAGGGTGCCGAGCACCAGGTGGCCGGTCTCGGCGGCGGTGACGGCGGCCTCGATGGTCTCGAGGTCGCGCATCTCTCCGATGAGGATGACGTCGGGGTCCTGGCGCAGCGCCGAACGGACGCCTTCCGCGAAGGACGGCAGGTCTTCGCCCACCTCGCGCTGGGTGATCAGGCTCTGCTTGTGCGCGTGGGTGTACTCGATCGGGTCCTCGATGGTGATGATGTGGCTCTGCTGGTTCTCGTTGATCCAGTTGATCATCGACGCGAGCGTCGTCGACTTGCCCGAACCGGTCGGGCCGGTGACCAGGATCAGGCCGCGGGCGCGCCTGAGCAGGTCCTTGACCACGAGCGGCAGCCGCAGCTGCTCGAGCGAGTACATGCCGGACGGGAGCAGGCGCAGGACCATGCCGTAGCCGCCGTGCCCGCGGAAGGCGTTGGCGCGGAGACGGGTCCGGTCGCGGAAGGCGAAGGCGAAATCGCAGCCGCCGTCGGCGTCGAGCGTGGCGCGGCGGGCGGGCGGCACGATGCCGAGCACGAGGGCCTCGGTCTCGGCGGCGGTGAGGGCGGGGCCTTCGACGGCGACGAGCTCGCCGTTGACGCGGAGGCTGGGGGCGCGGCCGACGCGGATGTGCAGGTCGGAGGCCCCGTTCTCGAGCATCGCCTCCAGCAGCTGGTTCATCGCGTAGGCCATCGCTTCAGATCACGTCGTCGGCCACGGTGGCGCCGAGCACTTCCTCGATCGTGGTCATGCCGGAGGCGACCTTGCGCTGGCCGTCCTCGCGCATGGTGCGCATGCCGGCCTCGCGGGCCTTCCGGCGGAGGTCGACGAGGTTGGAGCCGCCGTAGATCATCTCCTGGATCTCCTCGGTGATGATGAAGAGCTCGAAGACGCCGCGGCGGCCCTTGTAGCCCCGTTCGCCGCACTTGACGCAGCCGGCGCCCTTCATCGGGGTGGCGTTGGCGAGGTCCTGCTCGGTCATGCCGATCGAATAGAGCTCCTTGGCGGTCGGCTTGTAGGGCGCGGCGCAGGACTGGCAGACGCGGCGCACGAGACGCTGGGCCAGCGCGCCGCGGAGGGCCGCGGACACGAGGAAGGGCTTCACGCCGATGTCCACGAGTCGGGTCACGGCCGAGACGGAGTCGTTGGTGTGGAGGGTGGAGAACACCATGTGGCCGGTGAGCGCCGCGTTGACGGCGATCTCGGCGGTCTCAAGGTCGCGGATCTCACCGATCATCACGATGTTGGGCGCCTGACGGAGCATCGCGCGGAGGGCGGCGGCGAAAGTCATGCCGACGTCGCGCTTCACCTGCACCTGGTTGATGCCGGCCATCTGGTATTCGACCGGGTCCTCGACGGTGATGATCTTGCGGTCGGGCTTGTTGATGTAGTTGAGCGCCGAATAGAGGGTGGTCGACTTGCCCGAACCGGTCGGGCCGGTGACCAGGAAGACGCCGTCGGAACCGGTGACGAGGCTCTGGAACTTGGCCTGGTCGTCGGCGAAGAAGCCCAGCTCGGGAAGGCCGAGCTTGAGGCCCTCCTTGTCGAGGATTCGCATGACGATCGACTCGCCGTACACCGTGGGCAGCACGGAGACGCGCAAGTCGATGTCGCGGCCGCCGGTACGGGCCTGGATGCGTCCGTCCTGCGGGATGCGCTTCTCGGCGAGCGAGACCTCCGCCATGAGCTTGAGGCGGGAGATGATGGAGGGCTGCAGGCGCTTGGGCGGGCCCTTCATCTCCTGGAGCACGCCGTCGATGCGGAAACGCACGCGGAAACGCTTTTCCAGGGGCTCGAGATGGATGTCCGACGCCTTGCGGCGGATGGCGTCGACGATCAGCGAGTTGACGTAACGGATGATCGGCGCGTCGTCTTCCTTGACGTCGCCGCCCTGAGGCAGCTCGACGGCCAGGCCGTCTTCGACGCCTTTGCCGAGGATGTCGTTGTAGGCGCCGCCGCCGCTGATGGGGCCGCCGCTGTAACAACGGGAGATCGCCTCCTTGAGGGCGTCCGGCGGGGCGAGCCGGGGGTTGAGCGGAAGCTTGAGGATGCCGGAGACGGAATCGAGGGTCTCGGTGTCGAGCGGGTCGCAGATGGCGACCAGGAGCTCGGCCCCGTCCATCTGGAGGGGCAGGATGTTCCGGGCCTCGGCCTGTTCCCGGCTGATCAGCTTGAGGACGTCGTCCGACGGAGAGACCTGGCTGACGTCGACGAGTTCCATGTCGAACTCCTTGCTCAACGCGGCGGTGATCTGCGGCCAGGCGACCTTGCCGGTCTCGACGAGCTTGGCGATGGCCAGGGTGTCGGCGTTCTGGCCGTCGGGCACCGGGGCGGTCGCGGCACGGGCCTCGGCCACGTCGGCGGGCGACACCAGCCCCTTGTCCTGAATGAATTGGATGACGTAGTCGTCGGCGGTCGTCACAGTGGGGAAATCCGGAGCGGAAGAATGGGGATAGGGGGATTGCTCCTCAAAGAGGAGAACAACGGGGAAATTGACGCTAAAACGGGGGAACCTTCCCGCAACCGCAAATTAACCAAAGATGGGGCGATTTACGCGCCTCTCGTCCGGCTGACCCAGAGCCGTACCTGCTCCCGCAGGAATTCGGCCGACCCATCGTTCCAAAAGACGGCATCGGCTCGCTTAACCTTCTCCACGAGAGAAAGTTGCGAAGCGATGCGTGCGGAAATCTCCTCATCGGTGAGACCGCGGGCTCGCAGGCGGACCCGCCGGACTTCCTCCGAGCAAGCCACGACGACGATCGCATGGAATCCGGCGGCAAGCTCCTTCTCGAACAGCAACGGGAGCTCGACGACGTAATCACGTCGCGGGTCGGCGGTGGCTTCACGACGCAGCCGGGCGACTTCCGGATGCGTCACCGACTCAAGGAAAGCCCGTTCCGCGGGGTCGGCGAAGACCTTCGTCCCGATCCACCTGCGGTCCGGGACTCCGGCCGAGCCCAGGCAGGCGGCCCCCCAGCGAGCCCGCAGCCGGGCGACACAGGCCGGAGACTCCAAGACCTGACGGGCCAGCTGGTCCGCATCGACGACCTGGAAACCAAGCCCGGCAAAGCAGGCAGCGGCAGTGGACTTGCCGCAACCGATGCCTCCGGTGAGTCCGATGACCATGGCCCACCCTACCCCGCCCACCCCTTGAGGGCAAACCTCAAGCAGGGGTCGGGGAGGATTGGAGGCCGGGACCGGCGTCGGCCGCAGGCGCGGGGGCGGACGGAGCGGCTTCCGGCTGAGCCGGGGCCGCGGCCGGGACGCCCACGGGACTCTGGATAGCGCCGGTCTTGAGGATCTCCATCACGTGGACCCCGTCGAGGGTCTCGTGCTGGAGCAAGGCCTCGGCGATCTTGCGCAAGGCCTCGGCGTTGTCGGCCACGAGCTTCTCGGCCCGGGCGTACTGTTCGCGGACGATGGCGGAGATGGCCTCGTCGATGCGACGGGCGGTCTCGTCGCTGTGCGCCTGCGTGCGCGAGATCTCGCGGCCGAGGAAGACGGTGTCGGAGTTCTCGCCGAAGGCGACCGGGCCGAGGTCGCTCATGCCCCAGTCGCAGACCATCTGGCGGGCCATACGCGTGGCCTGCTTGATGTCGCTCGAGGCGCCGTTGGAGATCTCGCCCGTGACGACGCGTTCGCCGATGCGTCCGGCCATCGCCGTGCAGATGTAATTCAGCAGGCGCGCCTTGGAGTAGCCGAGGATCTCCTTGGCCGGCATGTACATCGCCATGCCGAGGGCGCGGCCGCGGGGCAGGATGGTGACCTTGTGCAGAGGCAGGGAGCCGTCGTCGATGAGCGACTGCACCAACGCGTGGCCGGCCTCATGGTAGGCGGTGCTGCGACGGTCCTCCTCGTCCATCAGCTTCTTGCGCTCGCGGCCGTAGGCGATCTTGTCGCGGGCCTCCTCGATGTCGGCCATCTCGACCTTCTCGCGGTTGCGGCGGCCGGCGTGGAGCGCGCCCTCGTTGAGCAGGTTGGCGAGGTCGGCGCCGGACATGCCGGTGGTGATGCGCGCGACGCGCTGGAGGTCGACCGACGGCGCGAGCTGGAAACGCTTGGCGTGCACGGCCAGGACGGCCTCGCGGCCGCGGAGGTCGGGCAGGTCGACGAACACCTGACGGTCGAAGCGACCGGGCCGCAGCAGGGCCTGGTCGAGCACGTCGGCGCGGTTGGTCGCGGCGATGACGATCACGCCCGCCTGGCCGTCGAAGCCGTCCATCTCGACGAGCAGGGAGTTGAGCGTCTGCTCGCGTTCGTCGTTGCCGCCGCCGAGGCCGGCGCCGCGCTGGCGGCCGACCGCGTCGATCTCGTCGATGAAGATGATGCAGGGGGCGAGCTTGCGGGCCTGCTCGAAGGTGTCGCGGACGCGGGCCGCGCCTACACCGACGAACATCTCGACGAAGTCGGAGCCGCTGATGCTGAGGAACGGCACGCCGGCCTCGCCGGCGACGGCGCGGGCGAGGAGCGTCTTGCCCGTGCCGGGCGGACCGACCATGAGCACGCCCTTGGGGATGCTCGCGCCGATCTTGGTGAAGCGCTTGGGGTCCTTGAGGAAGTCGACGATCTCCTTCACCTCCTCCTTGGCCTCGTCGCAGCCGGCGACGTCCTTGAAGGTGGTGGTCTCCTTCTCGTTGGCGTTGAGGCGGGCGCGGGACTTGGCGAACTGCATCGCGCCGCGGTTGGCGTTCTTGAGGAAGCGGTACATCATGAACAGCACCGCGCCGGAGACCAGCAGCGTGGGCAGCACGTTGTAGAGGAACATCGTCCAGCCGGTCTGGGCGGGGACTTCCTTGAAGGCGTCGCGGGCGACGGAGGCGCGGAGCAGTTCGAACTCCTTATCGGTGAGCCGGCCGTCGGCGGTGAAACGGGCCTTGTCGCCGGCCTCGGCCCCGGCCACGGCGAGCTCGCCGGAGATCCGGACCCAGTTCTCGGAACCCGACGTCGGGTTGGGCTGGAGGGTGAGGGCCTTGATCTTCTTCTCCTGGGCGTAGGAGAGCACCTGCGAGACATTGAGCACCTGCACGGCGTTGCCGGAGGCGGCGCCCGGCAGGTTGAAAAGGGCCACGATGGCCACCATGAGGAGGAGCCAGATGAAGACCGGCTTCGTGTTCAGGCGGGGACCGTTCTTATTATCATCCGGCTGGTCGTTTTGACTCATGGGCAAGGGTTTGAACCTAAGCAGGGGCCAAGCCAAGTCAACCGGAGAGCCCCCTTCGTCGGGCCATGCAGACGCGCGGAATCGGCCGGCGGGAGACCCGGCACCCAGAGGATCGCGGAGCCGGCCAGGACCACCGGCAGCGCCTCCCGCAGTTCGGCGGGGATTTTACGGTTGATGAGCAGGTCGGAAAGCTTGGCGGACCCCGGCGAACCCAATGGCTGATAACGATCGCCGTCCGCGCGTCCGCGCCAGACGAGGTCGCCGCCCGGCGCGCGGACATAGGCCTCCCGGTCGGGCGAAATGTCTCCTTTGGACAGAGTGGCCCACGAATCCGCGTCGACGTCGACGCGCTCGACGAGCAAGCCGCACTCGTCGTCGGCCACGCCGAGGCTCAGCCGACGCTCCGCCGGACCGAAGACCACCGGCTCCCGCGGGAGGCCGAGCACGCCGCCGGCGACGAAGATGACGCGCCCGCGGACGGCGGAACGGGCATCCTTGCCCGTGGCGATCGCGGCGACGAGCGGCGCGAGCGACGCTTCGCCGGGCTCCGCGATCTGCCGCGCATGCAGGAAAGCGCGCAGGCACTCCTGGATCAGGGCTTCCGGACGCCCCCGCAGCGCGGCCACCGGCATCGTGCCATCCGCGCCGACGACGCAGCCGAGCTCCTCGGCCCACTGCGCCAACGCGGCCTGCGCCTCGCCGAGGATGCGGGCGGAGCGCGCGAAGCCCGCGGCATGACCCGCGCCCAAGGCCTCCTCGGCCCCGGCGGCGAGCCAGGCGCGGACGCGGTTGCGCGCCGCGACCGGCAGGAGATTGGTGGCGTCTTCGCGCCAAGGAATCCCGGCGGAGCGCAAAGCGGCGAGCAAGGCCTGCTTGCCGACGCCGGCCTGGATCAGCGGACGCCAGCGGCGATGACCGTCCCGGAAGACCTGGAGCACGCGCGGCGCGGCGAGGCCGGCGAGGCCCGCGCCGCGGGCCAGTCGCAGCAGCGCGTTCTCGACGACGTCGTCGAGGTGATGCGCGGTGCAGAGGAGGTCGTAGCCGAGAAGCGCCCGCTGCTCGGCGAAGAACGCGTCCCGCGCCGCCCGTAGCGCCGCTTCGGACGCCATCCCCTGCCCGCCCCTGGCTCCGAGCGCGCACGGCACGCCGAGCGCGGCGCACAGGTCGCCGACGAAGCGGGCGTCTTCGGCCGAGGCCTCCCCGCGCACGCGATGATCGAAATGCAGGACCCGCAGACGCGGTCGCAAGGTCTCGTCGGCCCAGAGCGCGCAGAGCAGGTAGACCGAATCCGCGCCGCCGGAGACCGCGACGGCGACGGCCCCCGGCGCAGCCGGGGCCGCAGGCAGCCGCGGCAGCCGCTGGGCGGCCGCGCGCAAGGCGTCAGGGGTAGGCAGGCTCATCGGCACGCGCTCAGACTAGGGCGGGCCGGCGGGCTGCCAATCCAAAGCGGGGCTCAGAACGACAGCGTGTCCTTGCCGTACCAGCGACGGAGCGCCGCGGGCACGCGCACGGTGCCGTCGGCCTGGAGGTTGTTCTCCAGGATGGCGGCGAGGACGCGCGGCAGGCCGAGGCCGGAGCCGTTGAGGGTGTGGACGAACTCGGGCTTCCCGTCCTTCGGACGGAAACGTATCCCCGCGCGGCGGGCCTGGAAATCGGTGAAGTTGGAGCAGCTCGAGACCTCGAGCCAGCGCTTCTGGCCGCCCGCCCAGACCTCGAGGTCGTACTGCTTGCTGTGGGAGAAACCGATGTCGCCGGCGCAGATGAGGAGCACGCGGTAAGGCAGCTCCAGCTTCTGGAGCAGGCGCTCGGCGTCGCCGCGCAGGAGCTCGAGCTCCTCGAACGACTTGTCCGGATGGGTCCACTTCACGAGCTCGACCTTGTCGAACTGGTGCAGACGGTTCAGGCCGCGCACGTGCGCTCCCCAGCTGCCGGCCTCGCGGCGGAAGCACGGCGTGTAGCCGGCGCGCTTCACCGGCAGGGAGGCCTCGTCGAGGATCTCGTCGCGGAAGAAGTTCGTGACGGGCACCTCGGCCGTCGGGATGAGGTAGAAGTCGTCGGTCTGCGCGTGGTACATCTGCCCTTCCTTGTCGGGCAGCTGGCCGGTGGCGGTGGCCGAGGCGGCGTTGACGAGCAACGGGGCGTGGACCTCGACGTAGCCGCTGGCGCCGGCCTCCTCGAGGAAGTATTGGATCAGCGCGCGCACGAGGCGGGCCATGTCGCCCACGTAGAACGGGAAGCCCGCGCCGGTGACCTTGACGCCGCGCTCGAAGTCGATCGCCTTGTTGAACCAGGCGATGTCCCAGTGCGGCTTGGCGGCCGGCGAGACCAGCTTCGCGTGGTCGCCCCATTCGAGGACGACCTGGTTGTCGGCCTCGGTGCGACCTGCGGGCACGGAGTCGTGCGGGATGTTCGGGACGGACAGCGCGACGGCCTTCAGCTGCTCCTCGGCCTCGGCGACCTTCCTCTCGAGCTCCTTCACCTTGGCGGAGGCGGCCTTCATCTCGACGACCTTGGCCTGGAATTCCGGCGACCCCTTGGGCATCGCGGCCATCTCCTTGTTCGCGGCGTTCTGCGCCGAACGGGCGGCCTCGAACTCGGCCACCGCGTGGCGGCGGGCTTCGTCGGCGGCCAGGACGGCGTCGAGGTCGACCTGGAACTTCTTCCGGGCGACGCCCTTGCGGACGAGGTCGATGTTTTCGCGAAGGAACTTAGGGTCCAGCATGGGGCGACTCTGCCCAATTTCCCCGCCCGAGGGCAACGGGGAATTATCGCCCGCGCTGGATTCGGCCGGCCAGGAAGCGGGCGACCCAGAGCATCGTCTCCCGCTCCGCGCCGACGCCGAGGCGCAGCGGTTCCGCCCCTTCGACCGCGATCTCGACCTGATAGGAGGTGGAATAGCCGTTACGGCCACGGCGACTGACTTCCGTCAGACGACTGCCGCGCACTTCGCGCCAATCGGCCGACTTCTTCCGATAGACGCCCAAGGCCCCGGTCCGGACGGTCAGCCGGCCGGCCGCGAGCTCGACGACCGAACGGCCGGCGACGGACATCACGGTGAGGCCGATCAGGAAGAACGAGCCGACGAGGAAAGGCAGCCCGAAGAGAGACATCATCCAGTTGAACTCGCCCTTGGCGATCTGCGTGCCGTAGATGCCGCCGAGCGAACCGCCGGCCCAGACGAGCGTGAACGGCACGAGGAAGATCGCGATGCAGCTGCGGGTCGACATCGTCAGCCGGAAGCCGTCCATCGTCTCGACCAGGTCCACGCCCTTCGGCGGGGTCATCACCGGGACGATGTTACGTTGCTCGAAGGGTATCGCCGTCTGGCAGGCCGTCATCGGGAAGGGCTTCTCGCAGAAGCGGCAGACCGCGACCCCTTGGGCCGGAGCGAGGTCGACCGCCGCGATCGGCAGGCCGCAGTCAGGACAGTGGAACCGCATGGCCCGAGATTGCGGAAGAAGGTGCCGGATTCAATCCTCTAGGGCAGGCCCTGCGTTTCGCGCAGAAGACGATATGCATGGCTCATCTGCGGATAGCCGTGGCCCAGCCCGAAATCAAACCGGATGCCGTCATGCCGCTGGAAACGCAGGATGAAGCCCGGCAGGTCGCGATAACGCCCGAGGGCGTTCGGCTTCCGCACCAGATCGACGGACCGGAGCAGGCCGCGCTCGACGCGCCACTCCTCTTGGCGCCAGCGTCCCACGCTCCTGCCGAGCACCAGCGCCCGACGGTCCACCTCGATCGTGTCACGACCCCAGGTCAACCAGACCGCCCCGGCCGCGATGACGCAGAACCCGCCGCCATACAAGGCGGGGAAAACCCACGACAATGCCCCGACGCCGCTCAGCAACAGCCCGCCGAAGGTGAAGGCGTAAACCACGAGGAAAGCCCAGATCAACGCCGTCTGATTTTCGCCGCGTCGGGATAACTCCAGCCGGAAGGTTTCACCCGCCTGGCGGATGAAGACGCCGGGCGGAGACTCCGCCAACGGGGCCGCCAGCCGGAGGGCGCGGGGCGTCGCGCGGAGGCAAGCGCGCAGGCTGCTGGCCGTCCCGCAGTAATCGCACCAGGCATCCCCGAGCCGAAGCGGCGCATGCCTGAGGTCTTCGCCGCAAGATGGGCAGTATTTATCCACGCGCTCAAGTTGCCGCAGCCCTGGAGCCAAGGCAAGCAGCCCAGCGGTCGGAAGAAGAGATAAGCCCCGCCGCGCGAACGGCGGGGCCTATTTTGCTATGCTTTCGCTTAGACTCGGCTCGCCTCAGGGGCGAAGACTTCGTCGGGACGGAAGAAACGGCGGACCTCAGCGTCCGCCGCGGCGGGGCTGTCGGAGGCGTGGCAGACATTGCGCATCATCTCGGTGCCGAAATCGCCACGGATGGTGCCCTTGGGAGCCACTTTGGAATTGGTCGGTCCGAGGAGTTCGCGGACGCGGGAAATGACGTTCTCGCCGACGAGGACGGCGACGATCACCGGACGGGAGGACATGAAGGCCTCGATCTCCGGGTAGAAAGGCTTGTCGGCGACGTGCGCGTAGTGCTCGCGGAGCTGGGCGGAGGTCAGACGGGTCATCTTGCTGGCCTGGATGTCGAAACCGGCCGCTTCGAACCGAGCGAGGACCGTTCCGCAGAGGCGGCGCTCCATGCAGTCGGGCTTGAGGATGATGAGGGTCTTTTCCATAAGGAACCCTTCGGACGGAAGGGTCGTTAACTCTTCGCTTTTAGGGCAGAAAACACAAGCCCGAAGCAGAAAAGCCCGAAAAACGCTCAAAAACCCTTCGAAATCAGGCAAATAGCCTGGACCGCCAGGGCCTTGCCCTGCCCGATCGCGTCCATCCCCTCGTTAGTCGTGGCTTTGATGCCGACCTGAGCGGGGGTGATGCCGATGATCGCGGCGACCTGCGCCTTCATGGCGTCGACGTGCGCCATGACCTTGGGGCGCTCGCCGATGATCACGATATCGACGTTGCCGACCATCCAGCCGCCCTGCGCCCGGGCCTCGGCGACGGCCTTCTTCACGATCACGGCGGAATCCAAGCCTTTGAGCGCGGCGTCGGTGTTCGGGAAGTAATGACCGATGTCACGCAGCCCGGCCGCGCCGAGGATCGCGTCCGCGACCGCGTGGAGCACCACGTCCGCGTCGGAATGTCCGTCCGGTCCGACCGGCGACGGGATGTGGACCCCGCCGAGGACGCAGGGCCGGCCGGCGACCAACGGGTGGATGTCATACCCGAGTCCGACGCGGAAGGCTGGCTGGCTCATAGGGGGTTATTAGGCGAGAAATCGCCCAAAGGGAAGCCCTCGCACAAAACCCTTGAAACGCCGTCCCCGAGGAGGCATTTTCGGGACCAGTCAGTCTTCAGGCGCGGTAGCCAAGTGGTAAGGCCGGGCTCTGCAAAAGCCCCATGCGTCGGTTCAATTCCGACCCGCGCCTCCAGTTTCAACAAGAAGGGCGTCCCGACCGGGACGCCCTTCGCTTTGCCTGACCGGACCGGACTCAGCGGACGGTCTTGCTGAGGTTGCCGACGCCGTTGACCTTCGAGTTCACGCGCAGACGCAGGCCGTTGAGGCGGATGAAGCCGGTGGCGTCGTCCTGGTTGTAGGCCTTGGTCGGGTCCGCTTCCATCGTGGCGATGTGCGGGTTGTAGAGCGAACGCGGGCTCTTGCGGCCGGCGACGTAGACGTTGCCCTTGTAGAGCTTCACGCGGACGGTGCCGGTGACGTTGCGCTGCGACTCGGTGATGAGGGCCTGCAGGGCGAGGCGCTCCGGGGCGTACCAGAAACCGTTGTAGACGAGCGTGGCGTAGCGCGGGACGAGGGAGTCGCGCAGGTGCATGACCTCGCGGTCCATGGTCAGCGACTCGATCTGGCGGTGGGCGAAGTGCAGGATGGTGCCACCCGGGGTCTCGTAGACGCCGCGGCTCTTCATGCCGACGAAGCGATTCTCGACCATGTCGACGCGGCCGACGCCGTGACGGCCGCCGAGCTTGTTGAGCATGCGCATGACGCCGAGGGGATCGAGCTTCTTGCCGTTGACGGCGACGCAGTCGCCCTGGCGGAACTCGAGTTCGACGTACTCCGGCTTGTTCGGGGCGTCCTCCGGGGAGACGGAGAGCTTGAACATGGCCTTGTTGGCGGGGTGGAAGGCGTCCATCCACGGATCCTCGAGGATGCCGGCCTCGTAGGAGATGTGGAGGAGGTTGCGGTCGGAGGAGTAGGGCTTCTTGGCGCTGGCCTCGACCGGAATCTTGTTATCGGCGCAGTAGGCGATCATCTCGGCGCGGCCGGGGAAGTCCTTGCGGAAGGCTTCGTTGCGCCAGGGGGCGATGATCTCGAGGTCGGGGGCGAGGGCGGCGCAGGTGAGCTCGAAGCGGACCTGGTCGTTGCCCTTGCCGGTGGCGCCGTGGGCGATGGCGGTGGCGCCTTCCTTGCGGGCGATCTCGACCATGCGCTTGGCGATGAGCGGGCGCGCGATGGAGGTGCCGAGGTAGTACTGGCCTTCGTAGATGGCGCCGGCCTGCATCATCGGGAAGATGAAGTCGCGGGCGAACTCGGCCTGCAGGTCGTCGACGTAGAGCTTGGAGGCGCCGGTCTTCAGGGCCTTCCGCTTGAGCCCCTTGAGTTCGTCTTCCTGACCGATGTCGGCGCAGAACGCGATCATCTCGGCGTCATGCTTGTCCTTGATCCAGGAAAGGAGGACGGAGGTGTCGAGGCCGCCGGAGTAGGCCAGGACGATTTTCTTCTTCTTGCTCATGGTAGTGGTATGGGAAAATCAGCCGCGACGGGCGGCGAGGTGCGCGAGGATGGCCTTCTGCACGTGCAGGCGGTTCTCGGCCTGGTCGAAGATGATGCTCTGCTTGCTGGCGAGCACTTCGGCCGAGACCTCCTCGCCGGGGTGGGCCGGGAGGCAGTGCATGAAGTGGGCCGAGGGCTTGGCCAGGGACATCAGCTTCGCGTTGACCTGGTAAGGCTGCATGGTGCGCAGGCGCTCGGCCTTCTCGGCCTCCATGCCCATGCTCACCCAGACGTCGGTGTAGACCATGTCGGCGCCCTTGACGGCGGCGGCGGGGTCGGTCGAGAAGGTGAAGCTCTCGGCGAGGCCGTCCTTCTTCAGCTGGGCGCGGATCTCGGCGCCGGGCTCATGCCCGGCGGGGCCGGCGAGCGCGACCTCGACGCCGAGGGCGGCGCCGCCGAGCACGAAGGAGTTGGCCATGTTGCAGGCGGTGTCGCCGAGGAAGGCGACCTTCTTGCCCTTCAGCGAGGCGGCGTACTGCTCCGGGCGGCCGGGCGCGTAACGCTCGGCCAGCGTGAACATGTCCGTCAGGAACTGGCACGGGTGCAGGAAGTCGGACAGCGCGTTGACCACCGGCATCGTGCCGCAGCGGGCGAACTCCTCGAGCAGGCTGTGCTCGTGGCAACGGATGACCATGCCATGGAGGTAACGGGAGAGGACGCGCGCGGTATCGGCGACGGTCTCGCCGCGGGAGAGCTGCAGGTCGTCGGCGTTGAGCATCACCGGCTGGCCGCCGAGCTCATGGACGCCGACCTGGAAGGAGACGCGGGTGCGGGTGCTCTTCTTGAAGAACATCAGGCCCCAGGACTGGTGCGCGAGGGCGGCGCCGGCGGACTGGCCTCGGGCGGACTTGAGGGCCGCGGCGGCGGCGAAGACCTGGGCCGTCTCGGCCGGGCTCAGGTCGGTCTCCTTCAGGAAATGACGCATCTCGGAAAGCGTTCGAACATAGCCCTCCGTTCCCGTTTGGACAGCGGAAAATAGGGGCGGAAAACCGCTCAGGCGGCCTTCCAGCTGCCCAGGACCTGACGCAGGATCGTCACGGCTTCCGTCAGTTCCGCCACGGAGGCGTTCAGCGGCGGAAGCAGGCGCACGGCCACGCCGCCCGCCGGCGCGGTGAGGAGGCCGGCCTCACGGAGGGCGGCCACGACCGGGAGCGGGTCGACGTGCAGGATGACGCCGACCATGTAACCGGCGCCGCGGACTTCCTTGACGAGGTCAGGGCGGAGGGCGACCAGCTCGCGCAGCGCGGCATGCCAGGCGACGGAGCGTTCGGCGACCTTGGCGACGAGCTGCTCCGATTCGAGGATCTCGAGGACGGCCAGCCCGGCGGTCGCCGCGAGGGGGCCGCCGCCGAACGTGGTGCCGTGCGAACCGGCCTGGAAAAGGTCGTCGTGCGGAGGCGCCATCCAGATCGCGCCGATGGGGAAGCCGCCGCCGAGGCCCTTGGCCATGGCGATCGCGTCGGGCTTCACGCCGGCATGCTCGTAGGCGAAGAACCTGCCGGTACGGCCGATGCCGCACTGGATCTCGTCGATCATGAACAGGACGTTGCGCTCGCGGCAGAGCTTCTCGACCCCGCGGAGGAATTCCGGCGTGGCGGGATTCACGCCGCCTTCGCCCTGGATCGATTCGATAAGCACGGCGGCGGTGGTCCGGGCGTCGATGGCCTGGTCCCAGGCGGCGAGGTCGTTGAGCGGGACGGCGGCGAAGCCGGCGAGCAGCGGACGGAAGCCCTTCTGGATCTTCTCCTGCGGCGTGGCGGACATGCCGCCGAAGGTCCGGCCGTGGAAAGCCTTCTCCGCCACGACGACGCCGATGCAGGCGCCTTCCGCGCCGGACTTGCGCTGGCCGTGCAGCCGGGCGAGCTTGAGCAGGCCTTCGTTGGCTTCGGCGCCGCTGTTGCAGAAGATCACGCGGCCGGGGCCGCAGCGCGACGCGAGCGCGCGGGCGAGCGCGCCCTGCGGTTCGTTGCGGTAGAGGTTGCTGACGTGGACGAGCGTGCCGGCCTGCTCGGCGACGCGCTTCACCCAGTGCGGGTGGGCGTGGCCGACGGCGTTGACCGCGATGCCGGAGGCGAAGTCGAGGTAGCGCTTGCCGGCGGCGTCCCAGACGAGCGTCCCCTGCCCCTTCACGAGCGTGATGGGAGGCGCGCCGTAATTATGGGCGACGTTGGCCGCGTAGCGCGCGGCGGTGGGATCTGCGGACGGGCCGTTCATCAGCCGTGGACGATTTCGGTGCCGATGCCCTTGTCGGTGAAGACCTCGAGCAGGAGCGCGTGCGGGACGCGGCCGTCGATGAAATGCACGCGACGGACGCCTTCCTTGAGCGCCTTCACGGCGCTGTCGACCTTCGGGATCATCCCGCCGGCGATGACGCCCTTGCGCTTGAGTTCGTCGACCTCGCTGACCTTCAGCGTGGCGATGAGGGAGCCCGGGTCCTTGGGGTCGGCCAGCAGGCCGGGGACGTCGCTCATGAAGATGAGGCGGCGGGCCCGGAGGGAGTTCGCCACGGCCGCGGCGGCGACGTCCGCGTTGGTGTTGTAGGCCTGGTCGTCGGCGTCGAGGGCGATGGGCGAGACGACCGGCAGATGGCCGTCGGCGAGGGCCTTCTTGATCAGCTTCGTCTTCACGAACTTGATGTCGCCGACGAAACCGATGTCGACGGGCTGGCCCTTCTCGTCCCGTCCGTAGAGCTTCTCGCAGAGGTTCACGTGGTTGCCCGGCATGCCGAGCGGGTTGGCGCCGCGGGCCTTCAGGGATTCGCAGATCTGGCCGTTGATCTCGTGGTTGAGGGTCTCCTCGACGATCCTGACGGTGGCGGCGTCGGTGACGCGCATGCCGCCGCGGAACTCCGACTTGAGGCCGGCCTTGTCCATGGCGCGGGTGATGGCCTTGCCGCCGCCGTGCACGACGACGACCTGGATGCCGACGGCGGCCAGGAAGGCGATGTCGGTGGCCACGCGGTCGCGGCCCTCCGGATTCGGATCGTCCATGAAGCTGCCGCCGTACTTCACCACGAAGGTGGAGCCGCGGAACTTATGGATGTACGGAAGCGCCTCGTGAAGGACCTCGGCTTTCTGGGCGGCGGGAATGCTCATCTTGCGGGACGGAGTGTCGGGACTGCGGACGGAGAGTAAACGGAAAACCTCACTCGCTCTTGTTGTAGTTCACGTAGCCGTCGGTGAGGTCCGCGGCCAGCAGCCGGAACCGGGCGTCGCCGAGGTTGAGCCTCAGGCGGACGGCGAAGCGGGCGGCCTTCACGACCTGCTTCCACCGAGGCTTGTTCTCCGGCAGCGGCTTCCCGCCGAGGACGGCCGGGACGTCGTCGTAGTAGATGTCCAGCTTGGACTCATCCAGGCCCGTGCGGGCGTAGCCGGCGGCGTCGGCCAGGCGGCCCCAGTTCGGGTCTTCGCCGTACCAGGAGGACTTCACCAGGAGGGAGTTGCCGATCGCGCGGGCGATCTTCTCGGCGTCGGCCCGGGTGCGGGCGCCTTCGATCTCCACCGCGACGACCTTGGTGATCTTCTCGCCGTCGCCCACGATCTTCTCCGCCAGGGCGAAGCAGACCTTGTCGAGGGCTTCCTGGAAGAGCGCGCGGAGGGCGGCCGGGGCGGACGCGCCCACGGCGACGCCGGAGACGCCGGAGGCGAGCAGGAGCACGGTGTCGTTGGTCGACATGTCGCCGTCGACGCTGACGCAGTTGAAGGACTGGTCGGAGGAAGCCTTGAGCGCGGCCTTGAGCTCGGCCGGCGAAGCGGCGGCGTCGGTGCAGACGAACGCGAGCATGGTGGCCATGTTGGGCTCGATCATGCCGGCGCCCTTGGCGATACCGGCGATGGTGACGGTCTTGCCTTCCCAGACGAAGCGCGCAGTGACGGACTTCGGGCGGGTGTCGGAAGTGAGGATGGCGTTGGCGGAACGCACGCCTTCGGCGGCGTCGCGGGAAAGCCGGGAGGCCGAGACCTTGATGCCTTCGGCGACCTTGGCCATCGGGAGCAGTTCGCCGATACGGCCGGTCGAGCAGACCAGGAAGGCGTCGTCCGGCGCGCCCACGGCGGCGGCGGAGAGCTTCGCCATCGCGACGGCGTCGGCGTCGCCCTGGGCGGCCGTGCAGGCGTTGGCGTTGCCGCTGTTGCCGACGATGCCGCGGATCCGGTCGGCGGAGACGGCGAGGACCTGCTGGCAGAAGCGCACGGGGGCGGCCTTCACGTCGTTGGTCGTGAAGACGCCGGCGGCGGCGCACGGCCGGTCGGCGACGACGAGCGTCAGGTCGAGCCGGTCGGCCGACTTGTTACGGATGTCGCAGCCGGCGGCGCCGACGCGGAAGCCGGGCACGTCGGTGACGCCCGGCGAATCATTGGTGAACTCGATGGACATGGAGAAAGATCAGCGCAGGCCTTCGGCCTCGTCCCAACCCATCATCAGGTTGAGGTTCTGGACCGCCTGGCCGCCGGCGCCCTTGAGCAGGTTGTCGATCACCGAGGTGACGATCAGGTTGCCCGTACGCGCGTCGGCGACGACGGAGCAGGCGACCCGGTTGGTGCCGGCGACGTGGGCGCTGTCCGGGAAATCGCCGGACTTCAGCAAGGTCACGAACGGGCGGCCGGCGTAGGCTTCCTGCCAGACGGCCTCGACCTGGGCGACGGTGACGCCGGGGGCGGGCACGACGATGGTCGTGGCGATGCCCCGGTGCATCGGGGCGAGGTGCGGATTGAACTGCACGACGACCGGCTGGCCGGCGGCCGCGCCGAACTGCTCCTCGATCTCGGCGAGATGCCGGTGACCGGGGATGCCGTAGGCCTTGATCGAGCTGTCCCGCTCGGAGAACAGGAAGCCGACGTCGGCCTTCTTGCCGGCGCCGGAGACGCCGCTGTAGGAGTTGATGATCAGGCGACCGGGCTCGGGCTTGAGCAGCCCGGCGCGCAGGAGCGGCACGAGCGGCACCTGGATGCTGGTCGGGTAGCAGCCCGGGCAGGCGATCAGCTTCGCGGATCTCCACGTGTCGTCCGTCTGGAGTTCCGGGATGACGTAACGGGCCTGCGCGGCGAGCGCCGGCGCGGGGTGGTCATGGCCGTAATACTTCTTGTACAGCGCGAGGTCGCGGAGCCGGAAGTCGGCGGACAGGTCGAGCACCCGCTTGCCCGCGGCGACGAGCGGCGCGGCGTATTCGGCGGCGACGCCGTGCGGCAAGGCCAGGAACCAGACGTCCACGTCGGACTTCGCGCATTCCTCGGGCGAGGAGGCGGAGAAGACCAGCGCCGGATCGACGACGCCGCGCAGGCGCGGGATCTCGTCGGCCACGGGCTTCCCGGCCAGGGTGCGCGAGCAGACGGCGGCGAGCCGGACCCGCGGGTGGCGGGCCAGGACGCGGACGAGCTCCTCCCCGGTGTACCCGGAGGCGCCGACGATACCGACCTTGGTCAGGTGAGGGGACATGGCTTGGAAGTGTGGCGGTTTGGGATGACGAACTGATGGCTGGACTGGACGGAATGGGCAACAAAAAGGCCCCGGGGTGCCGGGGCCTTCGAGGTTTCCTGTCCCTTCGCGGATTAACGCTTGGAGAACTGGAAGCGCTTGCGGGCGCCGGGGCGGCCGGGCTTCTTACGCTCGCGCATACGGCCGTCGCGGGTGAGGAGGCCTTCCTTCTTGAGAGGGGCGCGGAGGGTGGCGTCCATCTTCTGGATCGCGCGGGCGAGGCCATGGGAGATGGCGCCGGCCTGGCCGTTGGGGCCGCCGCCGATGACGCGGACGACGACATCGAGCTGGCCGTCGAGGCCGGCGGTCGTGATCGGGAGGGTGGCGGACTTCACCAGGGCCTCGGTGTAAAGGTACTCTTCGACGGGCTTGCCGTTGACGACGATGGAGCCGGTGCCGCGGGAAAGGCGGACGCGGGCCGAGGCGGTCTTACGACGGCCGACGGCGAGGATGGCGGAGGACTTGGCGCTCATTGCGGAAGATTCGGTCGATTAGCCCTTGAACGGGATCGGGTTGGAGGCGGCGTGGTCGTGCTTGTCGCCGGCGTAGACGCGGAGCTTGGTCAGCATGGCGTTGGCGAGGCGGTTCTTGGGGAGCATGCCCTTGACGGCGTGGGTGACCAGGAACTCCGGACGACGCTCGCGCATGGCGGCGGCGGTGCGGCGGTAGGCGGTACCGACCCAGCCGGTGTAGAACATGTAGGTCTTGTCCTCTTCCTTGGAGCCGGTGAGGCGGACCTTGTCGGCGTTGATGACGATGACGTAGTCGCCGGTGTCGACGTGAGGGGTGTAGGTGGGCTTGTGACGGCCGCGGAGGATGTTGGCGATCTTGACGGCGACACGGCCCAGGACCTGGTCCTTGGCGTCGACGACGTACCAGGTCTTGTCCTTGAGCTGCACGTTCTTGGCTAGCGTGGTCTTCATAAAGAGGGAAAGCGGGAACATGGGAAAGGACCCCCCTCCGTCAACACCCGAATGCGCCCCGGCCGGGACCCGCCGCAAATAGGCCAAAAAGAAGGGAGACCGGCCTAGGCCGCGCCTCCCTCCGCCCTGCCCTGCGGCCTGGGTCAGAAGATGAACTTGGCGTAGACCCGACCCCAGAAGACCGAGCCATTGGTCAGGGCCTGGCCATCACGGTTGTGGGCCCAGTTGACGCCGGCGCCCAGCTCCGGGCCGCGGCCGATCTGGCGAGTGACGTCCAGGGACGCCCCGGTGTAGCCGTAGGAGTTCTTGGCCGCATGGACGGAGGTCGAGGCGTCGCAGATGCCGGCGTAGGCCCGGAAGACGATGTCGCAACCGGTCAGGCCGACATTCGAGCCGGCGAAAGTCTTCGAACCGGCGATCTCGACGGTGTACTGCTTCAGCTCGGTGCTGTAGTAGACATAGGTCGAGGGCTTCATGCCAAGGTTGGCCCACGAGACGCCGGCATAGAATTCGCGGTTCGAGTCGATCTGGGTCACACCGTCGGCGGCGATCGTGCGGACGGTCGCGGCGGTCATGCGCTGGTGGCCGACGTCGATCTGGCCGAAGGAGAAATCGCGACGGAGGCCGACGGCGTAGGTGCGCTCAAGGGAGTCCGCGTTGAAGAAGCTGCCGTAGATCGAGACGCCGCTCAGGCCGGGGGCGCTGTAGTCGAGGGTGACGAGGCTCTGGATGAGGCCGTCACGGTCCGAACGTTCGATGCCGCGGAACACGTTCTTGGCGTCCCAAGAGATGAGGCCGCGGAGGGAGAGGTCGGAGGTGGCGGCGGGGACGGGAGCCGGGGCGACGGCGGAGGCCTCCTGGGCGTGGCCGCCGGCGACGAAGGCGGCGAGAGCGAGAGCGGTGAAAGCGTGTCTCATGGTGCGTTTGATTGGGCTTATTCCCGCCCAAAACGAAACCGTTGGCAAGCCCCAACGGGCCGCCAACGGCGTGGTCCGGCGCAGGTGACGGCGCGGATCCGTTCACATCGACGCGATGATCGCGTCGCCGAACTCCGAGCACTTGATCTCGGTCGCGCCCTGCATCTGACGGGCGAAGTCGTAGGTCACGCGGCCGCCGCCGATGGCGCCGTTGAGTCCCTTGAGGATGAGGTCGGCCGCCTCGGTCCAGCCCATGTAGCGGAGCATCATCTCGCCGGAGAGCACGACGGAACCCGGGTTGACGACGTCCTTGTCGGCGTACTTGGGAGCGGTGCCGTGGGTGGCTTCGAAGATCGCGTGGCCGGTGAGGTAGTTGATGTTGCCGCCGGGCGCGATGCCGATGCCGCCGACCTGGGCCGCGAGGGCGTCCGAGAGGTAGTCGCCGTTCAGGTTCAGGGTGGCGATGACGTCGAAGTCGGTCGGGCGCGTGAGCACCTGCTGGAGGGTGATGTCGGCGATGGCGTCCTTGATGACGAGGCCGGCGCCGGGCTTGCCTTCGGGGATCTTGCACCAAGGGCCGCCGTCGATCTCGACCGCGCCGAACTCGCTCTTGGCGAGGTCATAGCCCCACTTCATGAAGGCGCCTTCGGTGTACTTCATGATGTTGCCCTTGTGGACGAGGGTCAGCGACTTGCGCTTGTTGGTGATGGCGTACTGGATCGCCGAACGGATGAGGCGCTCGGAGCCCGGGCGGGAGACCGGCTTGATGCCGATGCCGACGGAGCCGGGCTGGTCGCCGCCGAAGCGGATCTTCTTAAACTCCTTGGGGAAGTTGGCCTTGATGAACTCCAGGGTCTTGAGCGCGATCTCGGAGCCGGCTTCGAAGTCGATGCCGGCGTAGATGTCCTCGGTGTTCTCGCGGAAGATGACCATGTCGACCTTGCCCGGGTTCTTCACCGGCGAAGGCACGCCGGTGAACCACTGCACCGGACGGAGACAGACGTAGAGGTCGAGCTGCTGACGCAGGGCGACGTTGAGGGAACGGATGCCGCCGCCGGTCGGCGTGGTCAGCGGGCCCTTGATGCCGACGAGGTAGTCGCGGAAGGCGGTGAGGGTCGCCTCCGGGAGCCAGTCGCCGGTCTGCTTGAAGGCCTTCTCGCCGGCGAGGACTTCGAGCCATTCGATCTTGCGCTTGCCGGCGTAGGCCTTGGCGACCGCGGCGTCGAGGACGCGGACGGAGGCGCGCCAGATGTCCGGACCGGTGCCGTCGCCTTCGATGAAGGGGATGATCGGGCGGTCAGGGACGGTGAGTTTGCCGTTGGCGATGGTGATGCGGCCGGATGCGGGGGTGCTCATGGTAAGAAGGGGACATAAGAAACCGTGTTCCGCTGGACGGTTTCAAGCCAATACGCCGGGCGACCCCCCGGGGAAAAGAAAAGGACCCCCTTGCGAGGGTCCTTGTGATGACCGGGAGTGCCGGCGCCATCCGCCCCGAAGGACGGAAAAGACAAAGAAGAATTACTTCTTCTTAGCCTTGGTGGCCTTCTTGGCGCTCTTCTTAGCAGCAGCCTTCTTTTTAGCCATAGTTGTGTCCTTTTTTTGGATCGTTGTTGGGTTTGAGGGCAGCGCCTGAAGCGCCACCCTGACGATACGCCCCACGCTCACCCGGGCGTTGCGCGCCTGGCGGGTGATGCGAGTACGGAGCTCCGACGGTACGCGGAAAGAAACCTGGCGGGACCGGGTGGTCTCCAGGGAAGGACGGGAGTCGTCGTAACGATCGAGGGCGAGACGGATGGCCTCGCTCAGCGTGCTCAGACCGGTCCGATGCTGGAAGGCGACCACCTCGGAGTGGAGCTTCGGGGGAAGCGACACGGTGATCAGGCTTTCGCTCGGGGTTTCGGTTCGGTTCGTCACGTTGCGGTCAACTCTTGATGACGAGTGATAGGTAAAACCTGCGCTTGCGCAAGAGGAAACTTTCATGTCGCCGGAACGTCGCCGACGACGCGCGGGAAAATCCTCCGCGCGTCCGCCTCGTAAACATGAAATCGATACGACCGCGGAGCGGACGCGTGGTTGACCGACGCGACGCGCGCGGACAGGATGACGCCATGAGCGGACTTGCGCACGGGACCGACGGAGGCGCGCCGGGCGAATGGCGGAAGCTCGCCCTGCTCGCGGCCGCCAGCGGCGGTTGCGGCCTGCTTTCATTGGTCGCGGAGCGTCTCGACGGCGCCGGCTCGCCGTGGGCGCTCGGCCTCGTCGGCGCCGCCTGCCTCGCCGGCGGCTGGGACGCCGCGATCGACGGCTGGGCCGCCCTCCGGCGGGGACGCGTCGACGTCCACCTGCTGATGATCGTCGTGGCGGCGGGCGCGTGGGTCGTCGGCGCCCGATGGGAGGGCGCCCTCCTGCTTTTCCTCTTCTCGGCCGCCGGCGCCATCGAACATTACGCGATGGACCGCACTCGCGGCGCCATCGACGCGCTCCTCGACAAGTCACCGAAGCAGGCGCGCCGCCTCGGTCCGGACGACGCCGAGACCGAGGTGCCGGTCGCCGCCCTGCTCCCTGGCGACCGCGTCGCCGTCCTGCCCGGCGAGCTGGTGCCCGCGGACGGCCTGGTCCTCGCCGGCGAGAGCGCGGTGGACGAATCGAACCTCACCGGCGAAGCGAAACCCGCCCCGAAACAGGCCGGCGCCGAGGTCGCCGGGGGCACGCTCAACACCTGGGGGCGCCTGGTCGTCTCGGTCACCCGCGCCGAGAAGGACAGCGCCCTGCAACGCATCGTCCGCCTGATCCGGGAGGCCCAGGACAGCAAGGCGCCCGCCCAGCGGGCCATCGACAGGTGGGGGGACGCCTACGCGATCTTCGTCCTCTCCGCCTCGGCGCTCTTCTATGTCTTCCTGCGTCTCACGGCCGATGGCGCGACCGAAGGCCAGGACGCCCCGCTCTACCGGGCGATGACGCTGCTCGTCGTGCTGAGCCCGTGCGCCCTGGTGCTCTCGGTGCCCTCCGCCGTCCTCGCGGCGATCGCCGCCGGCGCCCGCCAAGGCGTCCTCTTCCGCGGCGGCGCCGCGGTGGAGCGTCTGGCCGACGTCGACTGCGTCTGCTTCGACAAGACCGGGACGCTGACGGCGGGCGTGCCCGAGGTCGCCGCCGTGGAGATCTTTCCCGAAGGCGCGGACCGGCTCCGCGCCCTGAGCGCCTTGCTGACGCTGGAAGCGGCGACCACGCACCCCTTCGCCGCCGCGGTGGTCCGCGCCTGCCAGCAGGAAGGCGCCCGCCTCCTGTCCGTCCAAGGGTTGTCCAACTCCCCGGGCCAAGGCGTCTCGGGCGCGGTCGCCGGCGCGCGCTGGAGCGTCGGCACCCGCGAATTCGTCGGCGGCGCGGCGGCGCCGGCGGCGGCCGTGCCCGCCGGGGCCATCGTCAGCGAGGTCTGGGCCTCCGACGGGAACGTCACCGTCCGCGCCACGCTCGTCGACCGCATCCGCGACGCGAGCCGCCCCACCCTCGCCGCCCTGCACGCGGCGGGCATCCGCACGGTCATGCTGACGGGCGACCGCGAGGAAGCCGCGGCCCCGGCGGCGCGGCAGGTCGGCATCCAGGCCTACGCGGCGGCGCTGACGCCCGACGCGAAGATGGCCGCGATCCGCCGCTACGCCGCGGAGGGCCACGTGGTCGCGATGGTGGGCGACGGCGTCAACGACGCCCCCGGCCTGGCCGCGGCGGACGTCGCCGTGGGCATGGGCGGCCGCGGCAGCGACGCCGCCCTGGAATCGAGCGACCTCGTGCTGATGGACGACCGGCTCGAACGGCTGGTCGACGCGATCGAACTGAGCCGCCGGGCCCGGCGGGCGATCCGGTTCAACATCATCGTGTCGGTCGGCGCCGCCCTCGGGATGGCCGCCTACGTGATCTTCCGCGGCGCCCCCCTGCCCCTCGCCGTCAGCGTCCACGAAGGCAGCACGGTCGTGGTCTGCCTCAACGGCCTGCGCCTGCTCGCCCGGCGGCCGCGCCGGTGAACGACGAGGCCCCCGGGCGGACCCGGAGGCCTCGGGGCCGGCGGGACGGGACGCTCAGCGCAGCTCCTTGCCGGCGCCGTCGAAGAGCTTGAACGCCTCGATGCTGTAGGTCGGGTCGGGCTTGGTGCCGAGCCGGACCTTGCAGGACTTCATCAGGTCGCGGAAGAACTCGCGGTCCTCGGTGATGATGCGCTCCAGGTTGACGGGATGGAGGAGGATGTTGATCTCCAGCTCCTTCTCGGGGCCGGCCGTCTCGCGGAGACGGCGGATGACGCTGAGGAGCTTGCGCTGGATCTCGACGGAGACCGTGCGCGGGTTCTTGACGATCCCGCGGCCCTGGCAATGCGGGCAGGCCGTGTACATCGAGGTCGTGTTGGACTCGGTATGGCGCTGGCGGGTCATCTGGAGCACGCCCAGCTGGGAGATCGGGAGGATCTGGTGCTTGGCCCGGTCGTCCTCCATGGCGTCGCGGAGGGCCTCGAAGACCTTCTTCCGGTCCTTCGGGTTCTTCATGTCGATGGTGTCGATCATGATGAGGCCGCCCAGGTTGCGGAGCTTGATCTGGCGGGCCGCCTCGGTGACGGCCTCGAGGTTGGCCTGGGTGATGAAGTTGCCGTCCTTGGCGCCGTCCTTGCCGCGATGGCCGCCCGTGTTGACGTCGATGGCGGTGAGCGCCTCGGTCTCGTCGATGACGATCTCGCCGCCGCTCGGGAGCGGGACGCGCCGCTGGAAGAGCTGCTCGATCTGGCGCTCGATGTTGTAGCGCTCGAAGACCGGGATGGGGTCGGCGTAGAGCTCGACGCGCGAACGGGAGCGGGGCGACACCTCGCCGACGAGGTCCTGCACCAGCTTGAAGTCCTCGGGGTTGTCGACGAGGATGCGGTCGACCTCCTCGGTCAGGAAGTCGCGGACGGTGCGCTCGATGAGGCCGGGCTCCTGGTAGAGGAGGACGGGCTTGCGGTCCGGGGCGTTGATCTTCTCGACGATGGCCTGCCAGCGCTTGAGCAGCATGTGCAGGTCGCGGACGAACCAGCGGGCCTGCTTGCCCTCGCCGGCGGTGCGGATGATGACGCCCATGCCCTCGGGGATGGTGAGCGAGCGGAGGATGTCCTTCAGGCGTTCGCGCTCGGACGACTCCTCGATCTTGCGGGAGACGCCGCACGCGCCGCTGAACGGCATGAGCACGAGGTAACGACCCGGGAGCGCGATGTTGGTGGTCGAGCGGGGACCCTTGGTGCCGATCTGATCCTTGACGACCTGGATGACGATGTCGGAGCCGGCCGGGAAGAGCTGCGGGATGTCCTTGGCCTGGTAGCGGGCCTTACGCTGCTTCTGCTCGGCGGACTCGTTGTCGCGGATGAACTCGACCTGCGAGTCGTTGGCGGCCGGGAGCATGTCCCAGTAGTGGAGGAACGCGTTCTTCGGCTGGCCGATGTCCACGAACGCGGCCTTGAGCCCGCCCTCGAGGTTCTGGACGCGGCCCTTGAAGATCGCGCCGACCATGCGGTTCTCGCCCTTGTGCTCGATCTCGAACTTGTCGAGGACGCCGTTGGTGAGGAGGGCGACGCGCTTCTCGAGCGTCTCGGCGTTGATGACGAGCTCGCGGTAGGTGGCGCGGTCCTTGGAGAAGTGCTTCACGATGCGCTGGAGCAGCGGGAGCTCCTTGCGCCGCTTGGCCGCCTCGTCGGCCAGCTTGCGCTGGTCGATCGGGGAGGTCTGTTCGCCGCCTTCCGGCAGCTCGTCGTTGATATCTTCGGGTTCGGTATGTTCGGGCATCTCGGTCAGGCGGTTAAGCCGGTTGCCGGAGAGCCTCCGTCTTCGCCGCCGCCGGCCGAATGCCGGTGGACGCTCTGGACTAGTCCAAGGAGCAGGAAACAGCTGAGTACGAAAGACCCTCCGTAGCTAAGGAAAGGAAGGGGGACCCCGGTGACGGGCATCAGGTCGATGTTCATGCCGACGTTGATCACGACGTGCGTGCCGAGCACGACCGCCGCGCCGATCGCCAACAAAGAGCCGAACCGGTCCGCCGTCCGCGCCGCCGTGCGCACGACGCGCCAGAACAGCAGGACGAAGGAACCGATCACCAGGAAGCCTCCGGTGAAGCCGATCTCCTCGGCCATCCCGGAAAAAAGGAAGTCGTTGTGCGCCGCGGCTTCCGGCAGGTAGCCGAAGCGCGCCTGCGTGCCGTTGCCGACGCCCTGCCCGCGGAAACCGCCGCGCCCGACCGCGATGACGGCCTGGTTGACGTTCCAAGTGGCGCCGAGCCCCTTGGGGTCGATGACGTCCGGGGCGACGAAGGACATGATGCGCTCGCGCTGGTAATCCTTCAGGAGGAAGAACCAGGCCGTGGCCTCGTGCTTGCCGCGGAAATCCTTCACCGGGTCCCTCGACTGCGGGTTGGCCTTGGCGTACTGGTCGAGCTTGGCCGCGTATTCGGTGAGGTCGACGGCCACCACGCCCACCAGCAGGACGGCGGCGGCTCCGGCCACCAGGAAGAACCTGGTGGTCAGGCCGGCGACGAACAGCAGGACGAATGAAAGCGGCAGGTAGATGAGCGCAGAACCTAGGTCCGGCTGCACAAAAATCAAGACAAAGGGCACCGCGGCGACCCCCAGGGCGCGCGCCACGGTGCCCCAGGTCGCCCGGAAGGAGCCGATGGGCGAGCGCGCCAGCAGGGCCGCCAGGAACACGAGCGCCCCGATCTTGGCGAACTCGGACGGCTGGATGGAGAACGGGCCGAAGTCCATCCATCGGCGGGCCCCGTTGACGCTGCGGATGAAGTCGCCGAGGTTCGTCTTGGCCAGCGCGCAGAGGGACACCGGGAGCAGCAGCAGGACGGTGCCGAGATACAGGCGGCGGGCGTGGCGCTGGATGAGCCGGTAATCCAAGGCCGAGACGGCCCAATACGCGACCCAACCGATGGCCACGAAGACGATCTGCGAACGGTAGAACGTGGACTCGCGGGCGCTGCCGGCCGACTGGATCGCGACGACGCCGAGGGTGCTGAGGAAGAGGATGATGACCACCTGGGTCCAGTCCGTCCGCCAGGCGAAGTTGGCGAAATTGTCCCACCAGACCGCGGCCGAGGACCGCTCATCGTCAAGGTGTCGGGACATGCTTTGAAGAAGCCCGCCCGCGGCTCCGAGGCAAGGCGAACCTCCCGAAAGGGCTTGCCGAAGATGCCGGGTCGGCAAGGGTATGGGCCCGGACCTCCGGTTTTCGCGACGACCATGCCCGTGGCAGCCGACCAAAGCATCCTCGCCGCCGTGGCGTTCTCCTCCGGAGCCATCGTGGCGTACGCGGTGGCGAAGTGGCGGGAAAACACCCTCGGGGCCGTCCGCGAGGCCCGGCTCCGCTCGGAAGTCGAGCTGGCCCGACGCGAAGCCACCGTCGAGGCGGCCGAGCTGCACGCCCAGGCCGAGGCCGATCAGAAGGCCGCGGCCCGGGCGATGGCCGAGGCCGAAGCCGCCGCCGCCGCTTCCGCCGAGCTCGGGCGCGAGAACGCCCGGCAACGCGACCACCTGCTGCGGGAACTGCAACGCCTCGCCAAGGTCACGCCCGAGGAAGCCCGCGCCCTCCTGCTCGACCACCTGCGCGAGGAATACGGCGAGGAAGCCCAGCACCTCCGCCGCGGCCTGCTCGACCAGGTCGAACAGGACATCGACGACGAAGCCCGCCGCACGCTGCTCTCGGCGATGCAGCGCCTCACGACCTCCACGACCCAGGACGCGACGGCCCTCTCCGTCTCGCTGCCGAACGAGGACATGAAGGGCCGCCTGATCGGCCGCGAAGGCCGCAACATCCGCACCTTCGAGCAGACCACCGGCGCGACCCTCCTCATCGACGAGACCCCCGGCCTGGCGATGGTCTCCTGCTTCGACCCGGTCCGCCGCGAGATCGCCCGCATCGCCCTCGAACGCATCGTCAAGGACGGCCGCATCTCGCCGGCGCTCATCGAGGACAGCGTCCGGCTCGCCGGCGACGAAGTCGTCAAGCACGCCCGCCGCCTCGGCCGCGACGCCGTGCGCGACCTCGGCCTGCCGCCCATGGACGCCGCCGTGGAAGAACTGCTCGGCCGGCTGCACTTCCGCCTCTCCTCCAACCAGAACACGCTCGCGCACTCCGTCGAGGTCGCCCAGCTCTGCGCGATGCTCGCCGCCGAGATCGGCATCGACCCGGTGCCCGCGAAGCGCGCCGGCCTGCTGCACGACCTCGGCAAGGCGATCGAAGCCGAAGCCGGCTCGAGCCACGCGCTCGCCGGCGCCGCCCTGCTCCGCCGTCTCGGCGAGGATGCGCGCGTCGTCAACGCCGTCGCCGCCCACCACCGCGAAGTCCCGGCCGAAAGCCTCTACGCGCCGCTGGTGATGATCGCCGACGCCGCCTCCGGTTCCCGCCCCGGCGCCCGCTCCTCCACCCTGGAGTCCTACGCCCAACGCGTGCGCCGCCTGGAAGAGATCGCCCTGGGCTTCGAAGGCGTCCGGGAGGCCTACGCCTTCCAGTCCGGCCGCGAACTCCGGGTCATCGTCGACCCGGGCAAGGTGGACGACTTCGGGGCGACCGAGATGGCCCGCCGCCTCCGCCTGAAGGTGGAAGAGACCCTTTCCTACCAAGGAACCGTCAAGATCGTGCTGATCCGTGAACAAAGGTTCACGGAAGAGGCCCGCTGAGGGACTTTCTTGTTGTTAAGCGGGAGGGGGTAATTATTCACAAAGGTTCCGGGAGTCCCTCCCGGGTCCATTCGGCACCCTCAGGAGGCTCGTCCTCCGTCACCCAGGGTCCGACAAACCGCGTCGCCGCTCCACAACGGAGCGGCCGCATCATCCGGTCGGCCACAACGATGGCCGCCCCAACACAAGCAACATGAGCCAAGAAGAAACCCCGGGCCAGGAGCACGCCTCCGCCCACCAGCCCGCCGCGGACGCAGGCGCCAATGAAGTCCGCACCCCCGCCCCCCGCCTCAACGAAGCCAAGCTGGAGTCCGCCCACGCGGATCTCCCTCCGCTCTCCGTGATCGGGGCCTCGTCCGAACCCGCCGCCAAGCCCGGCACCATCACGACGCCGAAGCAGTTCGGTCGTCGCGGTACGCCCCGGGGCGCCGCTCCGTCCGCCGCCAACGGTCAGGCCGCCCGGCCCGCCATCGGCGTCGTCGAAGATCCGTCGCAGCTGACCGAGAACCTCTCGGGTGACCGCGCCCAGGCGGGCGCGCCGTCCCGCGAGGAGCGTCCCCGTCGCGAACCCCGCGAACGTCGCGAGCCGCGCCCCGAAGGCCTCGCCGAAGAAGGCCGCCAGCCCGGCATCCCGCAGGGCGACCGCCCGCGCCGCGAGCCCCGCGCCGACGGTGAACGCGGCCCGCGCCGCGAACCCCGCGAACCGCGCCCCGAAGGCGATCGTCCGCGTCGCGAAGACCGCCCGCGCCGCGAAGAGCGTCCGCGCATCCAGATCGAGCCCGTCGTCATCCCGGTCCAGGCCCCCATCGGCTTCTGGGCCTCGCTGAAGCGCAAGCTCGCCACCCTGTTCGGCATCCCTGACAAGGCCGTCTTCGTGCCGGCCTCACGCCCCTACGCGCCGCGCGGCGAGCGCTCCGACCGCGGTCATCGCGGCGGCCGGGGTCGCGGCGAATTCCGCGGCGGCCATCGTGGCGGCCGCGACGGCGCGCGCGGTGGTCGCGGCGAATTCCGCGGCGACCGCGGTCCTCGCAACGGTCCTCGCGAAGGCTGAACATGACGGGGGCGCCGACCGGCGCCCCCGCTTCTTTTCCCTGACATGCTCCAGGTCGCGCGCATCCGCGGTGGTCACGTGCTCCGAGGCTCGGTCCGCGCCGCGGGCTCCAAGAACGCCGCGCTGCCGCTGCTCGCCGCCTCGCTGCTCACGGGCGAGACGGTGACGCTGCGCAACGTGCCCGACCTGAGCGACGTCCGCTACATGGCCGAGATCCTCGGCCACCAGGGCGCGACGGTCACGAACCCGGCGCCCGGCGTGTGGACGATCCGCGCCGAGAAAGTCGCCCACCGCACGCCCTACGACCTCGTGCGCAAGATGCGCGCCTCGGTCTGCCTGCTCGGCGCGCTCGTCGGCCGCCTGCGCCAGGCGGAGATGGCCATCCCCGGCGGGTGCGTCATCGGCCCGCGCCCGATCGACCTCCACCTGAGAGGCCTAGAGGCCCTCGGCTGCGTCGTCACCGTCGAGGCCGGCCTGGTGTCGGTCGACGCCGCCCGGGCCCGCGGCGCCACGGTCCCCATGGGCGGCCCGATGGGCAGCACGGTGCTCGGCACGGCGAACCTCGTGATGGCCGCCACGCTCACGCCGGGCGTCACGCGCATCGAATGCGCCGCCCGCGAACCCGAGGTCGTCGACCTCTGCGCGATGCTCCTCCGCATGGGCGCGAAGATCCGCGGCCAAGGCACCGGCGTCATCGAGGTCGAAGGCGTCGCGTCCCTCCGTGGCTGCGACCACACGGTCATCGCCGACCGCATCGAGGCCGGCACCTATCTCGTGGCCGGCGCGATCACCGGCGGGGACGTCACGGTCACGCACTGCGAACCGGCGCACCTTACGGCCTTCCTCGACAAGCTCCGCGAAGCCGGCGTGCGGGTCGAGACCGGGCCGGACTTCATCCGCGCCCACGGCCGGCCCACGCGCGCCGTCGAGGTCGTCACCGAACCCTACCCGGGCTTCCCGACCGACCTCCAGGCCCAGTTCATGGCCTTGCAGCTCCTCGTCGACGGACGCAGCCCGATCACCGAAAAGATCTATCCGGCCCGCTTCATGCATGCGGCGGAACTGCAGCGCATGGGCGCCGACATCGCCATCGAAGGCGCCACGGCGACCGTCGCCGGCGGCCGCCCGCTCTCCGGCGCGCCGGTGATGGCCTCCGACCTCCGCGCCTCGGCGGCCCTGATCCTCGCCGCGCTCGTCGCCAAGGGCGAGACCTGGGTCCAGCGCCTCTACCACCTCGACCGCGGCTACGAACGCTTCGAGGAACGCCTGCGCTCCCTGGGCGCCGACGTCGAGCGTCTCCCGGCCTCCGCGCCGCCGAAAGGCTTCGCCGAGGACTGAGGGTTGCCAATTCGCCCCGAGCCCGCACCTTGCGCCCATGGCCCGCAAGGATCCGCCCGATGACCCCCAGCCGTCCGCCGGCAAGGCAGCCGTGTCCCGCGCGAACCGATCGCTCGACGCCGCCCTGCGCCCGCCGAAGCTCGACGACTTCGTCGGCCAGCAGCGCACGGTCGAACGCCTGCGCGTGATGATCGGCGCCGCGCGCCGCGAAGGCCGCACGCTCGACCACATCCTCCTCCACGGCCCGCCCGGCCTGGGCAAGACGACCCTCGCGATGATCCTCGCCGAGGAGATGGGCCGCCCGATCCGCGTGACGTCCGGCCCGGTGGTCGAGAAGGCCTCCGACCTCGCCGGCCTGCTCACGAGCCTGCAGGAGGGCGACCTGCTCTTCGTCGACGAGATCCACCGCATCCCGAAGACGGTCGAGGAGTTCCTCTACTCGGCGATGGAGGACTTCCGCATCGACATCATGATCGACCAGGGTCCGAACGCCCGCAGCGTCCGCCTCGACCTGCCGAAGTTCACGCTGGTCGGCGCGACGACCCGCACGGGCCTGCTCACGGCGCCGCTCCGCAGCCGCTTCACCCTGCAGACGCGCCTCGATTACTACACGCGCGAGCAGCTCCTCGGCATCGTGCGCCGCAACGCCGCCCTGCTCAGCCTCGACATCGACCAAGGCGGCGCCGACGAGATCGCCCGCCGCGCCCGCGGCACGCCCCGCATCGTCAACAACCTGCTGCGCTTCACGCGCGACTACGCCCTCGAACGCGCCGACGGCCGGGCCGACGCCGCGGTGACCGCCGCGGCCCTCGAGCTCCTCGAGATCGACCAGCACGGCCTCGACGACATGGACCACCGTTTCCTCCGCGCGATGGCCGAGAAGCACGCCGGCGGCCCGGTCGGCCTCAGCAGCATCGGCGCCGCCATCGGCGAGGACGCCCACACGCTCGAGGAAGTCCATGAGCCGTTCCTCGTGCAGGAAGGCTACGTCGTCCGCACCCCGCAGGGGCGCGTCCTGGCCCCGAAAGGCTGGCTGGCCGTGGGCCTGCAGCCGCCTTCGTTCTGAGGTCGGCGTTCTGACGCTGGACAACGGCGTTTTGCCTCGGCTAAGGTCGCCCCCTACCGCCATGGCAAAACGTTGGGTCATCAAGCTCGGTTCAGGCCTCCTCACCCGCAAGGACGGCAAGGTCGACCGCGTCCAGATCGGCCGCATCGTCGACCAGGTCGCCGGCCTGCATGAGCGCGGCGTCCAGGTCGTGCTGGTCACCTCCGGCGCCGTCGCCGCGGGCATGACCGCGATGGGCCTCGAGAAGCGCCCCAAGGACGCCCGCGAACTCCAGGCCTGCGCCACCGTCGGCCAGCCGGAGCTGATGTCGGAATACGGCAAGCACCTCCGCCGCCACCGGCTGCTGGGTTCGCAGATGCTGCTGACCTACTGGGACCTCGACAGCCGCGCCTGCACGCGCAACGCCCGCGCGACCCTCGACCTCCTCCTCTCCCGCAAGCGCTTCGTCCCGATCATCAACGAGAACGACGCCATCGCCGACGAAGAGATCAAGGTCGGCGACAACGACCGCCTCTCGGCCCACGTCGCCGCCCTCGTCGGCGCCGACCTGCTCGTCATCCTCTCCGGCATTCCGGGCCTGATGACGAAGTCCGACGGCACCGGCGACCTCATCCCCTCCGTCCGCAAGATCGACGACTCCGTGCGCGCCCTGGCCGGCGGCGCGGGCTCCGAACGCAACGTGGGCGGCATGGTCACGAAGCTGCTCGCCGCGGAGATCGCGGCCGAAGGCGGCGTCGACACGGTCATCGCCAGCGGCCGCCGCGAGAAGGTCCTGCTCGAACTCGCCGACGGCAAGAAGCTCGGCACGCGCTTCTCGCTGAAGAAGAAATGAGCGACCTCCTCCAGCGCGTGACGGCGATCGCCCGCACGGCCAAGAAGGCCTCGCGCGCCCTCGCCCTCGCCCCGACCGCCGTCCGCGACGCCGCCCTGCGCGCCGCCGCCCAGGCCCTCCGCGCCGACGAAGCCGCCATCCTCGCGGCCAACGTCCAGGACCTCGCGGCCGCCCAGGCCAAGGGCCTCACGGACGCGATGACCGACCGTCTGCGTCTCGACCACGCCCGGCTGGAGGATATCGCGGTCGCCTGCGAAGCGGTCGCGAAGCTGCCCGACCCGGTCGGCGAAGTCACCGAGGACTGGACCCGCCCCAACGGCCTGCGCATCGTGCGCCGCCGCGTCCCGATCGGCCTCGTCGCCATCATCTTCGAATCGCGCCCCAACGTCACCGTCGACGCCGCCGCCCTCTGCCTGAAGTCCGGCAACGGCTGCGTGCTCCGCGGCGGCAGCGAAGCGATCCACACGAACATCGCGCTGTCGCAGTCGTTCGCGACCGGCCTGCGCGACGCCGGCCTGCCCGCCGAAGCCGTCACGCTCCTGCCCTTCACGGACCGCGAAGCGGTGCCCGCCCTCGGCTCCCTCCGCGGCATCGTCGACATCATCGTCCCCCGCGGCGGCCCCGGCCTCATCGAGGCGGTGGTCAATTCCGCCAAGGTCCCCGTCATCAAGCACGACGCGGGCATCTGCCATGTCTTCGTCCACGCGCAGGCCGACCTCGCGATGGCCGAACAGATCGTGCTCAACGCGAAGTGCCAGCGCCCCAGCGCCTGCAACGCCCTCGAGACCTTGCTCGTGGACGCGGCCGTCGCCCAGAAATTCCTCCCGAAGCTGGCCGCCGCCCTGGCGGCCAAGCAGACCGAGGTCCGCGCCTGCGCCCAGTCGCGGCCGCTGATGCCCGGCGCCCGGGCCGCCACGGAGCAGGACTACCGGACCGAACACCTCGGCCTCATCCTCAACGTGAAGATCGTCGCCGGCCTCGCCGAGGCGGTCGCCCACGTCGAGGACTACGGCTCGCACCACTCCGACGCCATCGTCACGGCCGACGAGTCCGCCGCCCGCGCTTTCCTCGCCCAGGTCGACAGCGCCTGCGTCTATTGGAACGCCAGCACCCGGTTCACCGACGGCGGCGAGTTCGGCTTCGGGGCCGAAGTCGGCATCTCCACTGACCGCCTGCACGCCCGCGGACCCATGGGTATCCGCGAATTGACCACCTGGAAGTTCGAAATCGTCGGCCAAGGCCAGGTACGGGGTTAATTTGGGTCGGTTTTCCGTTTGACAGACCCCCGTCCCGAAACCTTTGTTACCCTTCCTTTTGGCTACCGGGGTGGTAGCTCAGTTGGTTAGAGCGCCGCACTGTCACTGCGGAGGTCACGGGTTCGAGTCCCGCCCATCCCGCCAGCCAAAAGGGTTTACTTTCCGACCGGTCCGCCGGTCCGGAAAGGACTGCCCGGACGCCGTCGCCGGTCCGTCACCTCGCCTTGGCGGGACTGTGCATCCTTTTTGCTTCCCCCTCCCTGCCGAGTGGACAGAAATCACTCACCCATGAGCAAGAAAGTCCTGATCATCGGCGCCGGCGGCGTCGGCAACGTCGTCGCCCACAAGTGCGCCATGAACCCCGAGTCCTTCTCGGAGGTCATGCTGGCCTCGCGCAACGAGAACAAGTGCAAGGCCATCGCCGCCGACGTCAAGGCCGCCACGGGCCGGACGATCCGCACCGCCGCCCTCGACGCGGACGACGTCAAGGCCACGGTCGCCCTGATCAAGTCCTTCGGCGCCGAGCTGCTCATCAACGTCGCCCTGCCCTACCAGGACCTCCCCCTGATGGACGCCTGCCTCCACGCCGGCATCCACTACGTCGACACGGCCAACTACGAGCCGCCGCACCTCGCGAAGTTCGAATACTCCTGGCAGTGGGCCTACCGCGAGCGCTTCCAGAAGGCCGGCCTCACCGCCCTCCTCGGCTCGGGCTTCGACCCCGGCGTGACCAACGTCTTCTGCGCCTACGCCCAGAAGCACCTCTTCGACACGATCGAGACGATCGACATCATGGACGCCAACGCCGGCGACCACGGCTACAAGTTCGCCACGAACTTCAACCCGGAGATCAACATCCGCGAGATCACCCAGCGCGGCCGCTTCTGGGAGCAGGGCGAATGGAAGGAGACCGACCCGCTCTCCGTGAAGTGGGTGTACGACTACCCGGTCGTCGGCCCGAAGGACAGCTACCTGCTCTACCACGAGGAACTCGAGTCCCTCGCCCTCAACATCAAGGGCCTGAAGCGCATCCGCTTCTTCATGACCTTCTCCGAGAACTACCTCACGCACCTGCGCGTGCTCGAGAACGTGGGCATGACCCGCATCGACCCGATCGACTTCCAGGGTCACAAGATCGTCCCGATCCAGTTCCTGAAGGCGCTGCTGCCGGATCCCGCCTCCCTCGGCCCGCGCACCAAGGGCAAGACCTGCATCGGCTGCGAGATCACCGGCACCAAGGACGGCAAGCCCCGCAAGGTCTTCATCTACAACGTCTGCGACCACCAGGAATGCTACGCCGAGGTGAAGTCCCAGGCGATCAGCTACACGACCGGCGTCCCGGCCGCCATCGGCGGCGCGATGCTCGCCGGCGGCCAGTGGCTCAAGCCCGGCGTCTGGAACATGGAGGAGATGGATCCGGACCCGTTCATGGCCGAGCTCAACAAGCGCGGCCTCCCCTGGCACGTGAAGGAACTCCCGGTCGCCTGAACGGCCGCCCCCGAAGCCCGCTGCGAAGCGGGCTTTTCGTTTGCACCGCCCCCCGACGCTTCCAATTTCAACGCCGTGTCCGACGCCCTCACCGATGCTTTCCGCCGGGTCGACCTGAGCCAGGTCCCCAGCCCCTGCCACGTCCTCCATCGCGGCCTGCTGGAGCAGAACCTCCGCGTCCTCCGCTCCGTGATGGACCGCTCGGGCGCCAAGGTCCTCCTCGCGCTCAAGGGCTTCGCGCAGTTCAGCGAGGCGAAGCTGATCGCGAAGCATCTCGCGGGCACGACCGCCAGCGGCATCCACGAGGCGCTCCTCGGTCGCGAAGAATTCGGCGGCGAAGTCCACGCCTACTCGCCGGCCTTCAAAGACGAGGAGTTCGCCCGCCTCCTCCGCGTCGCCGACCATATCTCGTTCAACTCGCCCACGCAGTGGAAGCGCCATAAGGCCGCCGCGCTGGCCTCCGGCCGCAAGATCTCCTTCGGCCTGCGCGTCAACCCGGAGCACGCCGAAGTAGACGTCGAGCTCTACAATCCCTGCGCCGCCGGCTCCCGCCTCGGCACGCTCCGCTCCGAGATCCGGTCGGCCGACGACCTCGACGGGCTCGAGGGCCTCCATTTCCACACGATGTGCCAGCAGGGCTCCGACGTGCTCGAACGCACCGTCGCGGCGTTCGAGGCGAAGTTCGGCGAATTCATCCCGCGGATGAAGTGGGTCAACTTCGGCGGCGGCCACCACATCACCCGCGAAGGGTACGACCTCGAGCGCCTCGTCCGCGTGATCACGGGCTTCCGCCAGCGCTGGGGACAGCACATCCAGGTCTACCTGGAGCCCGGCGAGGCCATCGGCATCGGCACCGGCGTCCTGGTCGGCACGGTCCTCGACCTCGTCCACAACGGCGTCGACATCGCGATCATCGACATCTCGGCGACCAACCACATGCCAGACACCCTCGAGATGCCCTACCGGGCGGACATCCTGGACGCCGACCTGCCAGGCAGGCTTCCGCACACCTACCGGCTCGGCAGCGTGACCTGCCTCGCCGGCGACGTCATCGGCGACTACTCCTTCGCCGCGCCGCTCAAGATCGGCCAGCGCCTGGTCTTCATGGATATGTCCCATTACACGTTCGTGAAGAACACGACCTTCAACGGGGTGCCGCTGCCGGCGATCGCCAGCTTCGACCCCGCCTCCGGTCAGGTCCAGGTCGTCCGCCGCTTCGGCTACGCCGACTACAAGAACCGCCTGTCCTGAGCGGGGCTAGGTCTTGACCCCCGGGACCCGGCGGGCAAGATGGGTCGTAACAGACGACATGAAGACTCGCGAAATCATCATCCTCCTCCTGGCCGCCGCCTTCGGCGCCATCGCCATCGTGACCTGGAACGGCGAAGAAGAGGCCAAGAAGCAGACCGAACTGGCGCGCGCCGCGCTGACTAAGACCAAGGAAGACGCCGCCAAGGCCGCCGCCGCCGCCAAGGCCGCCCAAGACAAGGCCGACGCCGATCTCGCCAAGGCCAAGGCTGACGCTGAGGCCGCCAGCAAGCAGGCCGCCGAAGCCCTCGCCAAGGCCAAGGCCGACGCCGCCCAGACCGTCGCCGACCTGGCCAAGGCCAAGGAAGACGCCGCCAAGGCGGGCAAGAAGGCCGCCGAACTGGAGAAGGCCAAGAACGAGGCCGCCGCCCGCGTCAACGAACTCAACGCCGAACTCGCCAAGCTTCGTGACGGCTCCGAGCTGAAGGAAGCCATCGCCCAGCGCAAGAAGGCCGAAGCCGACCTCGAGGCCGCGTCCGCCGCCCTGCGCGAAGCGAACGCCAAGCTGGCCGCCGCCCTCGCCCGCATCGCCGAGCTGGAGGAAGAGAACCGCCGCCTGCGCGAACAGAACCGCGGCACGCCCAACCCTTCGCCGAACTACCGCGTGCTCTGAGCCGCGACCTAGCCCACCGATCAGCCCGGCCGTTTGGTCGGGCTTTTTCGTGCCCGCGCGAAGACCTTGCGCAGTTTCGTGAGCAAGGCCGGCCGCGCGTTGGCCCGGAGCTCGTGCTCCCATAAACGCAGGACACGCCAACCCGCGGCTCTCAGGCGCCGCGTATCCCGCCGGTCCCGCGCCTGGTTGCGCCGGAACTTCGCCCGCCAGAAGGCGGCGTTGCCCTGGGGGCGCGTCCCATGGCGCGGACAGCCGTGCCAGAAGCAGCCGTCGACGAACACCACGAGGCGACGGACGAGGAACACGAAGTCCGGTCTCACCCGGAAGCGTTCGGCGACGGTCCGGCCGCGGACGACCTGCTGCCGGCGCCAGCCGGACCAGCCCTGCGCCCGCAGCAGCTTCGCCAAGGCCGCCTCGGTCGTGAGATTGCCGCGACCACGGACCTTGGCCATGAGTGCGCTGCGCTCGGCGCGGGAGTAGATGTCCGCCATGTCCTATCATGGATATGGAAAAGCCCGGACCGCAAGGTCCGGACGGGGGCATGGCCGCCAAAGGAAGAGGGCCGGCTGCCCAGCCGGCCCTCCGAAGCATATCCCGCCCTGAAGACCGCCTCAGTAGTTGAACTGGAGCTGGAGCGCGAGGCGCTGCGAATCGGCGATGACCGTTGGATTGGAGGTACTCGAATTCGAGCGCTCGTTGGAGAACGTGTACTGAAGCTGCAGCTCGACTTCCTTGCGCCACTGCCATTCGAAGCCGACGTCGATTTCGTTCACGCACATCTTCGGGGCGTTGGTGGCGAACTTGCGGGCGCCGTCGAAGTAGTTCCAGCGGACGAACGGGATGAACTCGGACTGTTCGCCGTAGATGTGGCGGTAGTTCAGCATGACGTAACCGCCCTGGAGGGACTGGGTGATGATCTGCGTACGGGCATCGTTCATCTGCGGTCCCTGACCGGTGGTCCACTCGGCCTCGATGCCCCAAGGCTGAGCATACTTGATGAACGTGACGAAGGAGCGGCGGTCCACGAAGCCGTCGGAGCTGTCCCGGGCGTTAGGAGTGGTGGTGTTTCCCGAGGCACCGGTTCCGTTGGTGACCTTGAAGCGACCGTGGTAGGCGCCGGCGCCAAGTTCGTAGATCTGACCCGATTCGGTGACCCAAGGGTAGCTGAAGCGGACGATGCCATGGGGCTCCTGATTGTTATCGGGGACATTCAGGCCGGCGCCGCTGTACCCGCCGATGGTGAAGACGCCGTAGTCGCCGGACCCCTTGAAGCCTTCCTTGACCAGGCGCTTGAGCAGCTCGCGCTTCTCCTTCGAAGCCCACATGTAGTAGAGACCCTGGTCGCGTTCGCCTTCGACCGCCGAGTTCAGGGCTTCGGGACGCTCCATCGCAAGTCGGTTCTGAGAAGACTGGAGGTTGACCCAGCCGTAAGGCACCTTGGAGAGACCCGCGCGGATGCGGTGCTCCTTGTCCTCGTCGAGGGCGATGTCAGCGTAAAGGTCACGAGCCTGCAGGGCGAAGCGGGTGGCTCCGGTGCTGGCAGCGAAATCGAGCTGGGAGTAGAGGTAAAGACGGCCGAAATCACCGGCGATCTTGAAACGGCCTCGGCGGATGACGAAATTCTCGTCGCGGCTCACGGAGCGGTCAGCCGGCAGACCACCGGTGAGGTAGGCCGCATCGTTCAGCTGCTCGGTGTGACGGAACTGGGTGTAGCCGTCGATGGAGAGCTTCTCGTACCACGGAATCTCGCGGGGTCCGGCGGCCAGCTTGGAGACGGCGGCCTGCTCGAGGGCCTGGGCGCGCTCTTCGGCGGTGATGATCCCCTTCTTGACCAGGAGGTCGAGGGCGGGGTTCCGCTCGGCGGCGGAAGCGGTGAAGGCGCAACCGAGTGAGGCGGCGGCGGCGAGGAACTGCTTGATGCGGGGGTTCATGAGAAGGTGCGAATGCGACGGCATCCTCTCATGCGATTGTTACGGTTTCGTGGCTAACGGGGTAAGAGCCCGCAACACCCCTATGGGTGACTTAGCCCAGGAAAGGGGCCAGACCGGCGAAAACATCCCTGAAAACAGGGGTCCAGCCCAACTCCGCCCGGATTCGGCCCGTCGCCACGATCCGACTGGGCTGCGTGCGGCCGCCCTTGGCGATGCGCGGGCCCGCCGGCGCGTTCGGATCGAAGGCCGGCGCGGGCTGACCGAGGCGTTCCGCAATCCAGCGGGCGAGCGCTTCCTTGGTCACGGGATGACCATCACCGACATTGTAGACCCGCGCGCCGGCCGGCCCCGCGACGAGCGCGGCGAGGATCGACGACGCGGCGTCGTCCCGGTGGAGATAATTGATGTAATGGTCGACGCGGCCGCCGACGACGTTCTCGCCGCGACGCAGCTGGTCGACCATGTGATGGCGACCGGGCCCGTAGAGTCCGCCGAAACGCAGCACGCGCCCCTTGGCGAAACCGGACGTCAGCACGGCCCGCTCGCCGCCGAGGATCGCGTCCGCGGTCGGCGCGCCGCCGACGACGCTCTCTTCGTCGACGATGCGCCCGTCGTCCTGACGATACACGCCGGTGGAACTCGTGAAGACGAAGGCCTGCGCGCCGACTTCACGGGCCCAGGCAAGCGCGCGCTTCACGCCGACATCATAGGCCAGCGCATAGGTTTCCGGCCCGCCGCCGCCGGTGCTCGCGGCATAGACGACGGCGTCGAACTGCTTCGGCAACAAGGCCCAATCACCGGCATAAATATCCAAGGCTTCCGCGTCGATGCCCTCCCCCCGCAGCTTGTCGCGAGAGGCCTCGGAGCGGACGACACCGAGGACCTCGTGGCCGGCCGCCTTGGCCTGGCGGGCGAATTCGGCGCCGACGTAGCCGCAACCTAGGATGGCGATCCTCATGGGCGGACCTCCGTGGGGAGATAGGAGGCGACCCACTCCGCCGGCGTCGAGCCGGACTTCGCCGAAAGCAACGCGAGGAGTTCCGAGGCGTCCGCGACCGCCTGCGCGCGCGGCTCGGGCCCTTCGACGCAGGCGCGCAGACGGGCGGCCAAGGCACCGGGTTCGCACGCGCCTTGCAGGTATTCCGGCCAGGCCGGACGATTGAGGAGGATGTTCGCGATGCCGAGATGGTCGACACGGCCCGCGATGAGGTAACGACCCATGATCCAGGTCAGCGGATTGGCCCGGTAGACCACGGCGCCCGGGATGCCGGCGAGCGCGACGGTGAGCGACATGGTGCCCGAACTGACCAGCGCGGCGCAGCCGGCCGCCGGCCCTTCGGAGACGGGCCGAAGGTCGATGCCCTTGGCCTCTTCGCCGTACTCGGCGAGCAGACGGTAGAGTTCGGCGTGCACCTCGCCGCCGGTGTGCAGGACGAGCGCGCGGCGCTTCGGATGGCTCTGACGGAAGAGCGCGAAAGCCTCGACCAAGGCCGGGAAGATCTTCCGGACGGGCTTGGGGCGGCTCCCCGGCAGGAGCAGCACGGGGCCCTCCGGGTGATGCCGCAGGCCCGGGACGTGGCCCGGCTCTGCGAAAGGATGACCCACGAAGCGCGCGTCGAGCTTGGTATCGGCGTAGCACGCGGGCTCGAACGGAAAGATCGTACCGACCGAATCGAGATCGCGCGCCATGGTGAAACGACGCTTAGGCTTCCAGGCCCAGAGCTGAGGGCTGACGTATTGGATCACCGCGGTCTCGCCGAAACCCGCCCGGGAAAGGCCGGCCTTCCGCAGCTCGTTCGCGAGCCGGAGATTAAGCCCGGGATAGTCGACGAGGACCACGACCTTGGGCTTCCATTGCTTGGTCCAATCGACCATGCGGCCGAAGAGCCGGCGATAGAACGGATAAGCCGACAGGATCTCGACGATGCCCACTGCCGAGAAGGTCGTCATGTCGAAGAGCAGCTGGGCGCCGGCGGCGCGCAGCTGCGGACCGCCGAACGCCGCGACGCGCAGGCCGGGACGGGCCGCAAGCAGGTCCGCGACGACCTTGGCGGCATGCTGGTCGCCGGAATGTTCGCCGGCTACGACAAGGACGTCGACCTCGCCCCCGCGGGGACGGTCGAAGCTCGCCGGGATGGCCGGAAACACGCTCATTTGCGCGCCATGCCGGCGCGGATCTGTTCGGTGATCTGGATGGCGACCGCCAAGGCGGTCCGGCCGAGTTCGCCGCTGACCTTCGGGCTCTTGCGATCGCGGACGCACGCGGTGAACGACGCGAGCTCGATGGCGAGCGGTTCGCCCTTCTCGATCGGAATCTCCTCCTTGGCGAAGCCGCCTTCCGCGGTCGGGTCGACGCGCACGGTGTGGCCCTTCTGGCCCATGAAGTCGATGGAGAGGTAGCCGCCGGTCTGGAAGACGCGGATCTCACGGTTCTTCTTCAGCGAGACGCGGCTGGCGCTGAGGTTGGCGACGCAACCGTTCTGGAAAGCGATGCGGGCGTTGGCGATGTCCTCGGTCTTGGTCACGACCGACACGCCGACGGCGTCGATACGCTCGACGGGGGAGTTGGCGAGCTGGAGGACGATACCGATGTCATGGATCATCAGGTCCAGCACGACGCCGACCTCGGTACCGCGCGGGGTGAAGGGCGCCAGACGCTCGGCGGTGATGTAACGGGCGTCGGTGACGGCCTTCTCGAGATAGGACATCACGGGGTTGTAGTGCTCGATGTGACCGACCTGGACGATGCGGTCGGCCTTGGCGGCGGCGTCGAGGATCTGGGCGGCCTCCTCGAGGGTGACGCAGAGGGGTTTCTCGATGAGGAGGTGCACGCCCTTGGCGAGAAGCGGGAGCGCCACGGCGGCGTGGTGGTTCGTCGGGACGACGACGCTGACGGCGTCGCAGTTCGCGGCCATCTCGTCGAGGGTGAGGAAACGGCGGCAGCCGTGCTTGGCGCAGATCTCGGCCGCCCGGACGTCGTTCGGCTCGAAGATGCCGGCGAGCTCGGCGCCGGGCAGGGTCGAATAGATGCGGGCGTGGTGCTGGCCGAGGGATCCCGTGCCGGCCACCCCGCAGCGGATGCGCGTAGCGGTCATGGGCCGAGACTCCCTCGGCCGGCGGCTTCCTTCAATCCGAAAACCCGCCGGCCTTGACCTCGAACCCGAGGGCGTCCTTCGCCCGCTTGACGCGGACGAGGCTGCCGTCGGGGATCTCGCCGGCGAGCATGGCCTTGGCGAGAGAGGTCTCGACCTCACGCTGGAGGTAACGACGCAGGGGGCGCGCACCGTAGACGGGGTCGAAGCCCTTCTCGGCGATGAGGGCCAGGGCGGTCGGGTCGAAATCGAGGCGGATCCGCTTGGCGGCGAGGCGGTCGTTGAGTCCGCGCAGCATGATGGCCGCGATGGCGGCGACCTGCTCGGGGCCGAGCGGGCTGAAGAGGGCGACGTCGTCGATCCGGTTCAGGAACTCGGGCCGGAAGTGCGCGCGGAGATCCGCCATGACCGCCTCGCGGACGCTGTCCGTGAGGCCGAAGCCGGCGTGCTCGGCGATGTGCCGGCTGCCGATGTTCGAGGTCATGATGAAGATCGCGTTGCGGCAATCCACGGTGCGGCCCTGCGCGTCGGTCAGGCGGCCGTCATCCAGGACCTGGAGCAGGATATTGAAGACTTCGGGGTGCGCCTTCTCGACCTCGTCCAGGAGGACGACGGCGTAAGGGTGGCGTCGGAGGGCCTCGGTGAGCTGGCCGCCTTCCTCATGGCCGACGTAGCCGGGAGGCGCGCCGACGAGCCGGGAGACCGCGTGCTTCTCCATGTACTCGGACATATCGAGGCGGATCATCGACTTCTCGCTGTCGAAGAGTTCGGTCGCGAGCGCCTTGGCGAGCTCGGTCTTGCCGACGCCGGTGGGACCGAGGAAGAGGAACGAACCGACGGGGCGGCGGGGATCCTGGACGCCGGCCCGGGAGCGCTGCACGGCTTCGGCGACGACGCGCACGGCCTCGTCCTGGCCGACGACGCGGGCCTTCAGGTTTTCGGGCAGACGCAGGATCTTCCGGCGTTCGCCTTCGAGCAGCTTGCTCACGGGCACGCCGGTCCAGCGGGCGACGACTTCGGCGACTTCTTCGGGCGTGACGGTCTCGCGGAAGAGCCCCGAGGCCGACTTCGCGGTCCCTTCGAGGCTGGCGACCTCCTTCTCGAGCTCGGGGATGGTGCCGTAGCGGAGCTTGGCGACCTCCTCCAGCTTGCCGGCGCGCTCGGCCTTGGCCATCGCGGACCGGGCGTCCTCGAGCTGCGCGCGGGAGGCGCGGACCTTGGTCACGGCCTCCTTGTCGGCGACCCAGCGGGCGCGGAAAGCGGTCTGCTCCTCGCGGGCGGCGCCGAGCTCCTTGCGGAGCACGGCGAGCCGAGCCTTGGAGGCCTCGTCCGTCTCGTTCTTCAAGGCGGACTCCTCGACCTCGAGCTGGAGCACGCGCCGGTTGAGCGCGTCGAGCTCCTGCGGGACGCTGTCGATCTCGGTGCGGATCTGGGCGCAGGCCTCGTCGACGAGGTCGATGGCCTTGTCGGGCAGGAAGCGCGCGGTGATGTAGCGGTCGGAGAGCGTGGCCGCCTCGACGAGCGCGGCGTCCTCGATGCGCACGCCGTGGTGCACCTCGAAGCGCTCCTTGAGGCCGCGGAGGATCGAGACCGTGTCGGGCACGCTGGGCGGGTCGACCAGGACCTGCTGGAAGCGGCGTTCGAGCGCGGGATCCTTCTCCACGTGCTCGCGGAACTCCTTGAGCGTCGTGGCGCCGATGCAATGGAGCTCGCCGCGGGCCAGCATGGGCTTGAGGAGGTTGGCGGCGTCCATCGCGCCGTCGGCCTTGCCGGCGCCGACGAGGGTGTGCATCTCGTCGATGAAGAGCAGGACGCCCCCCTCGGCGGACTTCACTTCGCCGAGCACGGCCTTGAGACGTTCTTCGAACTCGCCGCGGTACTTCGCGCCGGCGATGAGCGCGCCCATGTCGAGGGCGAACACGGTCTTGTCGCGGAGGCTTTCGGGCACGTCTCCGTTGACGATGCGCTGGGCGAGTCCCTCGACGACCGCGGTCTTGCCGACGCCGGGCTCGCCGATGAGCACGGGGTTGTTCTTGGTGCGGCGGGAAAGGATGCGGATCACGCGCCGGATCTCCTCGTCGCGGCCGATGACGGGATCCATCTTGCCCGAGCGGGCGCGGGCCGTGAGGTCCTGCCCGTACTTGGCCAGGGCCTCGTAGGTGGCCTCGGGGTTGGCCGAGGTCACGCGCTGCGAGCCGCGCACGGCCTGGAGGGCGGCGAGGATCCCCTTGCGGTCGAAGCCGACGGCGGAGAAAGACGGACGGAGCGAGGGCGTCTCGGCGAGCGCGAGGAGGACGTGCTCGGCGGAGACGAAATCATCCTTCATCGTCTCGGCCTCGTCCTTGGCCTTGAGCAGCAGCGCGTGCGTCTCGGAGGAGAGCCCGGGCTGACCGGCGGCCTGCGCGAGCTTCGGCAGGCGGGCGAGCTGGCCGGCGACGGCGGTGGCCAGCGCGGCCTCGTCCTTGCCGGCGCGGCGGAGCAGCGAGGAAGTCACGCCGCCTTCCTGCGCGAGCAGTCCGTGGAGGAGGTGCGCGGGTTCGAGCGCCGGGTTGCGGCGCTGCATCGCCTCGCTCTGCGCCTGCTGCAGGGCTTCGGCGGTCTTCTCGGTCAGGTTGCCGTAAGGAGTGGTCATGCCGACCTTGATGCACCGGGCGTTCCAAAGCCAAGGCCCCGATTCCGGGCCGCAAACCGCGGCGAATCACGGGGGCGGCGGGACAACGTCGCGACATTGCGTCCCGCGGGCGACGAGTTGTCGCTCCGGCCGTCAACCCCGAAAAGACGCCGGACGACGGACTCCCTTGTTGCCCAAGCCGCCGGGCCGAAGGTAGAAGACCGTCATGACGCACGACGCGGAGCTGGCGACCTTGGGGCGCCTCCTCGACGACCCTTCGCCGGTCGTCAGGCAAGCCGTGCTCGCCAGGCTCAAGGCCGCCGGCCTGCCCGGCGTCCTCTGGCTGGAGACCTTGGCCAAGGACGAGGCCTTGGCCGCCCACGCCCGGCTGCTGCTCGCCGACCTGCGCACTCCGGAGGCCGCCGCCCACGCCTTCCTCGCCCACGTCCGCGACGCGCACTGCGACCTCGAGGAAGCCTGCCTCCTGCTCGAGCGGGCGACCGACCCTTCGCTGGCCGACGACGCCTATTCCGCCGAACTCGACCGCCTCGCCGAACGCACCCGCGAGCTCATCGCCGAGCCGCTCGACGTCCGCGGGAAATGCCGCCTGCTCTGCCGCGTGATCTTCGGCGAGGAAGGCTACCGCGGCGCGCAGGAGAGCTTCGCGATCCCGGCCTCCTCCCTGCTCTCCCAGGTGATCCGCAGCCGGCGCGGCATCCCGATCTCGCTGTGCCTGATCTTCCTGCTCGTCGCCCGCCGCCTCGGCCTGCCCGTCGAGCCCGTCGGCCTGCCCGGCCGTTTCATGGTCGGCGTCTTCCGCGGCCGCGAACCGCTGTACGTCGACTGCTACGAGGGCGGCGCCTTCCGCACCCGCGCGGAGGTCCAGCTGCTGCTGCTCGACAATCAGCTGCCCGCCGACGAAGCGTTCCTCCGGCCGGTGACGACGCGCCAGACGCTCGCCCGCTGCTGCCGCAACCTGGTCTCGCAGTTCGAGGCGCAGGGCGACGACCGCAGCAGCCGCCTCTTCCTCAGCTTCGTCCACGCCTTGGAACAGACCGATGAGCGCGCCTGACACCCTCACGCTGGCCGACCTGCGGACGGCCGCCTTCGCGCCCGGCCAGCTCGGCGTGCTCGGCGACCCGATCGCGCATTCGCTCAGCCCGGCGATGCACAACGCCGCCCTGACGCAGCTCGCCCCTGCGCATCCGCGCCTCGCGGGCGTGCGCTACCATCGCCTGCACGTCCGCGCCGAGGAGCTGCCGGAAGCGCTGACCCTCCTGCACGCCCGGGGCTTCGCCGGCCTCAACCTGACCGTCCCGCACAAGGTCCAGGCGCTGACGCTCGTCGCGACGCTCTCGCCGCAAGCCCGCCGCGCCGCCTCCGTGAACACGCTCGTGCGCACGCCCGCCGGCTGGGACGGCCACACGACCGACGGCCAAGGCTTCCTCGAGGCGCTGCGCGAACGCACGGGCGGCACGACCCGGGGCCGGCCGGTGGTCCTGCTCGGTTCCGGCGGGGCCGCCCGCGCCGTCGCCGCCGCCTGCCTCGCCGACGGCTGCGCGTCGCTGCACCTGCACAACCGCGACGCGGCCAAGGCCGCCGACCTCGCCGCCTCGCTCGCCGACGCGCGCGTGCGCGCCGCCGGGCTCGCGGAGATCAAGGCCGCGGCCGATGCGGTGATCGTCAACTGCACGACGCTCGGGCTCAAGCCGGCGGACGCCTCGCCCCTTCCGGCCGGGCAGCTGGCCGCCGGCCAGTTCGTCTTCGACACGACCTACGGGACCGAACCCTCCCGGCTGCTCCGGGACGCCCGGGAACGCGGCGTCGCGGGTTGCGACGGCCGCGCGATGCTCCGCTGGCAGGGCGCGCTCGCCTTCCGGCTCTGGAACGGCATGTTGCCTCCGGACGCCCCGATGCGCGCCGCGCTCGGCGAAACCGCCCCCTGACCATGACGCTCGCCGACCTTCGGAATTTCGCCCAGCTGCATCCCGGCTTCGCCGCGCTGACCGCCGGCGTCTTCGGCGCCTGCGTCGGCAGCTTCCTCAACGTGTGCATCCATCGCCTGCCCAAGGGCGAATCGATCGTCACCCCGGGCTCGCGTTGCGCCTGCGGCGAACCGATCCCGTTCTGGTACAACATCCCGCTCTTCGGCTGGCTCGCCCTGCGCGGCCGGGCGAAGTGCTGCGGCGCGGGGATCTCCGTCCGCTATCCCCTCGTCGAGCTGATCACCGCCCTGCTCTTCGTCGCGGCCTGGTCTTATCTCCCGCCCGCCAAGGCCTTGGTCGCCTGCGTGTTCCTGCCCTTGCTCGTGGTCCTTTCGGGCTGCGACCTCGATGACATGACGGTGCCGGACGCGCCGAACTTCGCCTTGGTCGGCACCGGCCTGCTGGCCGCGATGCTCGCGCCCTCGATCCATGGCGAGACCGCCCACGCCATCGAGGCCGTGAACCGCTTCCGGGCGCTGATGGACGCCCTCCTCGGGGTCGCCGCCGGCACCGCCTTGGTCTGGTGGATCCGGACCATCGGGACGGTCCTGGCCGGCCGGGAGGCCATGGGCGAGGCCGACATCATCCTCTGCGCCGGCGTGGGGGCCTTCTGCGGGTGGCAAGGGGCGGTTTTCTGCCTTTTCGGAGGGTCGGTCGTCGGGGTCATCACCGTCCTGCCAGGCCTCATCCAAGCCAAAATCAAGGGGGAAGAATACGCCGGAGTGGTGCCTTTCGTGCCCAGCATGGCCGTGGCCGGGGCGGTCTGGTTCTTCCGCGGCCCGGAACTGGTCACCCTCTGGCGGAACTGGGCCGCTTCGTGAATGGTTCTGACTTGTCAGCGCCCGACCCCCCGCCAATCATCGGCGCTCACCCCATTATGAAGCAGCTCGCCCTTGCTACCCTAATCGCTTCCGCCGCCCTCGTCGGTTGCACGACCTACGACACCCCTTACCACGGCAAGAACGTCTCGATGGAGCCTTCGCACAACTTCCTCGGCCTCGTGACCGTCGAATCCGGCTCCTACGCCCCGAACCAGAAGGCCACCGTCGGCGCCAACATGAGCGAGTTCTCCACTCGCCGCGCCACCTCCGGCGACCGCATCACGCTCTTCTGGGGCGCGGTGACCCTGACCGACTACTAAGCCGGCAACTAGCCCTTGCAGAAGCCCCGGTTTCGGGGCTTCTTCATTTGCAGGCCATGAACGTCCCCGGAAGCAATGTCGCCCGTCATCTGCGGATCGCGGCCACCGAGCGTCCGGATGATCCGGCCACTAAATCGCCCGTCGCGGCCCTTCCGACCGGGGAAGTCCGCCACGAGTCCCGTACTTTCCGACGACTCGACCAAGAGAGCGACGCCGCGGCCGCGTATCTCGTCCGGGCCGGCCTCGCCGCCGGCGACCGCGTCCTGCTCGCGGTCCGCCCCGGGCACGACCTGATCGTGGGGATGTTCGCCCTGCTGAAGCTCGGCGCCGTGCCGGTCGCGATCGACCCCGGCATGGGCTGGTCAGCCTTCCTCGACTGCGTCCGCCGCTCCCGCCCGACCGCGCTCGTCGGCGTCCGCGCGGCCACCCTGCTCAGCCGCCTGCCCTTCGCGGCCTTCCTCGACCTCCGCACGCGCGTGACCGTCGGCGGCTCCGCCTGGCGCCAAGCCCTCGCCGTACCCCCGGCGGCTCCTCGTCCGCTGGCCGAGGTCGGCCCCGACGCGCTCGCGGCGATCCTGTTCACGTCCGGCTCCACCGGCGCCCCCAAGGGCGTCTGCTACACGCACGGGATGTTCGACGCGCAGATCGAACTGGTCCGAGCCACCTACGGCATCCGCCCGGGCGAGACGGACATGGCGATGCTGCCGCTCTTCGCGCTCTTCAATCCGGCCCTCGGGACGACGACCGTCACGCCGCTCCTCGACGCGTCCAAGCCGCTCGCCGCCGACCCCGCCCCGCTCGTGGCGGCGCTGATCGCGGAGAAGGTCACCTGCTCCTTCGGCTCGCCTGCCATCTGGGGCAAGGTCGCCGACCACTGCGAAGCACGGGGCCTGCAGCTGCCCGACCTGCGTCGCCTGCTCATCGCCGGCGCCCCGGTCTCGGGCGAACTGCTCGCCAAGCTGCGCGTCATCGCGCCGCACTGCGTCACGCACACTCCCTACGGCGCGACGGAATGCCTGCCGGTCACGACGATCACGGCCGACGAACTCCTGGGCGAGGCGCGCCGACGCGCCCTGCACGGTGAAGGCACCTGCGTGGGCCGTCCGGTGAGCGGCGTCGAGATCCGCGTCATCCGCGAGAAGGACGGCCCCGTCGGCACGCTCGCAGACACGACGCTGTGCGCCGTCGGCGAGATCGGCGAGATCATCGCGACGGGGCCGAGCGTCACCCGTGAATACGACGGCCTGCCCGAGGCGACCCGTGGGGCGAAGATCGCCGACGGCGACCGTGTCTGGCATCGCATGGGCGACCTAGGCAGGGTCGACGCGGCAGGACGGCTGTTCTTCTTGGGACGACGCGTGGAAAAGGTGCGCACGCCCGACGGCGACCTGCCTACGGAATCCCTCGAACCGGCCTTCCGCCAGCACCCGCAGGTCTTCCGCTGCGCGCTCATCGGTCTCGGCGAAGCCCCCGCGCAGACCCCCGCGCTCGTGGTCGAACCGCGCGCCGGCGCCTTCCCGGCGGATGAGGCCTCCCGCGCCCGCCTCATCGCCGAACTGCGCGAGCTGGCCCGCGTCAATCCGCTGGCCGAACGCGTGAAGCACATCGTCTTCCAGCGCGCCCTGCCGGTCGACGTCCGTCACAACGCCAAGATCCACCGCCTCCGGCTCGCGAAGGAGTGGACCGCCCGCCTCGCCCGATGAACACCCCTCTCGTCCTCGTCACCGGCGGCGCCGGCTTCCTCGGTCAGGCCGTGGCGCGCCGCTGCCTCGCGCGCGGCTACCGCGTCCGCGTGTTCGGCCGCACCCCGCCCGCCGGCGAGTTCGCCCGTCAGGTCGAGTTCCATCGCGGCGACCTCGGCGACCGCGCGGCGGTCGACGCCGCGGCGAAGGACTGCGACTACGTCTTCCATGTCGCCGCCAAGGCGGGCGTCTGGGGTCCGTGGGAGGAATACCTGCGCATCAACGTCGCCGGCACCTCGCACGTCGTCGCCGCCTGCCGGGCCCACGGCGTCCGCGCCCTCGTGCACACGAGCACCCCGAGCGTCGTCTTCAACGGCGAGGCCTTCCGCGGCGCCGACGAGTCCCTGCCTTACGGCGATAACTGGCTCTGCGCCTACGCGGAGACGAAGGCGGTCGCCGAGGAGGTCGCGCTCAAGGCCGCCTCGGACCAACTCAAGGTCTGCGCGCTCCGCCCGCACCTGATCTGGGGCCCGGGCGACCCGCACATCTTTCCCCGGATTCTCGCCCGCGCCCGCGCCGGCCGGCTCCGCATCGTCGGCGACGGCGAGAACCGAGTCGACGTCACCCACGTCGACACCGCGGCCGACGCGCACCTCGGCGCCCTCGACGCGCTCCTCGCCGGCCGCGCGAACGGGAAAGCCTACTTCCTCTCGCAAGGCGAACCCGTGAAGCTCTGGGAGTTCATCAACCGCCTGCTGGTGGGCGCCGGCGAAAAGCCCGTCACCCGTCGGATCAGCCAGCGCGCGGCCTACTGGCTGGGCGCGCTGCTCGAAGGCGTCTGGACGCTCTGCCGGCTCAAGGGCGAGCCGCCCATGACGCGCTTCGTCGCCGTCGAGCTCGCCAAGGACCACTGGTACGACGTCTCCGCCGCCCGCCGCGACCTCGGCCTGAAGCCCGCCGTCGACACGTGGGCCGAACTCGACCGCCTGGCGGCGACGTTCCGGAAGAAGTAAAGGGTTCGCTTGCCCCGGGCGGCTTTCGCCGCATCCCTCTTCCCATGCCCGCCGACGGACTCCAGCCCGACAAGACCTTCGTCGTCACGATGAAGACCTGGTTCGACCAGACCGACGGCCTCGGCATCCTCCACCACTCGCATTACGTGCTGCTGATGGAGCGCGCCCAGAAGACGATGTTCGTAGCGATGATGGGCAAGGACACGCTCGACCCGGCCGTCGCCCCCGACGTCTACGTGGTCGTCCGTGACATCGACCTGCACTACCTCGCGCCGATCCGCCCGGAGTGCGACGTGAAGCTGATCATGAGCGTCCGCAAGGTCCGCGCCGCGGGCCTCACGGTCGACTTCGAGTTCCGCAGCGCCGACTTCACCGTCCTGCACGCCAAGGCTTCCCGCACCGTCTGCCGCATGGACGGCGCGACCCATCAGCCCGCCGCCTGGAGCGACGAGTTCCGGGCGAAGCATGAGGCGTTGGTGAAGTAACAGATCAGAATTGAGGACTGAGTTGAGGGCAGCGTGGAGGACCGCATGGAGGGCTGAATGGATGCGATCCAGTCGCCTCATTCTGTTTTTAAATCTATTCAGTCCTCCACTCAGCCCTCCATTCAGCGATCAATTCAGCACTCTATTCAGCCTTCCGCATATCCCACATGTCTTGCCGTCGCAGCCCCGCGCGGTGCAGTGCTCGCGGCCGTAGAAGATGATCCGGAGGTGCAGCTGGTTCCAGCTGTCCTCGGGGAAGAGGCGCTTGAGGTCCTTCTCGACCTGTTCGACGGACTTGCCGGGACTGAGCTTCCAGCGCTTCGCCAGACGATGGATATGGGTGTCGACCGGGAAGGCCGGCACGCCGAAGGCCTGCGCCATCACGACGGAGGCGGTCTTGTGGCCGACGCCGGGAAGCTCTTCCAGTGCCTCGAAGGTCCGCGGCACCTGCCCGCCGTGCTTGGCCATGAGCATCTTGCCCAGGCCGACGAGGGCCTTGGACTTCTGCGGGGCCAGCCCGAGCTGACGGATCAGCGTCAGCACCCTCGCTTCGGTCATCTTGGCCATCTTGGCGGGCGTGCCGGCCTCGGCGAAGAGCGCCGGCGTGACCTCGTTGACCTTCTTGTCGGTGCACTGGGCCGACAGCACCACCGCCACCAGCAACGTGAAGGCGTCCGTGTGGTCGAGCGGCACGGGCGTCTCGGGATAGAGCTTCGCGAGCTCCTTGCCCACGTAATCAGCTCGTTCCTGCTTGGTCATCAGGCGACGATGGCGGCCCGGACGCGGATGGCAACGCACCTCGGTCCGACGACTTATTCACAAGCCTCCGCAGGGGTTGCCAAACCTTATGCCGAAACCCTGATTCTCTAATACCCCCACCCTCCCTTGGTGGGCGGTTGCGACACCCGTTTCCTCCTTCAAAAACCTTCGTCACCTCCATGGCTCAACTGCCCTACGATCCGTCCAAGATCTCCCGCGAACTCGCCCGCCATTACATCCCGGCGACCGAAGCCGACATCCAGGCGATGTTCGCCGCCGTCGGGTCGAGAGACTTCCCGGACATGTACGCGCACATCGACCGCGCGGTGCAGTTCGCCGGCCCCCAGGACCTGCCCGAGGAGCTCAGCTATCAGGCCCTGGCGGACCGCATGGAAGCGCTCTCGCGGAAGAACTCCGTCAAGACCGCCTTCCTCGGCGACGGCCTCCAGGTCTACCGCACGCATGAGATCGTCGGCCACGTCTGCTCGATCCGTAACCTGACGACCTCTTACACCCCCTACCAGCCCGAGCGCTCGCAGGGCACGCTGATCACCCACTGGATCTACCAGTCCACGCTCGCCCAGCTGACCGGTTTCGAAGCCGTCAATTCCTCGCTCTACGACCGCGCCAGCGCGCTCTTCGAGGCCGCCGTCTGCGCCGTGCGCATGGGCGACGCCGAAGCCAACACCGTGCTCGTCGCCGGCAACCTCCTGCCGACCGACCTCGAAGTCCTGCGCACCCACGTCGCCGACACCACGGTGAAGCTGGAATACCTCGCCCCCGAGGACGCGACCGGCCGCCTCTCCGCCGCCGGCATCGCCGCCGCCGCCGCCCGCCTCGGCAAGCAGCTCGCCGCCGTGATCTTCCCGCAGGTCAACGCCCTCGGGCTCCTCGAGGACGTCGACGTCCTGACCGACGCCTGCGCCGACGCCGGCGTGAAGTCCATCGCGGTCATCGACCCGATGCTCCTCGCCACCGGCGGCCTCAAGGCGCCCGCGCAGTATGGCCGCAAGGGCGCCGACATCCTCGTCGGCGAAGGCCAGCACCTCGCCATCGGCGCCAACTTCGGCGGCCCCGGCCTCGGCATCTTCGCCGTCCGTCACCACGCCGACAAGAAGAACGAGGTCCGCGAGACTCCCGGTCGCTTCGTCGGCAAGGCCAAGGACAACGCCGGCCGTGACTGCATCGTGATGGTGATGTCCACCCGCGAGCAGCACATCCGCAAGGACAAGGCCACGTCCAACATCTGCTCCAACCAGGCCTTCATCGCCACCATCGCCGGCGCCGCCATCCTCGCCCGCGGCGAAGCCGGCATGGCCGCCGCCTGCGTCGCCGGCCGCGACCAGGCCCGCCGCGCCGCCGCCAAGCTGCACAACATCCCGGGTCTCAAGGTCTGCTACGCCGACCAGGCCTTCTGGAACGAGTTCAGCCTGATGCTCCCCGAGCCGGCCGCCGCCGTCATCGCCAAGGGCCGCGCCGCCGGACTGCACGTGGGCGTCGACATCACCGGACGCACCCCCTGCAACTGCTCGCTGCTCAAGATATCCTTCAGCGACCTCCAGACCGCCGCCGACACCGACCAGCTCGTGGCCTTCTTCGAAGGTCTGTACGGCCAGTCCGCGGGCACGAAGGCCCTCGCCGAAGTCCCCGCCGGCCTGCTCCGCCAAGACGCCGTGGGCCTGCCCTCCTTCCCGCTCGCCGAACTCAAGGCCTATTACGCGAAGCTCGGTGAACTCAACGTCTCGCCCGACACCGGCTGCTTCCCGCTCGGTTCGTGCACGATGAAGTACAACCCGCACATCAACGACTGGGCCGCAGGCCTGCCGGGCTTCACCGGCCTGCACCCGCAGGCGCCCGCCGAAGACGCGCAGGGCTCGCTCGAGCTCCTCTGGCAGATCCAGGAATGGCTCCGCAAGGTCACCGGCCTCGCCGGCCTGACCACCCAGCCCGTCGCCGGCGCCCAAGGCGAACTCGTCGGCCTCAAACTCTTCCAGGCCTACCACCGTCACCATGGCCAGCACCGCGACATCATCCTCATCCCGACGACCGCCCACGGCACGAACTTCGCCACGGCCACCACGGCCGGCTACGCCACCAAGCGCAATCCCGACGGCTCGCCCTCGGGCATCGTGCTCCTGAAATCCGCCCCCGACGGCCGGGTCGACCAGGCCGACTTCGCCGCGAAGATCGCCGAGTTCGGTCCGCGCATCGCGGGCATGATGGTGACCAACCCGAACACCTCCGGCGTCTTCGAGACCGACTTCAAGAAGATGGCCGACGAGATCCATCGCGTCGGCGGCCTCGTCTACATGGACGGCGCCAACATGAACGCCATCGCGGGCTGGGTGAACCTCGGCGCCCTCGGCGTCGACGCCGTCCACAACAACCTGCACAAGACCTGGACCGTCCCGCACGGCGGCGGCGGCCCCGGCGACGGCATCGTGGCCGTGTCCGGGCGCCTCGTCGACTTCCTCCCGGGCTACCAGATCGAGAAGCGCGGCGACACCTACGTGGCCGTGAAGCCGAAGCACAGTATCGGCTCCTTCCACCGCCACTGGGGCAACTTCGCCCACAAGGTGCGCGTCTACACCTACCTGCAGCGCCTCGGCAAGGAGGGCGTCCGCCGCATGGCCGCGATGTCCGTCCTCTCCAGCCGCTACCTCTTCTCGAAGCTCGGCAAGTCCTTCCCGTCCCTGCCGGCCGCAGCCGACGGCGTGCCGCGCATGCACGAGTTCATCCTCACGCTCACCGAAGAGGACTTCAAGCGCATCGAGGCCGCCGGTATCCCGCGCGCCGGCATCATCGCCCGTGTCGGCAAGCTCTTCCTCGACTTCGGCTTCCACGCTCCGACCGTCGCCTTCCCCGAGGTCTTCGGCCTGATGATCGAACCGACCGAATCCTACACCAAGGACGAGCTTGACCGCTTCGCCGAGGTCGTGCTGGCCATCGGCGAGCTCATCCGCACTAATCCCGAGGTCCTCAAGTCGACCCCTCGCTTCACGCCCGTGGACCGCGTCGACGAGGTCGCCGCGAACCGCAACCTCGTCCTCAGCGAGCACCTCACGGAGCTCCCGCGGATCAACGAGAACCGCCTCTCGCCCGTCCTGCTCAACGCGATGCCCGTCGCCGAGATCAAGCAGCGCGTGCTGGCGACGGTCTGAGCGAGCGGACGCCTCAGCGAGGCTCGGCCTCGATGAACCGGCCGCGAGAAATAGCGGCATAGGCGCCCGTGGCCAGCGCGGCCGCGCCACAAGCCCAGAAGAGTTCCCCGGAGGTGAGTCCCAGCCAGGTCGAAGCCAGCCACTGCACGCCGGCGGCGCCGAGGATGCCGACGAAACTCAGCACGTTCGCGGCGCCCTGGACGGCGCCCTTGTCCTCCGGCGCCGGCCGATGCTGCAACACGGCGGCGATCGGGACGATGAAGAGGCCGGCGAAGAAGCCCAGGCCGACGAGGCTGACGACGAAACCGGTCAGGCCGACGCCGGCCAAGCCGAGCGGCACCGCGCACAGCGCAAGACCTGCCGCACCGGCCGGGACGAGGCGGTACTCGATGCGTCCCCGAGAGGCGTACCCGGCCGTGACGCTGCCGAAGCCGATGCCGAGGGCCAGCGAGAGCGTGAGGTACGCGTTCTGGGACTTGCTCAGCGCCAGCACATCCTGCGCATGGATGACGAGGTTCATCTGCACCAGCGCGGCGACGAAGAAGAAACCGGCGTTGCCCCAGCTGGCCCGCCAGAGATCCCGGTCCAGCCGCATGAGCCGCAGACGAGCCCAGAGGTCGGTGACGGGATTGATGCGGGGGACACAAGACGGGTTCGCCGCCGGCACGGGCGTGATGCCCCGGCTGCAGGCCCAGCCGAGCACGGCGA